>CAYZFD010000009.1:0-12251 GCA_964477735.1 uncultured Flavobacteriaceae bacterium
AGATTTGTTGTAGCTGTTGATTTTCAGACACTTAGCAAGTTGGTGACACGAAGATGGTTCTAGGAATTAATACAAATCAAGTACTGTTTTAGAGCTTTGGTTCAAAAATCACTTCTAATTTTGTAATTTTGCCGAGCCAAAAACAACGAATGCATAATCCCAAAAAAGCTGCAGTTAAAATAACCTTTTCAGATTTTCAAGCAGAAGTGCTTGAAGACTACAAACTAGCATCTCTTAGTAGAGAAACTAGTTTACTCGGCAGAAAAGAGGTGTTGACAGGCAAAGCAAAATTTGGCATTTTCGGTGACGGAAAAGAACTCCCTCAAATTGCAATGGCAAAAGCTTTTCAAAAAGGGGATTTTCGATCGGGTTATTATCGAGATCAAACTTTTATGATGGCCATTGGCGAATTAACCCCCACACAGCTTTTCGCAGGATTGTATGCCCATACCGACATCGAAGCAGAGCCTATGTCTGCTGGTAGGCAAATGGGAGGTCATTTTAACACACCCAGTCTGAATTCTGATGGAAGCTGGCGAAATTTAACACAACAATACAATTCAAGTTCTGATGTTTCCTGCACGGCAGCCCAAATGCCCAGATTGTTAGGGCTGGCACATGCTTCAAAGCTCTATCGACATGTGAAAGCATTTCAGAACGAGAATTTCTCAATCCAAGGGAATGAAGTGGCTTGGGGAACCATTGGAAATGCCAGCACTAGTGAAGGTTTGTTTTTCGAAGCGATGAATGCTGCTGGAGTACTTCAAGTTCCTATGGTGCTTAGTGTTTGGGACGATGATTACGGTATTTCTGTGCATAACAACCTACAAACCATAAAGGAAAGCATTTCCGAGGCCCTTCGTGGCTTTGAACGTAACAACGATCAAAAAGGATTCGAAATAATTAATGTTAAAGGCTGGGACTACCCTGCCCTTGTGTCTGCCTATACCTATGCTGGTGAGTTGGCCCGTCAGGAGCACATTCCTGTGCTCATTCATGTTGAAGAACTCACCCAACCTTTGGGTCATTCTACATCTGGATCGCACGAACGCTACAAAAGCGAAGCACGTTTAAAGTGGGAAAAAGAAAATGATGGCTTGCTTAAAATGCGTTCATGGATACTTGAAAATGGGATCGCTGACGAAGAAAGATTGGTTGAAATCGAAAAAGAGACTAAGTTGGCCGTTCGTAAAGCCAAACAAGATGCCTGGAACAGCTATTTGTCTCCTATCTTAGACGAACGTAAGACTTGCGTGTCTTTACTCGAAAAACTAACTCCAGTATCGAGCAAGGGCGTTTTTATTAAAAAAGAAATTCAGACTTTAGTTAGCGAAAAAGAGCCCACACGATCTGATATTCTCAAAACCTCGAGAGGAGTCCTTAGAATGATTACCCAAGAACAATCGAATGCTAAGGATGCGCTAAAAACCTGGATTGCGCAGTATAAAAATGAACTCCAACCCAAATACAGTTCTTTGTTATACAGTGAGTTTAAGAGCAGTCCGATGTTTGTGGAAACCACAAAACCAACCTATGCTCCCACTCCAAATTTGGTTGATGGCAGAATTGTGTTAAGAGACAATTTCGAACAACTCCTAGAAAAACACAACAACTTGCTCATATTTGGAGAAGATGCTGGAAAATTGGGGGATGTGAACCAAGGTTTGGAAGGCTTGCAATCGAAATTTGGCGAGGAAAGAGTGGCCGATCGCGGCATTCGTGAAGCCACAATCATTGGGGAAGGAATCGGTATGGCACTTCGTGGGCTCAGACCCATTGCAGAAATACAATATCTAGATTACGTTCTTTATGCTTTGCAGATCATGAGTGATGATTTGGCAAGTTTGCATTATAGAACTTTCGGAAGGCAAAACGCACCTCTAATTATTCGAACACGAGGGCATCGCCTAGAAGGAATTTGGCACTCTGGGTCTCCTATGGGGGGGCTTATTCACCTGCTTAGAGGACTCCATATTTTGGTACCCAGAAACATGACACAAGCTGCTGGTTTTTACAATACGCTCCTAAAAGGCGACGACCCTGCACTGGTTATAGAATCCCTAAATGGTTACCGATTAAAGGAAAATATGCCCACCAATTTAGGCGATTTCTATGTGCCCCTGGGCACAGTTGAAACCCTTCGAGAAGGGAATATGCTCACCATAGTTTCCTATGGTTCTACCTTGAGGTTGGTTCAAGAAGCAGCCACATCCCTATCGAATTTAGGAATTGAAGTAGAAGTGATCGACATTCAATCCTTACTACCTTTTGATATTCATCAAGACATTGTGAAAAGTCTAAAAAAGACCAATCGAATTTTAGTAGTTGACGAAGACGTCCCTGGTGGTGCTTCGGCCTATATACTACAAGAAATTCTTGAAACTCAAGAAGGATATCGTTGGATAGACAGCAAACCCAAAACACTCACAGCCAAAGCCCATAGACCTGCCTATGGATCTGATGGAGACTACTTTTCTAAGCCTTCTGTTGATGATATCATCGAAACTGCCTACGAAATGATGCACGAGGTAGATCCCAAAAACTTTCCTCCACTTATTTAACAAACTGAAATATCTCTGATATGAGTTGTTTGAGTAAGTCTGAAGGACCTAAATTGCTTCCTCCAACACCCTTACTGCGCATATCACAATTGCGAATAGAATTTAAAATTGGCGCAACAGATTTCATGGGGTAGTGTTTGGCTGCTAGCTGATAATCTTTAACAAAATAAGGGTTAATTCCAAGCACCTGAGCCACATGGCTCGGATTGTGATTGTCTAAACCGTGAAATTGAAGCAATTGACTGAAAAAATTAAATAACAACCCTAAAGTCACTACAACAGGATTGCTGTTGGGGTTTTGTGCAAAATAGCGGATGATTCTAAATGCACGAACCCTATCCCCAACTCCCAATGCCTTTATAAGCTCGAAATTGTTAAAGTCTTTACTGATTCCCACGTTCTTTTCGATATGATCGGAGGTGATTTTTTCAGATTTAGGAACAATTAATTGTAGCTTTTGTAGTTCATTGTCGATTAAGGATAGATCAGTGCCTAGGTGCTCCACCAACAAAGCTGCAGCCTTGGGTTCAATTTCGTATGACCTACTAGACAATACGCTTCGAATCCAGTCGGGAACTTGATTTTCGTAGAGTTTTTTTGATTGATAAACTACACCATTTTGAAGTATTGATTTATATAATTTTTTTCGCTTATCGATGCTACTGTATTTATAGCAAACGACTAAGATGGTTGAAGGTTGAAGATTTTCGACATAATCGGCGAGTTGATCAATCGTTTTATTGAGATTTTGTGCTTCCTTTAAAACCACCAATTGGTGATCAGCCATCATCGGAAAACGTTTACACGCACTCACTACTTGATCTATAGACACTTCACGACCATATAAAACAGATTGGTTAAAATCCCGCTCCGACTCATTAAGCACTTCATTTTCAAGCAATTGAGAAATTCGATCGATATAATAAGGCTCTTCGCCCATGAGCAAATAGACGGGAGCAAATTGTCGCGATTTGATGGCTTTAACCAATTGATTTACCTCATCCATCTTTTTCAAGATAATTTTTGCAATTTTGTGTATGCAGTTATTGAACTTTAAACCAGGTTCGTTTCGTTTCAAAATTAAGGAAAATAAACGCCATATCTTTGATCCTGTTCGTAAAAAGTTTGTGTTTCTATCCCCCGAAGAATGGGTGCGCCAGCATTGCATACAATTTCTCATCAACGAAAAAAATGCGCCCACAATTCGGATGGCTGTAGAAAAATCCCTAGACCTTAATGGCACAAAAAAGCGTTTCGATGTCGTTGTTTACAATCTTGATGGAACCGTTAAGCTTCTCGTCGAATGTAAGTCACCAACGGTCAATATCACACAAGCAGTGTTCGATCAAATCGCTCGATACAACCTGAGTCTAAAGGCCGATTTGTTAATGCTTACCAATGGGATGAATCACTATTTTTGCAAGATGAATTATGATCAAAAAACCTATCAGTTTCTAGAATCATTACCACAATTCGACAATTTATGAAATTGGCAATCGTAATCCTAAATTGGAATGGGCGCAATTTGTTGGAAAAGTATTTGCCTTCGGTTTTAAAACACAGTAATGGGAAAGCTGTCTATGTAGTGGATAATGCCTCAACCGACGATTCTTTGCCCTATGTCAAGTCCAATTTTCCAACAATCCAAACTATCGAACTTGATGAAAACTTAGGATATGCAGGCGGCTATAACAGTGCACTATCAACAATTGAAGCGGACTATTATTGCTTACTAAATTCCGACGTTTTGGTTTCCGAAAACTGGTTAGCCCCTATAGAAAAACATTTCGAAAACAATGCAAGCACAGCTGCTATTCAGCCAAAAGTTCTTGATTTAAAAAACTCTGAATTTTTTGAATATGCTGGGGCTGCAGGTGGTTATCTTGATGCTTTGGGGTATCCATTTTGTAGAGGTAGAATTTTTGATCACATCGAAAAGGACAATGGCCAATATCAGGATACTGTCCCTGTTTTCTGGGCATCGGGTGCATGTTTGTTTGTGAGATCCTCTTGTTTTTGGGAAGTTGGAGGTTTTGATAGTGATTTTTTTGCTCATTTTGAAGAAATAGACCTTTGTTGGCGTCTCCAATCTAAGGGCTATCAAGTGTTTTGTGTGCCTAGTGCAACAGTTTATCATGTTGGTGGAGGCACCTTGGCAGAACATAGTTTTCAAAAAACATATTTAAACTTTCGAAATTCTTTATACACGCTAGCCAAAAATTTACCTACCAGTTGCCTATTCTCTACACTCTTCCTTAGACTTGTTTTAGATGCACCTGCAGCATTTCGTTTTTTAGTTAAAGGTCAGCCAATCAAGTTGTTAGCAATTGTTAAGGCACATTTTGTGTTCTTTTTAAAACTGACCAAGATGTTAAAAAAACGTCAAAAGTTTAACATCACTGGCTATGCTTTTGTAAATTCGATCCTCATACAACGTTTCATATTTTTTAAAAAAACTTTTCAAACGATTCGAAAAAAATAATTTTGCCTATCAACACAATCTTTTTACTGATTTACTGTTATTTTTGTATAATAAATTAAAATTCAACAATGAAGAAAATTGCTCTTTTCGGACTGGTCGTTTCCATTTTAGCGTCCTCTTGTGTGTCACAAAAAAAATATGCTGCACTAGAAAATCAACATCAAAAAACAAAAGACTTATTAAATACAGCCACTGTTAAGCTAAACGCTTGCGAGGAAGCACGTACTTCCTCTGAAGCTTCTCTAGCGACATTGAAAGACCAAGTGTCCTTTCTTAAGGCGAACAATCAAGATTTAATCAACAACATGGGCAACCTCACTACCTTAACCCAAAAAGGTGCTGACAACCTTGAGCGTTCATTAGAAAGTATTCGTGAAAAAGACATCACCATTCGTCGAATGCAAGATGCTGTAACTAGAAGAGATTCTGTGACCCTAGCACTTGTCACAAGCCTTAAAGGTGCACTGATTGACATCAATGATTCAGACATCGAGGTGAATGTTGAAAAAGGAGTGGTTTTCATTTCTATTTCAGACAAATTGTTGTTTAATAGCGGAAGTTACAATGTGTCACCTCGTGCAAAAGAAGTGCTTGGCAAAGTGGCTAAAGTTGTGCTCGACAAACCTGAAATTGAATTTTTAGTAGAAGGCCACACGGATAATGTTCCAATTAAAAACGAAGTTTTACTTGACAACTGGGATTTGAGTGTGAAGCGCGCAACTTCTGTGGTTCGAGTTCTTCAAAATGAGTTTGGCGTTCAACCCGAAAGAATGACTGCTGCTGGTAGAAGTTATTATGTTCCAGTAGCCGATAACGACACTTCGGCTAACCGCTCTAAAAACCGTCGCACACGCATTGTAGTGCTTCCTAAATTAGATCAATTCTATGATTTAATTGAACAAGGCATGAAAGCAGCCTCCAACTAATTAAAACTTTTTTTTCATTCCAAAAAAGCAGTCTATATGGCTGCTTTTTTTTTGATTTCATAAGAAATAGATTTTTTCATAAGTTTACAAAAACCTATTTATGATGAAACCACTGATCTCGACCTATACATTTGCCTTTTTTAGCACTTTTCTTTTGTTTTCTTGCCAAAACAAACAACAGCCTGAAACTTTTGCAAAGCATAAACTACAAGTCATTGCCTATTATTCTGGTGATGGCGAAGAAATCGAAAACTACAACCTTAATGGCGTCGATCAACTGATCTATAGTTTTTTGCATTTAAAGGGGAATCGATTGGCTATAGACAATGCAGCCGACAGCCTCACACTTCGTCAACTTGTTGGATTAAAAACAAGACACCAAAACCTAAAAGTGTTGGTTAGTCTTGGGGGTTGGGGCGGTTGTAAAAGTTGTTCAGACGTTTTTGAAACAAAAAATGGTCGGGATGAATTTGCAGAATCTACCAAAGAAATTCTTGAATCATTTGGGGCTGATGGAATTGATTTGGATTGGGAATATCCTGCAATCTCTGGATTTCCTGGGCATCCCTACAAAAAAGCAGATCGCGAAAATTTTAGTTTATTGGTGAAGACTCTGAGGCGAACATTAGGTTCAACACCGGTCATCAGTTTTGCTGCTGGAGGCTTTCCTTCGTTTGTAGAAAATTCAATTGATTGGCCCACTGTTATGCCTTTAGTCGATTATGTTAATATTATGAGTTATGATTTGGTTGGAGGGTATAGTCAGGTCACAGGACACCACACGCCACTCTATTCTACGACAGATCAACATCGCTCAGCAGATCAATGTATTCAGCAACTAATTGCCATGGGGATTCCAGCACAAAAATTAGTGATAGGGGCTGCTTTTTATGGCCGAGTTTGGGAGCAAGTTTCATCTCAAAATAATGGCTTATACCAAGAGGGGCAATTCCTAAAAGGGGTGGGTAGAAAAAATTTTAATAACGAAACACAAGGCTTTCAATTTTTTAGAGATACTGTAGCCCACGCGCCCTATGGATACCATCCTGAAAAAAGCCAGTTTATCACTTTCGACGACTCAATTTCTGTGAAAGCCAAAACAAAATATGCCAAAAAACATGGCTTGGGAGGCATTATGTTTTGGCAATTAAAAAACGACGCTTATGAAAATGGATTGTTGGCCGCTATTTTAGAGGAAAATTCTCAATAGTGTTTTTCAGAGTGTTAGCAAGATTGTGGAAAACGTTTTAAATTTTGATTCGAACACTCCAAAATCTAGTTTTATTTTTAAAAAAACTTAATTATGAACGATCGCCATCACAATCTTTTACGCATTCGCCCAGAGATTAAAATCCATCAAAATGATGGCAGTACTGGTGAAGAGGAACTTTTTCAGAACCAGACGCTCAGACCAATAATTAAACTTCAAAATCCCTTGATAATGGTGGTTTTCCAACATTATATCGCCAAGCATAAAAATGTTTTTTATGATCTTGGACTTGAAAAAAGGTTGGCTTATATTGAAAATGCGCTCTTTAAAGACCAAAAATTCAGAAATGCCATCAAGGGCATGATGATTGGCCAATTCACTGTTTCGGAATATGAAACCTACAGTCGGTTCTCTTCATCTCTAAACAAAAGAATGATAAACATGATTTGCAATAGACTCAAAGATCAGATTCAGTTGTTTGAGCGTCCGCTAAAAAAAGTTATTTAGAGCAATGAAATGCCATTTAAATCTGTGGTGAGCACTTCGCTCATATAATCAAAAAATGGGCGAATGGCTTGAAAACGTTGGTTGATATCTTTAATAAATGTAGCAGAAAGCACCTCTTCATCGGCATATTGGTGCACAAAAATGAACTGTTTTTTCTTGATAAGATCAATGTTGGGGTCGTCTTTAGAAAAGCCTTTAGGAGCCACTTTTACTTCGTCGCCTTCCAATGACCCCCAGGCGTTGAGAAAGGTTTTTTTATTGGATAAACTTCTAAATTCTGCAGCATCGAGTTCAAACTCCTTCCGAATTCTAAACAAGTCTTCTTTGTTGGGGTTCCAAAAGCCAGTAGCAATAAACGAGTTTCCTGGTTTTAAATGGATATAATAGCCCCCTCTGAGTGCGGGTTTCTTTCGAGTAAATGCAATTCCAAAATGCGTTTTATAGGGTGTTTTATCTTTAGAAAAACGAACATCTCTGTAAATACGAAAGAGCTTTGTTTTGCTGATTTGATCATGCTCATTCATAGCATTTTCTACAGCATATCCAAATTCCTTTACTTTGGATTCAATGGTTTTAAAAAGGGGTTTATTTTCCTCAAACCAAACTTTGTTGTTGTTTTGATCCAATGCCTTTAGAAAAGACCATGTTTCTTTGGGGATGACAGTGTTCATAAAATGCTTTGATGAATTAAGTATGCAATTTACAAAAAACTATCGATGTCTATTTTCTAAAACCTGAATGACATCGTTTAGCTCGAAGCCCTTGGCTTTGAGCAAAAGCAAGAAATGAAAAAGCAAATCCGCACTTTCGTTTAAAAACAAATCGTCATTATTGTCTTTAGCTTCGATGACTACTTCTACAGCTTCCTCTCCTACTTTTTGTGCAATTTTGTTGATTCCTTTTTCAAACAAAGAAACTACATAACTCCCTTCTTGTTTATTGTCTAGTCTTTGTTGAATAATGGTTTCTAGATCAGATAAAAAGCCGAATGAGGCTGTGTTTTGATCCCCCCAACAGGTGTCAGTCCCAAGGTGGCAAGTAGGGCCTTTTGGTTTTGCTTGGATGAGTAGTGTGTCGCTATCGCAATCTATTTGAATATTTATACATTGCAGAACATGTCCGCTCTCCTCCCCCTTTGTCCACAATCGCTTTTTGCTTCGACTATAAAAAGTAACCCGTTCAGTTTCTTTTGTTTTTTCTAATGCTTCGGCATTCATATAACCGAGCATAAGTACTTTTCGTGTGTTGGCATCCTGAACGATTACAGGCAACAGACCGTCAATATTTTTCTCAAAATTTGGTTTCATAACCTTATGGGTATTTGTTGTGTGTGTAAAGCTTTTTTCAAAGCACTAATTTCAATTTCTTTAAAATGAAAGATGCTGGCCGCCAAGGCTGCATCAGATTTTCCTTCAACGAAGGTATCGTAAAAATGAGATATTGCTCCCGCTCCCCCAGAAGCAATGACTGGTATATTCACTGTTGTAGATATTTTGGCTAGGGCTTCATTGGCAAAGCCGTTTTTGGTGCCATCATGATCCATTGAGGTAAATAAAATCTCACCAGCTCCTCGTTTTTCCACTTCAATAGCCCACTCAAAAAGATCAATATCAGTAGGCACTTTTCCGCCAACCAAATGCACTTTCCAGTGCCCATTAATTTGCTTAGCATCAATGGCCACAACCACACATTGGCTGCCAAACTTCGAGGAAAGTTCATTGATTAAATCTGGGTTTTTAACTGCTGCTGAGTTAATAGAAACTTTGTCAGCTCCATTTTTTAGTAAAAGATCCACATCTTCAACAGAAGCAATACCACCTCCCACTGTAAATGGGATATTGATTTGCTCCGCCACGCGATATACCATATCTGCGAGTGTTTTACGTTTTTCTTCAGAGGCAGAAATATCTAAAAAAACCAGCTCATCAGCACCATTTTTTGCATAGGTGGCAGCCAATTCTACTGGATCTCCAGCATCACGTAAATTAATAAAATTAACACCCTTTACAGTGCGACCGTTTTTGACATCTAAACAAGGTATAATTCTTTTGGTGAGCATCCTATTCTAAAATAAATTGTTCGAGTTGTTTTAGTGTGATTCTACCTTCGTAGATCGCTTTACCAATAATGGTGCCTTCACAACCCATTTTGGCAAGCTTAGGAAGTTCTTCAAAAGACGAAATACCACCCGAGGCAATAAGTTTGATATTGGATACTTGATCTAGCAAACGTTCATACAAATCAAAGGATGGACCCGCCAGCATGCCATCTTTTCCTATATCTGTACAAATCACATATTCGATTCCTTTTTGCTGATATTCTTGAACAAAGGGAATTAAATCTATTCCTGCGCTTTCTTGCCATCCGTGAATGGCTATTTTTTCATGGAGCGCATCGGCACCCAAAATAATGCATGATGCACCAAATTGATCAATCCAGCTCTTAAACAAAATGGGGTCTTTCACTGCAATACTTCCACCGGTGATTTGAGAAGCACCAGATTCAAAAGCAATACGCAAATCGTCATCTGATTTTAACCCGCCTCCAAAGTCAATTTTTAAATTTGTTTTTTTGGCGATATTGTACAACACTTTATGGTTGACAATATGTTGTGCTTTAGCTCCATCTAAATCCACCAAATGCAAATGTGTGATCCCATGATCTTCAAATTTTTTGGCTACTTCAAGTGGGTTTTCATTATAAACCTTTTTGGTGTCATAATCTCCTTTAGATAAACGAACGCATTGTCCATCAATTAAATCAATAGCGGGAATTATTCTCATATTGTCTGGTTTATGAAATTCGACAATAGCCGTTCACCCACTTCCCCACTTTTTTCAGGGTGAAACTGTACGCCCAAAAAATTATCTTTTTGCAAAGCTGCACTATAGGGAAGTCCGTAGTGAGTTTGGGCAATGGTTTGTTTGCACAAAGGAGCGTAATAACTGTGAACCGAATATACATATTCATTTTCCGAAACACTATTAAAAAACAAACCTTTAAGATTATTGACGGCATTCCAGCCCATTTGCGGCACTTTTAAGGTATTTGAAAAACGCTTCACTTGCACATCAAAAATTCCTAAACCTTTGGTGTTCCCTTCTTCAGTTGAAGCACACATGAGCTGCATGCCCAAACAAATTCCTAAAACAGGCTGTTTGAGTGTTGGAATTAGTTTATCTAAACCAGTTAGTTTGAGCTTTTTCATAGCAGAACTAGCTTCTCCAACGCCAGGAAAAATGACACGATCTGCAGTTGCAATTTCTTGGGCATTTGACGATAAAAAAGCATCAACACCCAGGCGTTTCAAAGCAAATTGAATACTTTGAATGTTACCGGCTCCGTAATCTATTATGGCTGTTTTCATGGCTACAACAGGCCTTTTGTTGAGGGGAGGATCATTTTTTCAGGATCGCGTTTCACAGCAGCTTTAATGGCTTTGGCAAATGCCTTAAAAATGGCCTCAATTTTGTGGTGCTCATTTTCGCCTTCGGCTTTAATGTTCAAATTGGCTTTGGCACCATCAGTAAACGACTTAAAAAAGTGCATAAACATTTCTGTGGGCATTTTACCTACAAACTCACGTTTAAAATCTGCCTTCCAAACCAACCAGTTCCTGCCACTAAAATCTATAGCCACTTGAGCCAAACAATCGTCCATTGGCAAGCAGAACCCATAGCGCTCTATTCCTAATTTTTGGCCTAATGCCATCGAAAAGGTTTCGCCTAAGGCTATGGCCGTATCTTCAATGGTGTGATGTTCATCAACCTCCAAATCTCCTTGAACTTCGATCGTTAGGTCCATTTGACCATGTCGGGCTAGCTGATCGAGCATATGGTCGAAAAAGGCAATACCTGTATTGATTTTACTTTTTCCAATGCCATCTAAATTCAAGTCAATTTGGATGTTGGTTTCGTTTGTTTTACGACACAACGATGCTGTCCTGTTTTTAAGCTTTAAAAAGTTGTAAATTTCTTCCCAATCTGTTGTGTTGAGCGATATGGTTTCGGTCAAGGACTCACCTGAGGTTTCGTTTATTCCTAATGATTCATCGTTGTTAATAAAGATTCCTTTTGCTCCCAAGTTTTTAGCCAACTCCATATCTGTTAAACGATCTCCAATTACATAAGAATTTATTAAATCATATTGTGAGTTATCCATGTAGGCAGTCAACATGCCTGTTCTTGGTTTTCGTGTTGGAGCATTGTCTTCTGGGAACGAACGATCAATTAGCACTTCATTAAATTCAACGCCTTCATTCTTAAAGGCTTTCAATAGAAAATTTTGTACCGGCCAAAAATTTTCTTCAGGAAATCGATCAGTTCCCAAACCATCTTGGTTGGTTACCATTACAATGTCATAGTCCAACTCTTGGGCAATTTTACCCAAATAAGTAAATGCCTTTGGGTAAAAAGTGAGTTTAGACAATGCGTCTAACTGGAAATCCTCAGGCTCAAGAGCCAAAGTACCATCTCTATCAATAAATAATACTTTTTTCATCATCACAAATTGTTTAGTGCTTGAATTAGACTGTCATTTTCCTTTGGAGTTCCGATGGTAAATCG
>CAYZFD010000009.1:12351-30444 GCA_964477735.1 uncultured Flavobacteriaceae bacterium
AGGCTTCATCAATCACCACTATCCCCTGAAAATCATGAAGAATGGTTTCTATTGCATCGCTCTGAAGTAAATTACCAGAGGGGTTGTTTGGAGAGCAAAGGAAAATAATTTTGGTTTGAGTTGAAATTTTTTCTAGAACAGCTTCAGTGTTGAGTTGAAAGGTTGGTGTAAGGGGAATTTCAATAATTTTAACATCATTCACATTGGCCAAAACTTGGTACATCCCATAGGTTGGGGGCAAAATCATCACTTCATCTTGACGAGGTTCGCAAAACGCACGCATGATTAAATCCAACACTTCATCACTCCCATTTCCAATCAAAATATTTTTGGGCTTAACCCCTTTAATTTCTGAAATTAAGGCCTTTAATGCCCCTTGTTGTGGGTCGGGATAGCGGTTGAATTGATTTTGATAGGGATTTTCGTTAGCATCTAAAAAAATGTGTGCTTCAGAAGATTCACTAAATTCATCTCTAGCCGAGGAGTAAGGTTTTAGCTTGGCTACAGAAGGCCTTACCCAATCTATCAAATTGAATGCTGTTTTCATAGATTCTCTTTCAATCTTAGTGTGACGGCATTTTTGTGTGCCTGAAGCCCTTCAGCCTCGGCCATACATGCAATGACTGGCCCAATGGTTTGAAGGCCTTCTTTTGAAATTTTTTGAAAGGTGATGGCTTTCATAAAACTATCTAAATGAACACCGCTATATTGTTTGGCATAACCATTTGTGGGTAAGGTGTGATTGGTGCCAGAGGCATAGTCTCCGGCACTTTCGGGAGTGAAGTGACCTACAAAAACTGAGCCTGCATTTCTGATTTCGCTCACATATTTTTCTTCATTTTTCACTGCTATAATGTAGTGCTCTGGACCGTATTCATTAACAAAGTCTATGGCCTGTTCATCAGAATCAAAATAAATTAAACTTGAGTTTTCAATGGCCTTTTCTGCAATTTCTTTTCTGGGCAATTCCAAGATTTGTTTATCGATTTCAAGAGCTACTTCATCAATTAACTTCTTAGAAGTAGTTACCAAAATCACTTGACTGTCTGGACCATGCTCGGCCTGAGAGAGTAGATCGGATGCTACAAAAATGGGATTGGCCGTATTGTCGGCTGCCACCAAAAGTTCACTTGGCCCGGCGGGCATATCGATAGCAACGCCATGGCGTGTTGCTTGTTGTTTGGCCACAGTAACAAACTGATTTCCAGGGCCAAAAATTTTATAAACTTGTGGTATTGTTTCGGTTCCAAAGGTCATGGCCCCTATCGCTTGGATGCCGCCTACTTTGAAAATTTGCTCTACTCCACAAATTTTTGCAGCATAGAGTATGGCATCAGCAATTTCGCCCTCTTTGTTTGGAGGGGTGCACAACACTAGTTCTCTACAGCCCGCCAATTTTGCTGGAATGGCTAACATAAGTAATGTCGAAAACAAAGGTGCAGAACCGCCAGGAATATAAAGTCCAACCTTATCGATAGGTTTTTTTTCCTGCCAACACAAAACCCCTGGCTGGGTTTCTATCAAAACTTTAGCTGTTTTTTGGGCTTCGTGAAAAGCAGTAATGTTTTGATAGGCTTGTTGAATCGCAGTTTGAAGTGGCATGGGCAATCGCGTAGCTGCATGTTCAATAGCTGCTTTATCAACTTGAATTTTGTTGAGTGTCACACCGTCAAATTGTTGGGTAAAAGTCAAAAGTGCTTCGTCTCCCTTTTGGCGCACACTGTCAAACACTTGTTGAACAAGTGGCTCTAAGTCTTCATAGCTCTGGGTTGCGCGTTGTGTCAACCTGCTCCAGGTGGCTTTGTTGGGTTGAAAAAATTTGTTCACTATCGTACCATTTTTTCGATTGGACATACCAAAATATCTTCGGCGCCAGCAGCTTTTAACGCATCAATGACTTCCCAAAAAGTGCCCTCTTCTATCACAGAATGTAAAGAACTCCACCCCTCTTGAGCCAAAGGCAAAATGGTGGGGCTTTTGAGTACAGGTAGGATGTTGCTGATTTCTGCAATTTTATTGTTCGGGACATTCATCAATATATATTTTGATTTTCGTGCTGTTAAAACAGATTGTATCCTAAACAAAAGTGTTTCTATTATTTCCTTTTTTTCTTGAAAGGCATTTGAGGAACCTGCCAAAACAGCTTCTGATCTAAAAAGCACTTCAACTTCTTTTAGGTTGTTTTTAAAAAGAGTGCTACCACTTGAAACAATGTCACAAATGGCATCTGCCAAACCAATGTTTGGTGCAATCTCAACCGATCCATTGATGATGTGTAAGTCGGCAGAAATCTTGTTTTTTTTCAAAAACTTCTGAACGGTGTTGGGATAAGAAGTGGCAATTTTTTTTCCTTCTAAGTCTTTTATATCGTTATAATGATCAGCGCTTGGAACGGCAATAGAAACTTTGCATTTAGAAAAACCCAGCCGCTCAAAAATTTGTAAATCTTCTCCTTTTTCGATGAGTAGGTTTTCTCCAATAATGGCCAAATCCACCACGCCATCTCTTAGATACTGAGGAATGTCTCCATTGCGCAAATAAAAAACATCTAATGGAAAGTTGCTGGCACTAGCCTTTAGTTGGTCTTTGCCGTTATCAACAGAAATTCCACAGCTTTTTAAAAGCCCTAAAGAATCTTCGTGTAATCTCCCCGACTTTTGAATGGCAATATTTAGTCTTTTCATATATATTAATTCAAATAAAAAAACCCGTTTGATGGCTCAAACGGGTTTGGTATATGGTAAAAACAACCATCAACTCGCTTGAGCTAAATCTAGTGAATGATGGATGTGTGTAATTGATTTCATATTGAAGTTGCAAATATGCAGCTAAAAATTGAAATTTCAAAAGTGTTTATAAGCATTTTTTATTTTCATAATTTTTACATTAAAATTTAAATAATGAATTGATAATCATTAGATTAAAATTCATATTTTCAAAAAATGCTTATATTTAATGGCTCAAAATACTTAAAAAATGAATCTTAAAGTCACCGCAGTATTATGTTTAATTCTTTGGATGGGCGTTTCCTATTGGTTTTATTTATGCCACATTAAGGGGATTTGCCCTTCTTCTAGCAACAACTTTTCAGCATCCAATAATGAGATCGTTGAGCGTTCCAATATAATGGCTAATAAGGACAACCAAACTAATATGGCTCATGATTCTTTGAACGTTTCACCGCTAGATGTGGGTGAAGATGAATTCGACTCAGAGCCAATACAAACAGATTCGCTCTACACCCAGCCTGGTGAGTCTGTGACAAACAAAACACTCTACAGTGATTTTGATTCAACAGATTTTAAAGCGGATGACATGTTAGAAAGTTATGGTAGTGATGTATTGAATTTTCTTGAAAAATATCCCCATGCCAAGGTGGTCATCACAGGTCATTCAGACAGCATAGGCCCAGAGGAAACCAATTATTGGGTAGCCATGCAACGTGCCGAAAACGTCAAAAACTATTTTGTTTCGAGAGGCGTTGAGGCCTCAAAAATAACCATTGATTCAAAAGGCGAATTGATGCCTGTAGCTGATAACAATACGGCAAACGGACGTAGAAACAACAGACGCATTGTCGTGACTATAAACCACTAAAACCCAAATAATATGTTAGAAAACACCCCCTTCCCGCAGAACGAATTAGAGCTTTTGGTGCTTGTTGCCATTTCCATTGGATGCTTCATAATAGGATGGCTTTTTTCTTATTTATATTATTCCAGAAAAAACAACAAAGACTTAGAAAATTGTTATGAAGAAAATCAACGTTTAAAGTTTCTTTACACAGAGAAAGGGAATGATCAAAACATTCGTGCAACCAAAAGCAGAGAACGACGCGGAGCGTTGGCAAGTCAGTCCCCAACTCCTAACTATCAGGTTGAAGATCTTGATTGGGAAAAAATTGGAAAAGGAAACCCAGAGCAGCGAGATGATCTCAAAATCATTAATGGTGTGGGGCCGTTTAACGAAGAAAAATTACACAATTTTGGTATTTATAGTTTTGAACAACTCAGTCGTTTATCTGAGGAAGATGTAGAAAAACTGGATCATTTATTGGCTTTCTTTCCAGGAAGAATCAAAAGAGAGGATTGGATTGAGCAAGCCAAAAAACTAGCTAAAAAATCATAGTTTTAAAATTTTAAACAAAAAAAAGGGGACAAGTAAGCCCCCTTTTGTGTATAAAAAAATGATTATTGGTTGCCCAAGATGATAGGCATCCCATCCTTTCCACTACCAATCACAATGACTTTGGCGTTGGGTGATTGAGAAAGTTGTAAAGTAGCTTCGATGCCTTTTTCTTTTAAAATATTGCTGGTTAATGATGCATTTAGAATGCGGTTTGCAGCAGCCTTACCTTCAGCATCAATTCGTTGACGCTCAGCCTCCTGTTTGGCTTTTTCAATTCTAAATTCATATTCTAGCGCTTCTTGCTCTTGGCGTAATTTACGCTCAATCGCTTCTTTAATTGCAATGGGAAGTGTTACATCTCTTACCAAAACGGCGTTTAACTGAATGTGCTGGTCATCAACATTCTTTTTTGTTTCTTCAAAGATTTCATTTTGAATGGCATCTCTTTTAGTCGAATAGAGTTGTTCTGGGGTGTAGCGACCAACAACACTTCTTGCCACAGCCCTAATTTGGGGAATGATAACAACATTCACATAGTTTTCTCCTTTGGTTTTATGCAACAAGCCCAATTGCTCATATTTGGGTTGATACAGAACAGAAACGTCTAGGGTAATTTCAAGCCCATTAGAAGAGAGGACTTGCATGTTTCCTTCGAAAATTTCTTGTTGTTTCACATTATATACATACACTTTGTTCCAGGGCGCTATGATGTGGAAACCTTCGCCTAGGGGTTCGTTGTCTGTTACAACACCGCCACCAAAGGTTCTAAACAGCACTCCAGCTTCTCCATATCCAATGTTGACAGAGGATTTAGAAATGAAAATAATGAGCACTAGCATTAAAATAATGACCGGAAGGCCGATTTTTGGTAATGTTTTCATGATAAATTATTTAAAGGTTTAAGTTAACATTCCGCCGTCCACATTTAGCACTTGACCAGTCACGTAAGCTGAAAGGTCTGAGGCTAAAAACAAACAAGCATTGGCGACATCTTCTGGGCTTCCTCCACGTTTAAGAGGGATGCCATTGCGCCACCCTTGCACCACTTCTTCAGAAAGTTGGGCAGTCATTTCAGTCTCAATAAATCCCGGTGCAATGACATTTGACCGGATATTTCGCGAGCCCAACTCTAAGGCTACTGATTTAGAAAACCCAATGATTCCTGCTTTTGAGGCAGCATAATTGGTTTGACCTGCATTGCCTTTTACGCCCACCACTGAACTCATGTTGATGATGCTGCCCTGACGCTGCTTTAGCATAGTGCGTTGCACGGCTTTGGTCATGTTAAATACAGATTTAAGATTGACTTCGATTACTGTATCAAAATCTTCTTCAGAAATACGCATGAGTAAATTGTCGCGAGTAATGCCTGCATTGTTGACCAATATATCTATAGCACCAAAATCATGAACAACATTTTCGGCCAGTTGTTGGGCTGCATCAAAGTGAGCTGCATTGCTCTGGTAGCCTTTGGCTTTAACGCCATAGGCAGTTAATTCGTTTTCAAGCTTTTGAGCCGCTTCAACGGAAGCACTGTAGGTAAATGCTACATGGGCACCATGTCGGGCGAATACTTCAGCAATTCCTTTGCCTATACCCCTGCTTGCTCCGGTGATTATGGCTACTTTTCCTTCTAAGAGTTTCATATTTTAAGGTTTAGAAATTCAGAACTTCAGCAACTTTTTTTCCAATTTGAGCAGGCGAATCAACCACATGAATACCACATTCGCGCATGATGGCTTTTTTGGCCTCAGCAGTGTCATCTGCACCTCCTACGATAGCACCAGCATGTCCCATAGTCCTGCCTTTAGGGGCGGTTTCTCCAGCAATGAATCCAACAACAGGTTTGGCGTTGCCGTTTTCTTTTACCCAGCGTGCAGCATCGGCTTCGAGTTGACCTCCAATTTCACCAATCATAACTATACATTTAGTTTCGGAATCGTTCATCAACAATTCCACTGCATCTTTGGTTGTGGTTCCTATAATGGGGTCACCACCGATTCCAATGGCCGTTGTAATTCCTAATCCTTCTTTCACAACTTGGTCGGCGGCTTCATAGGTCAAAGTTCCTGATTTGGAAACAATTCCCACTTGACCTTTCTTAAAAACAAAACCAGGCATGATACCCACTTTTGCTTCATCAGGAGTGATCACACCAGGGCAGTTAGGGCCGATCAAACGGGCGCCCTTTTGCTTAACGTAGTGATTGGCTTTGGCCATATCTCCAACAGGAATTCCTTCAGTAATGGTGATGATTACTTTAATACCAGCATCGGTGGCCTCCATTATTGCATCTGCTGCAAAAGCGGGTGGAACAAAAATAATGGAGGTGTCCGCTCCTGTTTTTTGCACAGCTTCTTCTACGGTATTAAAAACAGGCTTGTCAAGGTGTGTTTGCCCCCCTTTGCCTGGGGTTACTCCACCCACTACGGGGGTGCCGTAAGCAATCATTTGTTCGGCATGAAAAGTACCTTCACTTCCTGTGAATCCTTGTACTATAATTTTTGAATTTTTGTTTACTAAAACACTCATTAAGTTAAGTTTTGTTATTCTTTAGCACGCTCAATGTAAGCGCCTTTTTCAGTGTCAATTTTTATTTTGTCGCCCTCATTAATGAAAAGAGGCACGTTTATAGAGGCCCCAGTTTCAACTGTGGCGGGTTTTGAGGCATTGGTTGCGGTGTTTCCTTTCAAGCCTGGTTCGGTGTGGGTCACTTCTAGGATGACACTCGCTGGCATTTCTACTGATAGAGGCAGGCCGTCTTCTGTGTTGATTAGAATGGTGACTACTTCTCCTTCCTTCATCAATTCAGGACTATCGAGTGCAGATTCTTGAAGAGATATTTGAGCATAATCGTCGGTGTTCATAAAGTGATAGGTCTCACCTTCTTTATACAAGTATTGAAATTTGTTCGTTTCCACACGAACATCCTCAATTTTATGACCTGCAGAAAAAGTGTTGTCGATGACTTTACCTGAAGTAACACTCTTTAATTTGGTGCGCACAAATGCGGGACCTTTTCCAGGTTTTACATGTAAAAACTCAACGATTTTATAAATATCGTGATTGAATTTAATGCACAAGCCTTTGCGGATATCTGATGTTGATGCCATATTGCCTAATTAACTTTGAAAATAACCTTTCATAATTCCCCTTTGAGAATCTCTTATAAACTGTATGATTTCATCCCGTTCTGGGGTGGCCTCCATTTCGCCTTCAATGATTTCAAGTGCTTGGGTATTGTTGTGGTTTTTTTGATATAATATTCTATAAATGTTTTGAATTTCTCTGATTTTTTCAGTTGTAAACCCTCTTCTTCTAAGTCCAACAGAGTTGATGCCCATATAGGAAATGGGTTCTCGAGCAGCTTTCACGAAGGGTGGAATGTCTTTTCTTACTAATGATCCCCCTGCCACAAAGGCATGAGAGCCTATTGAGCAAAATTGGTGAACAGCTGTCATTCCCGCTAGAATCACGTGATCGCCAATGTTAATGTGTCCGGCCAGGGTACTATTGTTTGAAAATATACAATGATTTCCTACCACACAGTCATGGGCCACATGCGAGTAGGCCATGATAAGGCAATGACTGCCGATGACCGTTTTCATTCTTGAAGTAGTGCCCCGGTTTATGGTAACACATTCTCGAATGGTGGTGTTATCACCAATCACAGCGGTGGTTTCTTCACCTTCAAATTTAAGGTCTTGAGGCACAGCTGATATTACTGATCCAGGAAAAATAGAACAATTTTTTCCAATTCGAGCACCTTCCATGATGGTAACATTGGAGCCAATCCAAGTGCCTTCTCCAATGATGACATTGTTTTCGATGTTGGCAAAAGGTTCGATCACGACATTTTTAGCGATTTTGGCGCCAGGGTGCACGTATGCCAAGGGTTGATTCATATCAATTTCTTTTAACGATTTGCGCCATCATTTCAGCTTCGGTAGTGAGTCTTCCGCCTGCGTAGGCATAAGCTTGCATGTGGCAAATTCCACGACGAATTGGGGTAATGAGTTCCATGGTGAAAACCAGAGTGTCACCAGGCACTACTGGATGTTTGAATTTCACATTGTCAATTTTCATAAAGAAGGTGAGATAATTTTCTGGATCGGGGACAGTACTCAACACAAGAACGCCTCCTGCTTGTGCCATAGCCTCTATTTGAAGGACGCCTGGCATCACTGGAGCTCCAGGAAAATGTCCAACAAAAAAAGGTTCGTTCATGGTTATGTTTTTCATTCCCACCACGTGTTTATCAGAAAGTTCTAGGATTTTATCTACCAATAGGAACGGAGGTCTGTGTGGCAAAACTTTCATGATTTGGTTCACATCCATAACTGGAGGAGCCAGTAAATCAAATGAAGGAATTCGATTTCTTTTTTCGGCTTTGATGATTTTGGCTACTTTTTTGGCAAATTGTGTGTTCACAAAGTGTCCGGGCTTATTGGCAATTACTTTTCCACGAATTCGAGTACCAATTAGGGCTAAATCTCCAACCACGTCCAAAAGTTTGTGGCGAGCAGCTTCGTTAGGGTAATGAAGCGTAAGGTTGTCTAAAATTCCATTGGATTTTACAGAAATTTTATCCTTGTTGAAAGCTACTTTTAATCGCTCCATGGTTTCGGGCGAAAGTGCTTTGTCAACATAAACAATGGCGTTGTTTAAATCACCTCCTTTAATGAGTCCGTTTTCGAGCAACATCTCAATCTCATGCAAAAAGCTAAAGGTCCTCGCATTTGAAAATTCCTTCTTGAATTGCGTAATGCTTTTCATTGTAGCATTCTGGGTGCCAAGAACTTTGGTTCCAAAATCTACCATGGTTGTTACCTCATAATGATCCGAAGGAATAATAGTGATATCGCTTCCTGTGGCCTCATCAGTATAAGAAATCACTTCTTTTACGACATATTCTTCTCTTTCGGCATCCTGTTTTGCTATGCCTGCTTTTTCTAGGGCTTCAATGAAATATTTAGATGAACCGTCCATAATCGGAGGTTCTGAAGCGTTAAGTTCTATTAAAACGTTATCAATCTCAAGACCTACTAATGCTGCGAGTACGTGTTCTGAAGTTTGAATTTTAACACCGTTTTTTTCGAGATTGGTGCCTCTTTGGGTATTAATCACATATTGAGAATCAGCTTCAATAATGGGATGATCCTCTAAATCTACTCTGCAAAAGGCATAGCCATGGTTGGGCTCGGCAGGTTTAAAGGTAATGGTAACTTCTTTTCCCGTGTGCAGCCCCACCCCTTTTAGGGACACTGGCTTGACGATTGTTTGTTGATTATTCATTATTGGGGGATTTGATGGATTTTTCGACTAATTTTATGTGCTTGTCTAGATTCTTAAAATGAACATAAGACTTGTAATAATTGTTGTAATCAATAGCTGGGGTTCCTTGAACTTTTGCCCCGTCCTTGAGACTTTTAACAACTCCCGATTGTCCTTGAATTTGGACGTTATTACCAATGGTGAGATGGCCAGCTATTCCTGTTTGCCCACCAATCCGACAATGAGATCCAATTTTAGTAGACCCTGAAATACCGGCTTGAGCAGCAATTACGGAGTGCGCACCTATTTCAACATTGTGGGCAATCTGAACCATATTGTCTAGCTTTACGCCTTCTCGAATGATTGTAGAACCCAATGTGGCTCGATCAATGGTAGTACCCGCCCCAATTTCTACATCATTTTCGATAATCACATTACCTGTTTGTGGAACTTTGCTATAGGTTCCATCCGATTTTGGGCTGAAACCAAAACCATCTGCACCAATCACAGCACCAGCGTGCACCACAACTCGGTCACCAATTGTGGTATCTTCGAGAATTTTTGCGCCAGCAAAAACCTGAACATCATGACCAAGTTTCACCCCATCGCCTATAAAAACTTGAGGATGAATTTTAACCCGGTCTCCAAATTCGCATCCTGAACCCACATAGGCTAAAGCACCCATAAAAAATGCTTCACCGTAGGTGGAAGATTTTTCAATTACTGCTGTGGAATGAACCCCAATTTTGGAGTCATTCGATTTTTGAAATTTATGAAGTAATGTAGCAAACGATTCGTAGGGGTTTTCCACTTTGATGAGTGTGCAAGCACAAGTTTTTTCAGGCTCAAAATCCTTAGAAACGATTACAGCAGATGCTGCCGTGCTGTATAGAAAAGGGGTGTATTTAGGGTTCGCTAAAAAACTTAAACTCCCAGCCGAAGCTTCTTCAATTTTAGAAAGCGTAGAAATTTTAATGGTTTTGTTTCCATAAACTGTACCATTTAAAAAGGACGCAATTTGAGCTGCGGTAAATTCCATCGTGCAAAATTAGGAAAAAAAGATTGAAGTCAACTTTTTGGATGGCATATAAAATATTTCTCAACCTTTGTTGTTAACGCATTGATATTCAATTGGTCAGATGCTTTTGCGACATCCATTAATGTTCCATCTTTTGATAGGATTTTAATAGGGTCAGATAAATTGTTGTAGGCCTGATGGGCAACGATTCCAGAAAAAACAAAGTTTTTGGCCGTATTTAAATCTACGTTATGTTGTTTTGAGAATGCTCCAACAAGATCATTTAAGATCTTTTCATCAGGTTTCTCATTCGAAAAATGGATGTGAGGAAGTTTTCTGTTCACCAACATATTCGACAGCTTAGCCAAAACAAAATCATCATGGTTTTGCCATTGTTTTAGTGCTGCTAAAATATCTGTGTCATCCAAAGCTTCAAAGTGCTGAAGTGCCGAAGGTGTTATGGCATTTGCCTCGAAGTTTTCTTTCAAGAAAAAATCTAAATGAATGTTGCTGGTCAATGCTGTAGATTTTGTTGATAGGAAGCGTGCCCTGTTTAGAATTTTAACCAAAATTTGTTCAGCAGCAAAGCTTGTTTTATGAAGATATACTTGCCAATACATCAATCTTCTAGCGATGATAAACTTTTCAATAGAATAAATTCCTTTTTCCTCAACAACCAAGCTGTCGTCTTTCACATGAAGCATGCTGATCAGTCTTTCGGCATTAACAACCCCCTCTGTGACCCCCGTAAAAAAACTATCACGTCGCAAATAATCTAAACGATCCATGTCGAGCTGGCTGGCAATGAGTTGCCTTAAAAACTTTCTTGGATATTGATTGGTGAATATGGCAATCGCCATTTCTAAAGCACCGTGATATTTTTTGTTTAATTGTTGCATAAAATGTAGCGACAGGTCCTCATGATGCACGCCTTTTACAAGACTATTTTCAATAGCATGTGAAAAAGGTCCATGTCCAATGTCATGAAGCAAAATGGCTGCTTGCAAGGCGGTAGATTCTTCATCCGAGATCTCAACGCCTTTACTTCTCAAAACATTTACAGCTTTGGTTATCAAGTGCATGCAACCTAATGCGTGCTGAAAACGAGTGTGGTGTGCTCCAGGATAAACCAAATAGGAAAGTCCCATTTGCGAAATTCTTCTAAGTCGCTGAAAAATAGGATCTTCTATGAGATCAAAAATTAAAGCATTGGGAATTGAAATAAATCCGTAGATTGGATCGTTTAATATTTTTAGTTTGTTGATGGGCCTCAAAGTCCTACATTTAATAAAGCAAAGGTACAAATATGCGATCGATTAAAATTCTATGGGTTGATGACGAAATTGAGTTACTAAAGCCTCATATTATGTTTTTGGAAGAAAAAAAATATTCCATAACGCCTTGTCAGAGTGGCTCCGACGCGATTGATGTTGTGCAAGAATCTGCTTTTGATTTGGTTTTTTTAGACGAAAACATGCCTGGTTTGTCTGGTTTAGAAACTTTAGAAGCCATAAAAAACATCCACCCCGATTTACCAGTTGTTATGGTGACCAAAAACGAAGAAGAAGGCATTATGGAAGAGGCCATTGGATCGAAAATTTCAGATTATCTCATTAAGCCTGTAAACCCACATCAATTGTTGCTCTCACTCAAAAAAAACCTTGATCACAATCGACTTGTAGCCGAAAAAACAAACGCTAACTATCAGCAAGAGTTTAGAAAATTGGCTCTAGAAATGATGGAAGCCAATTCCCTAGTAGCTTGGAGTAAACTTTATCAAAAGCTCATTTTTTGGGAATTGGAACTTGATAAGATTGGTGAAACCGACATGCTCGAAATTCTTTTAGGTCAGAAACATGAGGCCAATGCTCAATTTAGTCGATTTGTTGAAAAAAACTATCAAGAATGGATTCAGGATCATTGCGAGCTAACGCTTTCTCACAAAATATTTAAAGAAAAAGTTTGTCCGCTCCTGGAGTCAAGAAAACCAACCCTTCTCTTGGTGATAGACAACCTCAGGTATGATCAATGGCGCGTGATTGAACCTGAGATTCGTCAATTTTTCTCCAAAACCTCTGAAGAAACCGTTTGCAGTATTTTACCTACAGCTACCCAATATGCGCGAAATGCTATTTTTTCAGGATTAACTCCCTTGGAGATGGAAAAACAACACCCAAATCTGTGGAAAAACGACACAGATGAAGGGGGTAAAAACATGTTTGAGGAAGAATTTTTAAAAGCTCAAATACAAAGGTTAAATTTAGACGTTAAACTACAATACCACAAAATCACCAATTTAAAGTCGGGTAAAAAACTCGTCGAAACCCTTCAGGCGACCCAGGAAAACGAACTCGTTGTGTTGGTTTATAATTTTGTTGATATGATTTCGCATGCTAAAACAGAAATGGAGGTCATTAAGGAACTCGCATCCACAGACAAAGCTTATCGCTCACTCACGCAAAGTTGGTTTGCTAACTCACCCTTAATTTCAATCTTAAAAAGGGCTCAAAAAGAAGGGTTTCAACTTATATTAACAACCGATCATGGCACCATAAATGTTAATCAGCCCTCCAAAATCATTGGTGATCGAGAATCCAGCCTTAACATTCGATACAAAACCGGAAAAAGATTAAACTACGAATCGAAAGACGTGATGGCAGTGGAAGACCCAGCCACTATCATGCTGCCAAAGATCAACTTCACAAGCTCTTATGTGTTTGCCAAAGAAAGTTTTTACTTGGTTTACCCAACCAATTACAATCACTTTGTGAATTTTTTCAAAGACACCTATCAGCACGGTGGAATTTCACTAGAAGAAATGCTGATTCCGTTTGTGGTTCTTCAGCCTAAGTAACTACTTTTGTAAAAAAAAAGTGGTTTTAACATACGATATCTCCGAACTTCAACAAATTGCCGAGAAACTTTCGGAGGCCTTCACGCACAAAATCATCCTTTTTTATGGGGATATGGGTGCTGGAAAAACCACACTCATCAAAGCATTATGCAAAACCTGGAAAGTTGAAGATACCCCATCTAGCCCTACTTTTTCTTTGATAAACGAATACCAACTCAAAGATCAAGTCGTTTATCATTTCGATTTTTATAGATTAGAAACAGAGTCTGAGGCATGGGATATTGGAGTGGAATCTTACTTCGAATCTGGAAATATATGCTTGGTGGAGTGGCCAGAACGTGTGCCAAGTTTTTTACCCAACAAATATCATCGCATTGAAATTCGCATTTTAAATGAAAATACAAGAAGTTTGACATTAACAACTGTTTCATGAATTTTTACAAACGATTGGGTTATTATCTGGGTGGATTTTCAATAGGGCTCATTATTTTGGCTTTCTTTTTAAGCGGAAAGCGCACAAAATGTCATTATGGCCCACAGGCTAGAGTGTTGCACAACATAAGTTTAAAAAAACACCTTTTTGATGATGATTTCCCCAAAAACCTTAGTGATTCTATTTCTGTAGAAAAATTATTGAGTACGGCAAAGGTTGATTTTTCGAGAAGCAACACCAAGGTTGATTCTTGCAAAGTTTACATGATCGAAACAAGTGTTGGAAATTTTGAAGTCGAAAACTGCGAAAACAAGGCTTTATTTAAAAACTTTAACACAAAAGACTAGCCCAATTTTCTTCTAACCCTTTCTTTTTTTAGCAATTCCAGCTCACGATTGGTTTGTCCCGCTACCGATGTGTTCTCCTCTGCCCTTCTTATGAGGTAGGGCATCACGTCTTTCACAGGCCCGAAAGGCAAGTATTTGGCTACGTTATAACCTTCATCTGCCAAATTGAAGCTAATGTGGTCGCTCATGCCATACAATTGTCCGAACCAAACTCTGGAATCATTGTTTTTGATTCCTAACTTTTTCATTTCACTCAAAATATCTAAAACAGATTGCTCATTATGGGTTCCAAAAAAAAGCACTGCGCTTCTGATTCGATTCAGTAAAAATGAAGACACATCATTAAACTGCTTATCAGTAGTTTGTTTATCAGCGCAAATCGGCGAAATGTATTTGAGGGCATGGGCTCTTGCCCGCTCTTTTTCCATATAGGCGCCTCTAACAAGCTTTAGACCAACAAAGAAAGATTCTTCTTCTGCTTCCTGACAGATTTTTTTTACATAATCGAAACGATCATGACGATAGAGTTGAATGGTATTAAAAACTATGGCATGGTTTTTATTAAAACGTCGCATCATGTTTTCAACGATTTGATCAACAGCAGGTTGAATCCAACTCTCTTCAGCGTCAACAAGCAGCATGATATCTAAATCAGCCGCACGCTGACAACATCGTTCGAACCGACCCACCACGCGTGCCCATTCTTCAGACTCCACAGCAGATAGGGGTTGATTTGAACTTTGTTTTTCATACAAAACAAATCTACCAAAACCCGAAGGTTTAAAGACTGCAAATGGAATGGAATCGTGGGTTTTCACAAACTCCATCACCCTAAGGGTTCTTGTTAAACACGCATCAAAGACCGCTTCTTTTTCTGCCCCCTCAACGGAGTAATCTAGAACCGTATGGACACCATTTTCATGCATTTTTTCAACATTAGGCATGCATTCCTCTTCGGTAGTTCCGCCACAAAAATGATCAAAAACAGTTGCTCGAATTAAGTTCTCAACGGGAAGTTTGCTTTTGAGGGCAAAGTGAGTCACCGCTGTTCCTATTTTCACCAATGGTTCGTTCGAGATGAGTTTAAATAAAAAATATGCTCGCTCTAAATCTGCGTCAGATTTCAGCTTAAAGGCGGTTTCGGTGTTCTCAAACAAAGTTGCCATGGGGGTGATTTTACAAGCTAAGGTACACAAGTTTTAGAAAAAAAAGTGGTTATTTTGCAGGCATGAATTCAATTTCGTCAAAGAATGCTATGGTTCATTTTGGTCTGAAAGGCTATGAATATATTTCTAAGCTTTTAGAAACCAAGCCTTATTCGAGTGTGGCGATTCTCGTGGATGAAAACACACATCACAGTTGTTTGCATGTCTTTTTATCCAAAGTATCGCTCCAAAACTTTGAAATCATAGAGATTGATGCTGGAGAAGAACACAAACATCTTCAAACTTGTTTAGGGGTTTGGGAATCGATGTCTGCACTTGGAATGGACCGCAACAGCTTGCTCATTAACTTAGGGGGCGGTGTAGTAACTGATTTGGGAGGTTTTGTAGCTTGTGCCTTCAAACGAGGAATTGATTTTGTGAATGTGCCCACTACTTTGTTGGCTATGGTTGATGCCTCTGTTGGTGGAAAAACAGGTGTAGATTTAGGGGTGTTAAAAAATCAAATAGGAATCATTCAGGAGCCACAAATGGTTTTGGTGGATGCTGATTATTTAGACACACTTCCTTCAAGAGAATATCGAAGTGGCTACGCTGAAATGCTTAAGCATGGACTAATCGCTGATGCTAATTATTGGCAAATTTTGAGTCAATATGACGAAATCACTACCGATGCCCTATTAGGACATATTCATCACTCTGTGGGAATAAAAAGTAAGGTCGTGAGTGAGGACCCCAATGAAAAGGGTCTTAGAAAAATTTTAAACTTCGGTCACACGCTCGGACATGCGCTGGAATCGTATTTGTTAGAAAAAGACCCTAAACAAAGACTTTTGCATGGCGAAGCCATCGCTGTAGGTATGATTTTGGAAGCTTTTCTCTCCACCAAATTGTGTGGATTAGATTTTACTTCTTGTGCGCAAATAAAAACCACCTTTTTGTCGATTTACCCGAAAATCGAAATCGACAAAACCACACAAAAAGCTGTTGTTGATTTGTTGAAATTTGACAAGAAAAATAGCCACGGCAAAGTGCTTTTTGTTTTGCTCAAAAAAATTGGCTCAGCTGTTATCGATATAGAAGTCGATCAGCCTCTTATCGATCAAGCATTTGAGTTTTACTTACAAGATTAAGCCGAGTTTCTACTAGCATTGATGTTCCCAAACAAAGAGCGCGTCACCATTTTTTCATAAACTTCGAGTCGATCCAAATTGGTGTTTTTGTTTAACTCCATATTTTGAATTTCTCTTAAAGCGTATTGCTGAATGGTGATGAGCGGTAAAACAATTTTTTCACGAACCATAATAGAGGCTTTTCCAGCAGGTTCGTTTTCCATCAATTCTTTATAACCCGTAAGTTTCAGAATCATTTTTTTAGAGAGCTCATATTCTTCATAAATAAGCTTCCAAAAATCACCATAGTTTTCATCCTCAGCCATGTAGGCCGTGAGTTTGAAAAAAGACTTAGTGAGACTCATCATGCTATTCGATATCAGTGTTCTGAAAAATGGAGAATTGGTGTAAAGTGATTTCACTTCTTTAAACTTCCCTTTTTGCTCGAAAGAAGCTAGGGCTGTTCCAACACCATAAAATCCTGGCACATTTTGCTTGAGTTGGCTCCAGCTTCCTACAAAAGGAATGGCCCGAAGGTCTGAAAAAACCAATCCTTCAGCTTTTCCTCGCTTAGAGGGGCGACTGCCAATGTTCGTTTTGGCATAATATTTAAGGGTGCTCATGTGCTCCAAATAAGGTAAAAACTTTGGATGTGCTTTAAAATCTGCATAGGCTTGGTAACTTATTTGCGCCAAGGCTTTCATAGTTTTACGGTCCTCAGTCGAAAAATTACTTCCTTCTTGGTTGTAAACCTTGTTAGAAAGACCAGAACTCAACAGTTGCTCGAGATTGTACTGGCAAGAATTGATGTTACCAAAGTTAGAACTAATGGTTTGCCCTTGAACTGTCAATTGAATTTCATCAGATTCAATGTTAGAACCCAAAGAAGCATAGAATTGATGCGTGTTTCCACCCCCACGAGCTGGTGGACCTCCTCTACCATCAAAAAATAAAGCCTTAACACCATATTTCCTAGAAATCCTAGAAAGCTTTTCTTTCGCTTGATAAATACTCCAATTCGCCATTAAATAACCCCCGTCTTTGGTGCCGTCAGAGAATCCTAGCATGATGGTTTGTCGATTTCCTCTTCGCTCTAAATGGGCTCTATAAACAGGATTCGCATATACAGTTTCCATTACTTCAGAGGCAACCTGCAAATCAGAGATGGTTTCGAATAAAGGAGCAATGTCAACAGTCGGGGTTTCCCAGCCACTTAATCGAATCAAAGAAAGCACTTCGAAAATGTTGAGTGCAGTTTGGTTGTTGCTTATGATATAGCGGTGACAAGCTTCTTCGCCATTGAATTCTTGGATTTGTTTCATGGCTCTAATCGATCCTAAGGTTTGATTCACAAGCTCATTCGACGAAAATGATGGCTTGATATCACCTTTTAGGTTGGTTAGAACATCGATCTTTTTAGCTTCAGTTAGTTGATTGAAATTATCAGGGAAATCAATTAGTTTTTTAGATGAAGCTTCTTTCATTAGCTCCGAAAAAGCAGCGTGATGAACTCTAGAGTCTTGTCGAATGTCGAGTGCGGCAAAATGATAACCAAAAAGTTCAACCCTGCCCATCACTTGCTCTAGTTCTTTAATAAATAAAGATTGATGCTCTTCAACCAATATTTTGTGGATCACTTGAAGTTTATCTTTCAATTCTTCTAAACCAATTAAAGGCGCTGTAGGCTTCTGAAAAATACTTTTGTATAATTTGGTTTCAAGTTCAACAACCAAAGGTTCTACGTTTCTAAAAGTCAATCGCTTA
>CAYZFD010000009.1:30544-49057 GCA_964477735.1 uncultured Flavobacteriaceae bacterium
TTTGGTTTCAAGTTCAACAACCAAAGGTTCTACGTTTCTAAAAGTCAATCGCTTACGCAATCTCCTAAGGTCTCGATAATAATTTTTAATTACGGTACTTCGTAAGTGGTTGGCGGTTTTGAGCGTAATTTCTGTGGTTACAAATGGATTTCCATCACGATCACCTCCAGGCCAAAAACCCAACTCAATAATTTTGTTGTCGAATGATTTACCTTCAAAAACATTTTGCTTAATGTAATTGTGAATATTGCTTATGGCAAAATAAAATACATTTTCGAGGTACCAAGTTAAACTAAGCGCTTCGTCAAATGGGGTTGGTTTCTTTTTTTTAAAAAAAGGGGTTTTTCCTAGCTGTGCAAGCAACATTTTAATGTTGGCCAGATCATTAGCCTTTACTGCATCTGCCAAGTCTGTGATAATTCCTAAAACAGAACCTGGATAGAATTGTGTGGGATGAGCAGTGAGCACAGGTCGAATGCGAAGTTTGTTTAAATATTTTTGAAAATCTTTTGTTTTTCCCTTGGCTTTAGCCTCATCCTTAGCATTTCGAAGTGTACCTTGACCATCTAAATTGTTGATGTCTGCAAAACCAGCTTCTTCAATAGCATCAAACAAAACCACCTGTCTTTCGATATATTGAATAAACCTAAACATCGTGGTGCGCTGTTGTTCTTCTGTGTAATCAGTAAGATAACGGTCATAAAATTGTTGCACGATCTGGGTAGGATTCTGGTTTTTCTCGTAACCTTGTTCACAGAGTTCAGAAAACAAAGGCAGCAAAACGCCTGTGTTGGCTATACCAGAGTATGGTAATTTTGAAAATAGACTGTTATAAATGTGAAATTTAGAAAGAACAAGGTCGTTAAAACGATCTATTTTGGTTTTTCCAGGCATGGAATGAAAGCGTTTTTAGGGGTTAAAATACTTTTATAATTCGTTGAAGATTCGGTGCATCAAACGTTTTTTATCGTTGATACTTTCCTCTAATGAAATCATGGTTTCAGTTCTAGAAACGCCATCGATATCATCAATCATAAAAATAATATCTTTTGCATGTTCTGTGTTTTGAGCCCTAACCTTACAGAAAATGTTAAATTTTCCGGTAGTGATATGCGCCACGGTAACGTAAGGAATTTCATTGAGACGCTCGATGACAAATTTAGTTTGATGGGTTTTCTCTAAAAATATTCCAATGTAGGCGATGAATGAATACCCCAGTTTTTGATAATCCAGTGTAAGGGTTGAACCTTTAATAATTCCAGCATCTTCCATTTTTTTAACCCGAACATGTACCGTCCCTGCAGAAATTAGAAGTTTTTTAGCAATGTCAGTGAATGCCACTCGAGTGTTATCAATGAGCATGTCTAAAATTTGGTGGTCGATTTCGTCTAATTTGAATTTAGCCATTTTTAAATTTTTTGCAAATAAACTAATTTTTCTTTAAAGATTATTCAATTTTTTATGAAAATTACAAAATTTTGGTAGTCAAAAGAAAAAAATTAAACAAAAAAGCTAAGTTTTAAGGGATCTTCATTAGAATTGTTAAGCCTATAACATGATCTGATTTCATCAAAGTGACCTTCAACAATAAGATCGCGATGTGCAAATTTGGGATCACATATAGTCATAGGTTCAGCTTTAAAAAACAATCTATTATTTTGCAAAACCTCTAAATACTGAACAAAAAAAGCATCAGAATGATCTTTTGAATTTATCAATTTTAGGTCAGCAAAATTTTGAAGGTTTTGAGGAATCGCATCGTATTGGGAGAAAGAAAATTGCTGAAATTTTTCTTCATGAAGAAGCTGAAGTGCAGTCACTAATGCTGTGAAAATATATTGACGTGTCTCTTCCCTGGAATAATCCAACCCATTATGACCCGCTTCAAACAAAATTGTGGGTACGCCAAGCGACTGAAAGGTGTCTCCAACACAGTTAAGATTAAAGGCGTCGTCATAGCGCCCTATTTGGCCAGGAATTAACGGTTCGAGTTTGGCTTTAATTCCTGCAATGATTTGCATAGCCACCAGCCTGGAAGGCGTGATTTGCTTTGCAGCATCGGCAGAAGGAGATAAAAACGAAACCCTTGCGGGCTTTCCACTATGGCCTGCACCAAAAATGGTGCGTTGATCGTGAAGGTTAAAACAATAATGTGGTGAAAAACCATCAAAAACAGAACGCAAAACAACTGATTCTTTTTGAGAAAGATCCTGAGCATCTCGATTCAAATCCATTTGATCAGCATTGCTTCGTGTGTAGGCTAAGGCTCCATCAGGATTAAGCATAGGAATGATGCAAAGACTGAATGAAGCTAGAAGGTTTTTAGTTTCTTTAAAATCTAGAAAATTCAAAAAATCTAACAAGGCTTTGGTTGTTGTGGTCTCGTTTCCATGCATTTGCGACCACATCATGACACGAATTGGACCATTTCCTTTTCGAATCATTCTGATAGGTCTGTTTTGTTCACTTAGCCCAATCTCTATAAATGGATGATTAAGCCAAGTGGATTCTAATAATAAAGGCGGTAAATATCGACCAGAAACTTCTTTGTTTTTAAACTGACTATGCAATTTCGTAGAATGTTTAAAATTATAGTTACAAATGTATAACGCAATAGATTTACATCTGTAACCATTCTTTTAATTACAAATGTAAACGAAATGAAGCTGTTGACGGGGTTTTGAGGTGTTAAATGAAGTGTAAAATACTTAAAACATTTATTTTCAATATTTTATATATTAATATTTAATGTATTTAATTAAATATATAGACTGGTTTTAGAACGGTTTTTAAATAAAAAATCAACATTTAAAATTATTTTATACATTTGTAAACATGGAAACTTTAGCCCAACGAATTCATGAATTATTGAAACATTATGAGCTTTCACCTGCACAATTTGCTGATAAAATTGGTGTGCAACGCTCTTCGATATCGCACATTTTAAGTGGTCGGAACAAGCCTAGCCTTGACTTTGTTTACAAAACGCTTGGAGCCTTCCCTACTCTAAACACTCCTTGGCTACTTTTTGGAAACGGAAACATTGAGGGGAGTGAAACGAATCCATCAGAAAAAATCGACATTTCAGATTCTGCAACAAAAACACCACAAATCAAAAATTCCTCTACATCATTTCCACAAAAAGAGGTTGTAGAGAAAGTGCTTGTCCTCTATTCTGACGGTCGCTTTCAGGAATTTCATTCCTAATGTTTATTTTTACAAAAAAATCCATGAAATCTTTCGCTCTGTTGTTTTTAATCTTTTTTGTTTCCTGCTACAATATTCAAAGGGATTGTGCAGCTTTTCGCACAGGTTCTTTCGAATACACAACTGTGATAGCAGGTGACACGCTCGTTACACGTTTTGAGCGAAGCGAAAGCAGAGAGATAGATTTTTATCTAGGGAAAGCCGATACTGCCCAAGTTCGTTGGGTTAATGACTGTGAGTGTATTTTAAAAAAAACGAATCCACAAACCCCTTCTGAGAAAAAAGCCATCCAGATGAAAATCTTAAGTACTACAGAAAACAGCTACACTTTTGAATACCATCTCGTGGGAGATACAGCCAATAAGCAACGTGGCACTGCCTTTAGGATAAATCAATGATAGAAGCCCTATTAAATCCAGAAGTGCTTACGGCACTACTTACCCTAACTGTCCTTGAGATTGTTTTAGGAATTGACAACATTATTTTCATTTCTATTGCTGTTGGGAAGCTGCCTTCACATCAACAAAAAACAGCCACTCGAATTGGTTTAATCCTTGCCATGTTGTTGCGGATTGTCCTTCTTTTTGGAATTTCCTATTTAGTCGCCATGCAATCCGTTTTATTTCATTTTAATTGGCATTGGTTAAAAGCAGACATTTCGGGTCAGGCCATAATCTTGTTTGTTGGGGGGTTGTTTTTAATTTATAAAAGCACTAAAGAAATTAACGAAAAAACCGATCAGCCTGGTGCTCACGAAGCTGCAATCTCTTCAAACAGAAAAAAAAGTCTTCTTCAAGCCGTGCTTCAGATTAGCATTATCAATATTGTTTTTTCATTAGATTCCATACTGACTGCAGTGGGAATGACCAATGGAGTGCCCTATGCCTTCGCCATCATGGTGGTGGCCATTGTTTTGTCTGTTTTGGTGATGATGCTTTTTGCCAAACCAGTAGGTGATTTTGTGAACACCCACCCTTCCCTACAAATCTTGGGATTGTCCTTTCTTATTCTAATTGGCTTTATGCTCATAACAGAGTCTGCGCATCTTTCTCATGCCATTGTTTTTGATCAAGAAATCGGCGCCATTCCTAAAGGATACTTGTATTTTGCAATTTCTTTCTCTTTGTTTGTAGAATTTTTAAACATGAGAGGGAGAAAAAACAAGGTGCTATAACCCACTACTACAGTTCTAATTTTATTTGCGTGTCACCACTCGCATCTTTTTTAATGGGGGCCTCTATATTTTGAGAAGCATCTTTTTCTGAGGTTGTTTCATTAACATCATCAGTCTCTGTAATTACTTCCATTTCATGAGTCGGTGTTGGAGCTGGAGGCACGTAGGGTATTGGCGCTAGCAAGTTGATTTGTTTAACTTTATGAGTTGTAAGTTGATTTCCAAGCGCTTTAATTCCTTTAACAGAAATAAATTCTTCAAGAGCTAAGGTTTCATTAGGCCTTTGATCCTTGTTGCGTTCTTTACCAAAAACGAGCTCAACCACGGGCTTCCAGTCCGTTGCTACCAATTCTAAACGAGCTTTGGGGTGGTCTTTAATAAACAACTCTTCTTTGTTTTCGTTCTCTATTAAAAACCGCTTCACAAAATATCGATCCTTTTCTCCATCGAAATAAATGGCCGAAATAGGCTTCTTAGGCTCCCATCGTTCTAGCAATATCATGTCTTCAGGGAAGTGCATTGTTAGGTCAGGGGTTGCGGTTTTTAATAGTCCATTTTGTTGAACAATCAACAGCTTATCTTCTCCTCTAAAGGCACCCACAAGCTCACCACGACCATCGACATTGAGGCGCTGAACGGCATCGTCAAACCAAATTTTTCTAGGTTTTAATGTAGAAACTCCAGCCTCTTTGAGTTCAATGCGCTTCACAGGATATTTAGTGACAATATTCCCTTTCACAGCCCTTCCTTTTATATCTAGATCTGTGAAATCCAATTCCCATTTCAATTTTTTAATTGAACCTGACTGACGTAACATCACTGTTACGATTTCAGCTTCACCATTGGGGTTGGCAGAAAAGTAAAGTATTTTAGACCCAGGTTTACCCTGAGTGAGGTCATAGTCCCTGCCCCGAGTGATGCTGGTTACAGCAAAGCGTTTCATGAAGGAAGTGCCACTTTTCCCATCTCGATAAATCATGTTGTAGATGGTGCGTTTGTCGTTCTTTTTGAAAACCGCAACATGAACAATGTTTTTTCCAACAAAAACCTTTGTATCCACTTTTGCAACGGTCATGTGACCTTCTTCGGTAAACACAATAATGTCGTCAATATCTGAACAGTCGGTCACATATTCGTCTTTTCGAAGTGATGTTCCAATGAAACCTTCTGCTCTATTCACGTAGAGTTTGGTGTTTCGAATCACTACTTTTTTGGCGTCAACATCATCAAAAATGCGAATTTCGGTTTTTCGACTTCTTTCCGCACCATAATCTTTTTTTAGTTTTTCAAAATAGGCAATCGCAAATTCAATTAAGTGGTTTAGATGGTGTTTAGTTTGGGCAATATCTCCTTCTAAAGCTTCTATTTTTTGTTGTGCCTTATCGATGTCGAAACGAGAAATTCTTTTAATTCGAATTTCGGTTAGTCTGGCGATGTCTTCGTCGTTCACCTCGCGTTTTAAAATAGAAACGAAAGGCTGTAGGCCTTTTCTAATGGCAGCTATTACGCCTTCCCAGCTTTCTTCTTCTTCTATGTCGCGGTATATTCTGTTTTCAATAAAAATTCTTTCGAGCGAGGCAAAATGCCATTGTTCTTCCAGTTCGTTGAGTTGCACTTCTAATTCCTGACGCAACAAGTCAACAGTGTGATCTGTTGAGCGGCGCAACATTTCCGACACACCAATAAATAAAGGCTTGTTGTCTTCAATGATGCATCCCAATGGAGAAATTGAAGTTTCGCATGCCGTGAAAGCATAAAGCGCATCAATGGTCTTGTCGGGGGAGATTCCAGCAGGTAAATGGATGAGGATTTCCACCTCTGCTGCTGTGTTGTCTTCGATTTTTTTAATTTTAATTTTCCCTTTTTCATTGGCCTTAAGAATGGAATCAATGAGGCTGCTAGTGTCTGTTGAAAAAGGGATTTGTGTGATTACGAGTGTATTTTTGTCATATTGACTGATTTTGGCTCGCAATCGAATTTTACCCCCTCGAACGCCATCGTTATAACCATCAACGTCCATGATGCCAGCAGTGGGAAAATCTGGAAATAAGGTAAATCTTTTTCCTTTTAGATGACTAATAGAGGCGTCGATGAGTTCATTAAAATTATGCGGAAGGATCTTGGTTGAGAGCCCAACCGCAATTCCTTCAGCTCCTTGAGCCAAAAGCAAAGGAAATTTTATTGGCAAGTTTACGGGCTCGTTTTTTCTTCCGTCATAAGACATTTGCCACTCCGTAACTTTTGGGCTAAAGACTACTTCTAATGCAAACTTCGACAACCTAGCCTCGATATACCTTGCTGCTGCTGCACGATCACCAGTGAGAATATTTCCCCAGTTTCCTTGCATATCGATCAACAAGTCTTTTTGACCAATTTGCACCATGGCGTCGGAAATACTTGCATCACCGTGGGGGTGATATTGCATTGTGTGGCCTACAATGTTGGCTACTTTGTTATAGCGACCATCGTCTAACTCTTTCATGGCGTGCAAAATGCGACGTTGCACGGGCTTTAAACCATCTTCAATGGCTGGCACGGCACGCTCCAAAATGACATAGGAAGCGTAATCTAAAAACCAGTCCTTATACATCCCTGAAATTTTCACAGAAGTTTCCTGCGAAATTTCTTCTTGTGGTATATCTTGATGAGGATCTATGGGTTCCATGTGGTTCTGTTAATAGAGAGGCTACAGCTTAAGGTCTAAAAAAGTTGATTTCGATAAAACATAAAAATTCACCATCATTCGGTAACCAAATCTAATTCTACTTTAAGGTTTTCAATGATAAATTCTTGCCTTGTTGGGGTGTTTTTGCCCATGTAGAACGACAAGAGGTCTTCGATAGATTGAGATTTATCGAGCATCACAGGGTCTAGTCTTATGTCTTCACCAATAAAATGTTTGAATTCGTCTGGCGAAATTTCTCCCAAACCTTTAAATCGTGTGATCTCGGGTTTTGCGCCCAAGGCAGCCATAGCTTCTTGTTTCTCTTCTTCGGAATAACAATAAATTGTTTTCTTTTTATTGCGGACCCTAAACAAGGGTGTTTGCAAGATATATAAATGTCCTTCTTTAATAAGTTCGGGGAAAAACTGCAAAAAGAAAGTGATGAGCAACAACCGAATGTGCATGCCGTCTACATCAGCGTCGGTTGCGATCACGATGTTGTTGTAGCGCAAATCTTCAATACTTTCTTCTATATTAAGTGCCGCTTGCAATAGGTTAAACTCTTCGTTTTCATAAACAATTTTCTTGCTCATCCCGTAGGAGTTGAGCGGTTTTCCACGAAGCGAAAAAACGGCTTGGGTGTTTACATCTCTTGATTTGGTAATTGAACCACTGGCAGAATCCCCTTCTGTTATGAAAAGGGTTGATTCAAGCCTTCTTTCCATCTTCACATCATCTAAATGAACACGGCAATCTCTTAATTTTTTGTTGTGTAAACTGGCTTTTTTAGCCCGTTCTTTGGCCAATTTACGAATTCCGGAAAGCTCTTTCCGTTCTCTCTCGGATTGCATAATCTTGCGCTGAATTCTTTCAGCAACTTCACTGTTTTTGTGAAGAAAATTATCGAGTTGAGTGCCTAAAAAATCATGAATATAGGTGCGAACTGTGGGCAAGTCACCACCCATATCGGTTGAACCAAGTTTGGTTTTGGTTTGGGACTCAAAAACAGGCTCCATAACCTTGATGCTGATGGCGGCTATAATAGATTTTCGAATGTCGGAAGGATCATACTGCTTGCCATAAAAATCTCTTATGGTTTTAACAACTGCCTCACGAAAGGCAACTTGATGGGTGCCCCCTTGGGTTGTGTGCTGGCCATTGACGAAAGAGTGATATTCTTCACTATATTGTGTTTTGCTGTGGGAAATGGCCACTTCAATGTCTTCGCCCTTAAGATGAATAACAGGATATAAAAAATCGTCTGTATTGTTGTTGTCTTCCAACAAATCTTTTAACCCGTTTTCTGAAAAATATTTTTCACCATTAAAAACTATTGTCAATCCAGGATTTAAGTAAACGTAGTTTTTAATCATTCTAACTACGTATTCCCCTCTAAATTTGTAGTTTTTAAAAATGGTTGCGTCTGGCACAAATGAAACCTTGGTTCCTCTACGTCGGCTTGAGGTTTCGAGAGGGTTATCTTCAACAAGGGTTCCTTGTTCAAAAATGGCCAATTTAGAGGAGCCATCTCGGGTAGATTGCACTACAAACCGTTCTGATAAAGCGTTTACGGCCTTAGTTCCCACACCATTTAAACCAACAGACTTTTTGAAAGCACGGGTGTCGTATTTGCCACCAGTGTTCATTTTTGAAACCACATCGACTACTTTGCCAAGTGGAATCCCACGGCCATAATCTCGAACAACAACCTCCTTGTCTTTGATAGTGATGTCAATGGTTTTTCCAGCACCCATTACAAACTCATCAATACAGTTGTCGAGCACTTCTTTAAGTAGGATATAAATACCGTCGTCGGCTGAGGAACCATCCCCCAGCTTTCCGATATACATACCAGGTCGCATTCGAATGTGTTCTTTCCAATCGAGCGAGCGAATATTATCTTCGGTATATTGTGTCTGCTGGGACATAAACTATGTAATGGTGCTAATATACCAATTTGGCTGTGGGTTTAGAGAAGAGACAGTCGAAAATAATTAACAATGAAAAGCTTCAATTGTTAAAAAAAACTTAGGGCTTTTTTTGAATGAGTGTTTCGAGCGTTGTGGCATTTAAAATTTCTAATGTGCGGTCTCTGACCTGTTCAAATACTCCTTTAATCCTGCAGGTTTCTTCTTGACATTCGTCGCAAGAAGCATAATAATTTAATGAAACACAAGGAAGCATGGCGATGGGACCATCCATAATCCGCATGATTTCTGTCATGGATATCTCAGCAGGCTTTCTTAAAAGTGTGTATCCCCCCTCTTTTCCACGTTTGCTGTTTAAAATTCTATTGTTTCGAAGCTCCCTTAAAATGGTTTCCAAAAATTTTTTTGGAATTTGCTCCGCAGCAGCAATCTCTGAACTCACCACACCTCCTTCTCTATGCTGACAACTCGAAATATATGTCAAAGCTCTAATGGCATACTTACACTTATTGGAAATCATTGTTATATTTTATTTCAAATGTAAATATTTTTTTAATTTCCTTAATTCCTATCAATATTATAGGAATTATAGAATTAATTTATATATTTGCCGGCAAATCACAAGACAATGATTGTTGAACAACTCCTCAAGATTCCCATAAAAGAGAAAAAAATAAGCTTCCAAAGAGATCGTTTCTCAAGAAGCTTATTAAAATCAATAAGCTGGAGAATTGTAGGAACACTAGACACAATTATTATTTCCTATTTCATCACGGGCCAATGGGATTTTGCCCTCACGATTGGTGCTGTTGAATGGGTGACAAAAATGATATTGTATGTAGTACATGAGCGTTTGTGGGATCGAATTCAATGGGGAAAAAAAGAATCATGAACCAAAAATTAACAAGTTTAAACGAACAGCTGAAAGATCTGAATCTTAAACAAGCCTTCGAGTTAATACAACACAACTTTGAAGGTCAATGGGTGTTTTCAACTTCGTTTGGGCAAGAAGATCAAGTCCTCACCCATCATATATTACAGGAAAAAATTCCTGTACAAATGTTCACTATCGACACAGGGAGATTGTTTTCAGAAACCTACGAAGTTCATGCCCGAACACTTTCAAAATATCACTTTAAAATCAAAACATTTTTTCCTAAAAACACTAGTGTTGAAAGCATTGTCAACAACAAAGGTCCACTTAGTTTTTACAATTCAGTTGAAGACAGAAAAGAATGTTGCTATATTCGAAAAATTGAACCTCTAAAGCGAGCGCTCTCAAAAGCCGATGTCTGGGTCACAGGACTCAGAGCTAAACAAAGCCTCCATCGATCAAAGATGTCGTTTTTGCAATGGGATACACAATTTGAAGTGTTAAAGTTTAATCCTTTACTTCTTTGGAAAACTTCAGAAATTGAAACCTATCTAGACCAACATGAAGTGCCCCAAAACAGCCTTCACAAAAAAGGATACCCAAGCATTGGATGTGCACCTTGCACTCGTGCCATAAGCCCAGACGAAGATCCTCGTGCAGGCCGATGGTGGTGGGAAAATAGTCATAAAGAATGTGGTTTACACGCCACTCAAAAAAATTTATAAATCCATGAGTATTTTAAAAACATTAGAAGAAGAAGCCATATATATCCTTCGAGAAGTAGCAGGGCAATTTAATAAGCCTGCCCTGCTTTTTTCGGGTGGAAAAGACTCTTTGGTATTGGTGCATTTGGCTCAAAAAGCCTTTGCTCCAGCCCAGATTCCTTTCCCATTGGTGCACATAGACACGGGACATAATTTCCCAGAAACCATTGCCTTTAGAGATGATTTGGTGAACAAATTAGGCCTGCAAATCATTGTGGGGTATGTGCAAGACGATATCGATGCTGGAAATGTAATTGAAGAAAAAGGTCGTTATGCCAGCCGCAACAGCCTGCAAACCACTACCCTACTAAACACCATCGAGAAGTTTAAATTTGATGCCTGTATAGGTGGCGCACGACGAGACGAAGAAAAAGCAAGAGCCAAAGAACGAATTTTTTCCGTAAGAGATAGCTTCGGGCAGTGGAACGAAAAACTTCAACGCCCCGAACTTTTTGACATGCTAAATGGTCACATTCACAACGGAGAAAATGTAAGGGTATTTCCCATCAGCAACTGGACAGAACTCGATGTTTGGAACTATATCAAACAAGAAGACATTGAAATTCCTTCCATATATTTTTCACACCAGAGAACTGTTTTTAAACGAGACGGACAATGGATGCCTGTTTCTGATTTCATCCCCTTAAACACTCAAGATCAACCAACACGCAAACAAGTTCGCTTTAGGACTGTTGGAGATATGAGTTGCACGGCTGCCGTATTGTCGGAAGCTCGTCTTCTTGATGATGTTATTGAGGAAATTCGACTTTCACAATTTTCAGAAAGAGGAGCAAGAATGGATGACAAACGCTCAGAAGGCGCCATGGAAGAACGCAAAAAAGTAGGTTATTTCTAAACAACTGACAAATGGATATTTTACGCATAGCCACAGCAGGAAGTGTTGATGATGGCAAAAGTACACTCATCGGACGTTTACTCTACGAAACCAACGCCCTTAAGAAAGATCAACTCGAACACATCGAAAACAAAAGCCGAGCTAAAGGCTTCGACTATCTCGATTTTTCTTTAGCTACGGACGGATTGCTCACCGAACGCGCTCAAGGCATAACGATCGATGTGTCGAACATATTTTTTTCCACTCCAAATCGAAGGTTTATCATTGCAGACGCTCCTGGGCATATAGAATATACTAGAAATATGGTGACTGGTGCTTCTAATGCTCATGCTGCTATCATTTTACTCGATGCGCGAAAAGGAGTTGTTGAACAAACAAAAAGACATTTTTTCATCACCCAATTGCTGGGCATCAAACAAATTGTATTTACTGTTAACAAAATGGATCTTGTCCAGTATGACGCACAACGGTTTTTTGAAATTCAAAAGGAACTCGAAACCCTTGTGGATTCAAGTACAGAAAATAACCTTAAAGTTTTCTATGTGCCCCTGTCTGCACTTAAAGGCGATGGCATTGTGCAATTGTCAAATAATATGGATTGGTATGAAGGACCAACATTGTTATCGGTGATTGAAAAGCTCTCATCAGAAAACCCAAAACACGACACCAACGTCTTGCAAGTACAATACGTGATCAGACCACAAAAAGAGGCTTTTCACGACTATCGCGGTTTTGCCGGAAAAGTTCAATCGGGACAACTTTGTGTGGGTGATATTGTGCACACCTACCCCACAAAACAATCGAGTCGCATAAAAAGAATTGAACGCTATGGGGAGGCCGTTGAACAGCTTTCTCAAGGTGAAAACGGCTCCATACTTTTAGAAGATGAAATCGATCTTTCTAGGGGGTCGGTTTTGGTTGGAGATCAAAATACTATAACCGAAAGTCGCAGCTTGAAAGCACAATTGTGTTGGTTGCAAAACGAAACTTTACACCCAGGAAAACGCTATTGGCTGCAGTTAGGAATCCAAAAAACCCTTGTCAAAGTGCAACAAATTGACAGTAAAATAAACCTCAGCACATTCGAATTTGAAAGCAGTCAAAAACTTGAATTAAACGATATTGGGACTGTAGTCATTCAAACCGCCTCAGCTGTCGTTTTTAAGAGTTATCAATCAAACAATAAATTAGGTGCTTTCATTCTCATTGACGAACACACCAACAACACCGCTGGAGTCGGTTTTATTCAAACATCATGAAAAGTTTTCGAACAGAGATAGAAAATCCTGTTGTGGAGCAGGATATCATAGAATTGGAACGTAAAATATTTCAATTCAAAAACAACGAAATTGACGAAGAAAGATTCAGAAGTTTAAGATTGGCAAGAGGCGTTTATGGACAAAGGCAACAAGGCGTGCAAATGATTCGCATTAAATTGCCCTACGGTAAAATTTCAGCCCCGCAACTTCGACGCATTGCTGCTGTTTCCGACGAATATTCGAACGGGAATTTACACATCACCACCCGACAAGACATTCAAATTCATCATGTTTCCCTCGACAGAACCCCCGAACTTTGGGCCGAACTCGAAAAAGACCAAATCACCCTAAGAGAAGCCTGTGGAAACACGGTTAGAAACGTAACCGCCTCCGTAATGGCCGGTGCTGACCCAGCGGAAGCTTTTGACGTGAGCCCTTATGCTGCAGCATTTTTCGAATATTTTTTAAGAAACCCTATTTGTCAAGACATGGGTCGTAAATTTAAAGTGGCGTTTTCGAGTTCAGCAAAAGATGATGCCTTTAGCTTTGTTCACGATCTAGGTTTTATGCCTTCAATTAAGCAAGGAATTAGGGGTTTTAAAGTGGTTCTAGGGGGTGGTATTGGTGCTCAACCCAGACAAGCCGATGTGGTTTATGAACACCTACCCACCGACCAACTTATTCCTTTTAGCGAAGCAGTTATTCGAGTTTTTGACCGATACGGCGAGCGCAATCGTCGAAACAAAGCTCGCTTAAAGTTTTTGGTAAAAGAAGTAGGAATTGACCAATTTTTGGAATGGGTTTCGGCCACCCAAACAGCACTTCCCTACTCCAACTATCCTATTGAAATTCCTGTTTTTTCTATAAAAGAAACCGCTCTGTATAAACCCGAAAAGGAACCCGAAAACTTCCAATACAAACGTTGGGTTAACACCAATGTCAAGACACAAAAGCAAGACCAATATGCTGCAGTTGGCTTGGCGATTGAAACGGGAGATTTCTCAAGTGAAACTGCCCGAAAACTAGCGGCTATCATGGAAGTTTTTTGTGGGGAAGACGCCAGACTTACAGTGGGTCAGAGCTTATTACTTCGCAGTGTTCGACAAGAAAACTTACCTGCTCTCTATGAAGCTTTGTCGTCGATAGGACTTGCTCGAGTTGGATTCCATAAAATCAATGATATCGTGGCTTGCCCAGGTACAGATACTTGTAATTTGGGTATTGCCAGCAGCATGGGATTGGCCAAAAAACTTAATCAAGTAATCGAAAATGAATTTGAAGACCTTATCTCTGAAACGCAAATAGACATAAAGATTAGTGGCTGTATGAATGCCTGTGGTCAGCATACCTTAGCCAACATTGGTTTTCAGGGCATGACCATCAAAGCCGATGGAAAAGTCGCTCCAGCCACCCAGCTATTACTTGGTGGTGGCAGCTTAGGTCGAGGACAAGGAAGATTTGCAGATAAGATACTAAAAGTTCCTGCGAAGCGAACACCTGATGTTTTGCGTTGGATTTTAAATGATTTTAAAAATTTTAGTGAATCTGAGGAAAATTTCAATTCATATTATGATCGGAAATCAGCAGATTATTTCTACCAAAATCTGAAACATTTTGGGGAAACTGAAGCGCTAAATCCTTCAGATTTCATTGATTGGGGTAATGAAGACCCCTATGAAAAGGCTATCGGGATTGGTGAATGTGCTGGTGTTACCATAGACCTGGTCCAAACGCTCTTGGTTGACGCTGAAGAGCAACTTCAAAATGCAGGTCATAATTTAGATCAAAATGCATGGACCGAGAGTATTTATCTTTCCTATGCTGGTGGCATACGTGCTGCGAAAGCACTGTTGACCTCAAAAAATGCCACAATAAATACCCATGAATCCATCATTGTTTCTTTTGACACGCACTTTCCAACATTTTCAAAATCGACAGGAAAAAAATTCAGTGATGTCATAAAACAAATAGAGCAAAACAAACCTTCAAAAAACTTTGCTTTGCACTATTTCGATCAGGTCAAAACAACAATTGAATGGATCAAAACACATGCACATGAAAGCAACTAACGGCCATATTTCTTTGGTGGGAGCAGGACCTGGTGATCCTGAACTCATCACCCTAAAAGGCGTGCAGGCGCTACAACAATCTGAGGTTGTATTTTATGATGCCTTGGTTAACGAAGCTTTGCTTGAGCATGCACAACAAGCCGTTAAATATTTTGTAGGTAAAAGAGGTGGTGAAAGAAGTTTTCCGCAAGAGGATATAAATCAATTGCTGGTGAATACTGCTCTAGAAGGAAAACGTGTAGTGCGACTAAAAGGTGGAGATGTTTCGGTATTTGCTCGAGCCGCAGAAGAATTGCAATACATCCAATTATTCAACATCCCAACAGTAGTAATCCCTGGAATTTCATGCTATTCAGGTATTGCTGCTCAACACCAAGTGCCACTCACCAAACGCTGTGAATTTGAGAGTTTTTGGGTGACAACAGGACACACCTGCAAAGGAACTATTTCAAAAGATATGGATTTGGCAGCACAATCTTCGGCAACAGTAGTCATTTTGATGGGCATGCAAAAATTGATCGAAATTGTAGAGGTTTTTAAAAAATATAAGCCATGCAAATATCCTCTTGCTATTGTGCAGCATGGAACAACTCCGCAAGAACGCTCAATTGTTGGAAATTTGTCCAACATTGTAGAATTGGTTCATGAACACCGTATCGGCAGCCCAGCAGTGATTTTTATTGGTGAGGCTGCTATTGATCCCACCACTACCTATAAAAACCTTCAAGCCGAAGCTGCTTTGACCATGTAAATGATGAAAAACGAACTCTATCCTATTTTTTTAAAAACCAATCAGCTTCATATTTTAGTCGTTGGCGGAGGTGAAGTGGCCTTAGAAAAACTATCATTTTTACTAAAATCCAGCCCAAATGCTGTAGTAAAAGTGCTCAGTCCATGGTTAAGACCCAAAACAAAGGCGTTTATGCAATCTAAGCATATAGCGCATGTCAAAGCCGAGTACCATTGTTCGTTTTTAAATGGACACCACATGGTGATTGCCACGACAGATAAGCCAGAAGTGAACAAACAAGTTTTTGAGGATTGTAGAGCAAAGCAGATTTTGGTTAATGTGGCCGACAACCCGCCATTGTGTGATTTTTATATGGGAGGCATTGTGAGCAAAGGCCACCTCAAAATTGCCATTTCAACCAATGGCCAATCGCCAACCATGGCCAAACGGCTTCGTCAATGGCTAGAAGACCTCATTCCTGACGAAACAGACCAATTGTTGGAACAACTCCACGCTTACCGCAAAACCCTCAAAGGAGATTTTCAACAAAAAATTTCCCATCTCAATCAACTCACAAAATCATTAATAGAGTAACATGATAAAAACAGACATCATCATTATCGGTGCTGGCCCTGTGGGCCTTTTCACCGTTTTCGAAGCAGGGCTTATGAAACTGCATTGTCATCTCATTGATGCTTTGCCTCAAGCTGGAGGGCAATTGACCGAAATATATCCCAAAAAACCCATCTATGATATTCCAGGGTTTCCGTCTGTTTTGGCAGGAGATTTGGTAGAGAATTTAATGGAGCAAGCTGCCCCCTTTAATCCAGGTTTTACACTTGGTGAAAGAGCAGAAACCATCGAAAAAACCGAAGATGGTCAATTCATTGTACGCACCAACCTGAACACCCTACACCAAGCACCTGTGGTCATTATTGCTGGAGGCTTAGGGAGTTTTGAACCTCGACGACCAATTATTGAAAATATTGAAGAATTCGAACAAAAAGGCGTTTATTATATGGTTAAAAATCCTCATGATTTTATCAATAAGTCACTCGTCATTTCTGGGGGTGGTGATTCTGCACTCGACTGGGCCATTTATTTTGCAGAAAGACAACAGAATCCCATTACTTTGGTGCACAGAAGCGAACAATTTAGGGCACACAAGGATTCAGTAGAGAAAGTGTACCAATTACAAGCCGACGGAAAAATCATACTCTACACACATGCAGAAGTTGTGGCACTGCAAGGCGACCATCAACTCAACCAAGTGGGGATAAAAACCGAGGGGAATTTAAAGTGGGTTCCAACAGACTGCTGGCTGCCCCTTTTTGGTCTGTCACCCAAGCTTGGTCCCATAGGAGATTGGGGGTTAGATATTCACAAAAACGCCCTAGTCGTCAACACTTTCGATTACCAGACCAATCGAGCAGGAATTTTTGCTGTTGGGGACGTCAATCACTATGAGGGTAAACTTAAGCTTATACTTTGTGGTTTTCATGAAGCTACTTTGGCTGTGCAATCGGCCTATAAAATTGTGCATCCCGACAAGCGTTTCACCATGAAATACACCACCGTTCAAGGCGTACAAGGTTTTGAACAAAAGGAAAGCGTGTTGGTTTAAACTATATTTGCAATGATTTTTTAAAACATGAGTGATATTTTAATTACTGTCATAGACCGAAACGGTGAACGTCACGAATTGTGGGCACCAACAGATATGAACATGAACCTAATGGAAGTGTGTAAAAGTTATGAACTTCCTGTTGAGGGCACTTGTGGCGGCATGGCCATGTGTGCCTCTTGTCAGGTGTATGTTCTCAACGACAAACCTGTAGGTCAAAGAAATGAAGACGAAGAAGCCATGTTATCGGAAGCCTTTTTTGTGCAAGATAATTCACGTTTAGGTTGCCAAATCCCTATCACAGAAGCATTAAATGGTCTTGAAGTTGCTTTAGCACCCGAAAGCAATTAGTTGTTTTGTTGACTTAAAAAGGCGCGGCTTCTTAAAAGTGCGTTCTGACGAATATCTTCCCAAAACAAGTTGATGTCGGCAAAATGATAGTTTTTAAGGAAAGAAAACCAAAAGCGCTTGGGTACCTTTGGCAACGAAACCCACAACATGCCGTCGATTTTCTCAACGGTTAGGCTTTGAGGGTAAATTTGTCCATTAGAATAATACACTCCCTTGTGATCAATATAGTTTGAAGTAGTTGCTCCATCCCAAGTGATGGGGTTTGAAGTTACCCCCCCTTTAAACCACGATTGATATTTTTTTGGTAAATGTCCTTTTTTGTAGCTGTTCCAAGACACATACCCCCCTATTTCATCGGGGGTTTGCATAGGTTTTATGTAGTTAAATTCAGATTCCAAAATTCGGGCACCAATCAAATAAGCCGCCACCAATTGTTTTTGCAAAGGCTTACCATCAAAAAACTCTCGCAACAATCGCTTGGCATGGCCAGAGCCTTGACTGTGAGAGGCAATAATAATGGGACGTTGATGGTTATATGACTTTAAATAGGTTTCGAATGCAGATCTCACATCCTCATAGGCCAAATCAAAAGCCTGTAGGCCTCCCTGTTGGGTATAGGGTTCAGTATAAACCCGTATGTGTGCCTGGCGATAGAAAGGCACAAATAAACGCCCTACTCCTGCCCAGGCCGAAGCTTGAAATTTCACAGGACTGTTGAGGACTTCTGTTCTAACTTTAGGCTGGGTGATATCGGCATTCCAACTCGGATTTTTCTTATCTAACAGCAGGGTTGGATACACATAAAACACATCAACCTCTTCTTCAGGTTCAAATTGTTGCAGAATTTCTGTGGGTTGATTGGGGTGTACGGCCCACGCCTCGAGCTTATTGTAATCGGGTTTTGGAGGATGTTTGGCAGTAGAAAACTGTTGGGTAGCAAATTTACTGCTACATGAAAAAAGCTGAAAACCAAACAAAATGCCGACCATGATCCAAGTATTTTTCATTTTAA
>CAYZFD010000010.1:0-39409 GCA_964477735.1 uncultured Flavobacteriaceae bacterium
CCGTATAAAAATCTTTGGTATATCCTTTCTCTAAATCCTCCTCACCATTATATTCGGCAATGTTCTTATGACAGTTCATACAGACATTCAATGACGGAATTCCTGAATGTTTAGAAACTCTTGCAGAGGAATGACAATACTTACATTCGATTTGGTTGTCACCAGCATGGATTTTGTGAGAGTAATGTATAGGCTGTATGGGCATATAGCCTTGATCAACACCCACTTGCATTAAATATCCATAAACAAAATATGCGCTTGAAAGAAGCAAAAGAACAACCGTTACCAATACCAAAAATTGATTCTGAATGTAAGCTTTCCAAAGTGGTAATCTTTTTTCTTTTTCAGCTTTAACAACTTCAACGTTGTTGGCGGCCGCAATACGTCTTAAGGTTTTGTTTACCATAAACAACATCACGACTAGGGTGGCCAGAACAAGTGATAAGGCAGCCAAGATAAGGTCGTTTGATAAACCGCCAGCCTGTGTTCCAGTAGCGGTGCTTGTAGTCGCGGCTACAGCAGTAGCAGGCGGGGTATAATCTGTGTAGGCTAAAATGTTATCGATGTCCTCGTTGCTAAGCTGAGGAAAAGCCGTCATGGCAGTTTTATTGTATTCTTCCCAAATGGCAACCGCCTGCGCATCACCAGATTTAATCATGGCTGCACTGTTCTTTATCCAGCTGTAAAGCCATTCCTTGTCATACTTAGCTGATACGCCAGCAAGTGCCGGCCCAACTGCTTTTTTATTGAGCTTATGACAAGCAGCACAATTGGCATTAAACAATTTTTTTCCGGCAGCTACAGCTTCATCTTGAGCAAATAGCGTGGACGTTGAAAATAGGGAAAAAACAACTAGCGTGATAGAAAGAAATAAATTCTGATTCCAATATTTCACTTTTCTCATAGTGATGATTGAGTTGATAAAATTTAAAGTTGATTGATTGTTGTTTCAACTTCAAAATCGAGCACAAAAATACAACACAGCCCTCACATTAAAAACCTAAAAACAGGCAAAAATTAATTTATATTGATTCTAAATAGTATTTTATCGTTATCTGTACATCAAATTTAAGTTTTCAATGAATTTAACAAAAAGGTGGCACAAGAATTGGTTATATTTGTAAAAACGTTTCAAGATGAAATCTAGATTTTTTATTGGATTATTAGCCGTTCAATGGAGTTTAGCACAGTCGGGAAGTGTTCAAATCAGCACGCCCCCTGAACTTGAAACTGCTTTGGCGGTGAAGGTGGCTTTAAATAATGAAATTGCACTTGAAGGACGTTATCAGATTCAGCTTTTTTACGGGACTTATATTGAGGCGCAAGAAAAAATGGAAACCATAGCCACCAACCAGCCAGAAATGATTGTTAAGATGGTTTTCGAATATCCTAATTATAAAATCAGAACAGGAAAATTCCAGAAAAGAATTGAAGCCGAAAAGTATTTAAAGCAGATTAAAAAATCTTTCCCAAACGCTTTTATTTTATCTCAAAGGCAAGATTAACCTAGCTTCTTTTTTACAGCAATTTCTTGGTAACACTCAACAATATCACCTTCCTTGATGTCGTTGAAGTTTTTGATTTGCATACCGCAATCATAGCCTTTAGCCACCTCTTTAGCATCATCTTTAAAACGCTTGAGCGAACTGAGTTCTCCGGTATAAACAACCACCCCATCTCTGATGATGCGGACACCTGCCTGACGAATGATTTTTCCTGTGAGCACCATACAACCTGCAATGGTTCCAATTTTAGAAATTTTAAAGGTCTCTCTAATCTCGGCAGTTCCAGTCACCTCCTCTTTCATTTCGGGCGACAACATGCCTTCCATCGCGTCTTTAACTTCGTTAATGGCGTCGTAAATGATTGAATAGGTTCTGATGTCAATTTCTTCTTTTTCGGCCAGCATGCGCGCATTACCCATGGGACGCACATTAAAACCAATGATGATGGCGTCGGAGGCTGAGGCCAACAATACATCAGATTCTGTAATGGCACCTACGGCTTTGTGAATGATATTGACGTGTATTTCTTCGGTAGAAAGTTTCTGTAAAGAATCTGTAAGTGCCTCAACTGAACCATCAACATCTCCTTTGAGAATGATGTTGAGCTCTTGGAAGTCGCCCAAAGCAATTCGTCGTCCAATTTCATCAAGCGTAAGTTGTCGTTGGGTACGAACACTTTGCTCTCGCTGCAACTGTGTCCGTTTGGTTGCTATTTGTTTGGCCTCTTTTTCGTCTTCATAAATCTTAAACTTTACCCCTACTTGTGGAGCGCCGTCTAAACCAAGAATCGAAACAGGCAGTGAAGGGCCTGCTTCTTGAACTGCTGTACCTCGCTCATCGAACATGGCGCGCACTTTTCCACTGTGTTGACCCGCCAATAAATAGTCTCCTATTTTTAACGTTCCTGTTTGCACCAAAATGGTAGAAACATAGCCGCGACCTTTATCGAGATAGGCTTCAACAACAGTTCCTTCAGCCAATCTTTTTGGGTTGGCTTTGAGCTCTAAGATTTCGGCTTCTAAAAGTACTTTTTCGAGCAATTCGTTTACGCCAGCCCCTGTTTTGGCTGAAATGTCGTGAGATTGAATTTTTCCTCCCCAGTCTTCAACCATTAAATTCATGGCAGCCAATTTCTCTTTAATTTTCTCTGGATTGGCATTGGGTTTGTCAACTTTGTTAATGGCAAAAAGCATGGGTACTGAAGCTGCTTGAGCATGGCTTATAGCTTCTTTGGTTTGCGGCATAACATCGTCATCGGCAGCAATTACGATAATGACCAAATCGGTGACTTGAGTTCCACGAGCACGCATGGCCGTAAAGGCTTCGTGACCTGGTGTGTCTAAAAATGTAATGTTTTGACCATTGGCCAAGGTGACATGATATGCGCCAATGTGCTGAGTAATGCCTCCTGACTCACCGGCAATTACATTTTCTTCTCTGATATAATCTAGTAAGGAAGTTTTTCCATGATCGACATGCCCCATCACCGTCACAACAGGTGCTCTGGGAACTAGGTCCTCAGGGTTGTCTTGTAGTTTATCTTCAGATGCTTCTTCAATCTCTGCTGTTACAAATTCAACCTCAAATCCAAATTCATCTGCCACTATACTTAAGGTTTCGGCATCAAGTCTTTGATTCATCGTTACCATAATCCCTAGGGACATACAGGTAGAGATAATTTCAGTACTGCTCACATCCATTAAAGTGGCAATCTCTCCAACAGTAACAAATTCTGTGACCTTAAGCACTTTGCTTTCTGCGGCCATTTGTGCCAAATCATCCTCTGTTTTTTGTCGGTGAGAATCTCTTTTTTCTCTTCGATATTTGGCACCTTTAGATTTTGTTGATTTTCCTTGTAATTTTTCGAGCGTTTCCCTAATTTGTTTTTGAACCTCTTCTTCTGTAGGCTCAACTTTAGCCACCTGAGGACGTTGAGGTTTAGTTCCTTGTGCTTTGTCGCCTCGTTGGTCTTTAGAAATTCTTTTTCTACGCTTTTTTCTGTCTGAGTCAGGGTTTTCGGCGGGCTTGGGTTTCTCAAATTGTTTAAGGTCGATGACTTGCCCCGTGGCTTTAAGCCCAGAAAGTTTTTGGTATTGAGTTTTAATCTTATCAGGTGATGCAGCTGCTTGTTCTTTGGCTACAGGAGGCTGAGAAGCTTCAGTTGATGAATCAGGTTTAGGGGCCTCAGACTTCGGAGTTTCGGAAACTGCTGGCGTCTCAACTTTTTCAGCTTGCGCGGGTGCAGTTTCTTCAACTTTAGGCTGAGGGGCTTCAGGCTCGATTTTGGGTTTTGGCTTGCCCACATTTTCCAAATCAATCGTGCCTAGTTTTTTAGGTTTAGCCACTTCAACTCGAGCACGAATGACGCCTTCGTCCTTTTTCTTTTTGGCCTCTTGCTCAGCTTCGATTTGTGCGCGCAACGCTTCTTTTTCTTTACGCTTTTCTTCACCAACCTCTTGTGAGGCAGCTCGCTTTGAACGATCGGTCTGAAATTCATCCAACAACAACTGATATTCTTCGTCGCTGATTTTGGCTGTGGGGCGGGGCTCCACCTCGAATCCCTTTTGGTTGAGGTGTTCCACGGCACGGTCTAGCGATATATTGAGCTCGCGTAAAACTTTGTTGATACGTATATTTTTCGTCTCTGACATATAATTGTTGTGGTTCTTATAGGGATCAAAAATAGCAAATCATCGCCAATTGGTTAGTTCGAAAATTCTGCTTCTAGAATTTTAATCACCTCTTGGATGGTTTCTTCTTCAAGATCGGTTCGCTTCACAAGGTCTTGAACATCTTGCTCTAAAATGCTTTTAGCAGTGTCTAATCCAGCTTTCTTAAATTCATCAATGACCCATTGTTCGATTTCGTCTGAGAATTCGGTGAGTTCAACATCTTCCTCAGCACCTTCACGATAAACATCAATCTCATAGCCTGTAAGTTGTCCAGCCAAACGAATGTTATGACCTCCTCGACCAATCGCCTTAGAAACCTGATCGGGTTCCATAAAGACTTCAACACGCTTGTTTTCTTCATCGATTTTAACAGAGGTAACCTTGGCTGGGCTCAAGGCTCTACTGATCATCAATTGGGTGTTGTTGGTGTAGTTGATGACATCTATGTTTTCATTGCCCAATTCACGAACAATGCCATGGATTCGAGATCCCTTCATTCCCACACAGGCCCCAACAGGATCTATGCGGTCATCATAGGAGTCCACGGCTACTTTAGCCTTTTCTCCTGGAATCCGAACCACTTTTTTTATGTTAATTAGGCCGTCAAAAACTTCTGGAATCTCTTGTTCAAATAGTTTTTCGAGAAATTTAGGCGAAGTGCGCGACAAGGTTATGGCGGGCTTACTGCCTTTGAGCTCTACGCTTTCGATAATGCCCCGAACATTGTCGCCTTTTCTGAAAAAATCCGAAGGAATTTGTTTGTCTTTGGGCAAAACAATTTCATTGCCCTCGTCATCAAGAAGGATCACAACACGGTGACGCACGTGGTGCACTTCGGCGCTATAAATTTCGCCCACCAAATCAATAAATTGTTTATAAATAATGGTGTTGTCGTGCTCGTGAATACGCGCTACAAGATTTTGGCGAAGGGCCAAAATTGAGCGACGACCAAGGTCGATTAGTTTCACTTCTTCAGAAACATCTTCACCCACTTCAAAATCAGGTTCGATTTTTCTAGCTGCAGAGAGTTCGATTTCTTTGTTTTCGTCTTCAACAGCACCGTCTTCTACCACAATTCGATTGCGCCAAATTTCTAAGTCGCCCTTATCGGGGTTGATGATGATGTCGAAGTTTTCATCGTCGCCATATTTTTTGGTGAGCACACTTCTAAACACCTCTTCAAGAATAGACATGAGGGTTACACGATCGATAAATTTGTCATCTTTAAACTGTGAAAAAGATTCAATCAATGCGAGGTTTTCCATGATTATATACTTAATTAAACTGAATTATAACAGTTGCCTTTTCGATTTCTTCGTAGGCAATTTTTTCTATTTTTTCTACGGTTTGTTTTCCTTTGCCCACCGCTTTGGGTTCCCGCGACTTCCAAGTCAAGGTTATGGCAGCTTCGTCTGCCGCGGCTAATTTGGCTTCGATGACACGCCCTGTCTTCAACACCACTTTGAGTTTGCGCCCCACATTTTTGAGGTATTGTCGCACTTGCTGCAAGGGTGCCGTAGCATCGACTGAAGTCACTTCGAGCGAAAAATCGTGTGCTTCTCGGTCTAATTGATGCTCAATGTGCCGACTCACTGCTACACAATCTTGCATCGAAACCCCTCGGTCTCCATCTAATACAACCCGAATGTGCGAGGCTGTGTCTATGCTACAATCGATCAAAAAGAGGGCAGGGTTTTGAACGAGTGCCGCTTCCAAAAGCTGATGAACGTCTGTTGAAAAACTCATTTTTTGCTATAAAAGAAGGGGACTTGAGGTCCCCTTTTCTATTTTTAACGGTTTGCGGGGCAAATATAAAGCATAATGAATTAACAACAAATATTTTTTGTAATTATTAAGGAAAGTCTGAAAATTATAAGACCAAAAAACCCCGTTAAGTGAACGGGGTTTTGTTGGCCTACTAGGGCTCGAACCTAGACTCTTCTGAACCAAAATCAGACGTGTTGCCAGTTACACCATAGGCCAAAAGCGGTGCAAATTTATAATAATTTTTAATCTTCAAACAATTAATTGGCGTAAAAAATCACTGCATCCTTTGGGTTTCTTGAACTTTGCGTAATTTCGTAGGATATTTAATAGCTATGCAGGAAAGGGCCCTAAAATATGGAAATTTGATTGTTGGATGGGGCGTGTTTATCATCGCCTTAATTACTTTTGGACTTACTGTTGAGCCCACAGCCAGCTATTGGGACTGTGGAGAATATATTGCCACCTCCGTTAAACTCCAAGTCGGGCATCCCCCCGGAGCCCCCCTCTACCAAATGCTGGGTGCCTTCTTTGCTATGTTTGCCCAAGAGGCCGAGTCTATCGCTATTAGCGTCAATATGATGTCTGTGTTGGCCAGCGCATTTGCCGTAATGTTTTTGTTTTGGAACATTACCCATATGCTAAAAAGGTTTGTTTTCAAGGCTTCGCATCCAAACAACAGCCAGCTGGTTCTCATTTGGGGTGCTGGGCTGGTTGGAGCGCTCTCCCTAACTTTTTCTGATAGTTTTTGGTTCAATGCCGTTGAGGCTGAAGTTTACGCCATGGCTACCTTTATTTTATCCTTAATGTTCTATCTAGGCCTGCGATGGGAGCAAGACCTCAATACACCCAGAGGCGACCGCTGGCTGGTATTGATTGCTTTTGTTGTTGGACTCTCTTTTGGCGTGCATTTTATGGGTTTACTCACCATTCCTGCCATTGGTATGTTGTTCTTTTTTAAAAAATATCAAAAGGTTAATTTCAAAAGCTTTCTGATCGCAAATGTGGTCTCTGTGGCCATTTTACTGTTTATTTTTAAACTCTTACTGCCCACCACCTTGGCCTTCTTTGGCAAATCCGAAGTGTTTTTTGTCAACACCATTGGGTTGCCTTTTAACTCGGGATCCATTATCGCTGCCCTTATTGTAATTTCATTTTTTGTGTGGAGCCTACAATATACCAGGAAAATTGGGTGGGTCAATGTGCAAACTGGTATTCTTTGCGTATTGTTTATCCTCATTGGATTTTCATCTTGGCTCATGCTACCCATTCGTGCCAATGCCAACACGGTGATCAATGAAAATGACCCATCCGACGCCCGCTCGCTTTTGGCCTATTACAACTTGGAACAGTATCCCGAAACACATTTGTTTTACGGACCCTTGTTTTCTGATCAATATGCTGGTCAAGATCCCGAAGAACCCTATGTTGATGGTAAACCCAAATTTGAGCGTGATTATAAAACTCAAAAATATGTGGTGGTCAACGACTGGGAGCTGTCAAAAATAAATTCTAACAGCCAACACGTTGGCCTGCTCCCCAGAATGTGGTCATCGGAACATGCCGCCAACTACCAACGATACTATGGCTTTTTGGACTTTAGCGTTAAACCCGCCTATAGATCTGAACAACAGCTGGTTGGCAGAGTGCAACAATTTAAGCAAGAGGTGGCCAACGGAAATGTCGATGCCGATGATTATCACAATTTCTTAAAACAATTTGGCAGCTACCTCAACGTGGAAAAACCTTCTTTTTGGAGCAATCTCCAGTATATGCTCGAATATCAAATGGGCTATATGTATTGGCGCTATTTTATGTGGAATTTTTCGGGGCGCCAAAACGATTTAAAAGGGGAGTTTAGCCCCCTCGAGGGCAATTGGATCAGCGGTTTCGATTGGCTCGATAGCCTTAGGCTTGGCTCCCAACATCAGCTTCCGGCTGAAGCCCTTCAAAACAAAGCACGGAACACCTATTATATGCTACCATTTTTGCTGGGGTTGGTTGGATTGTTGTTTATGTTCAACAAAGACCAAAAAAGATTCTGGGTATTGTTGCTCTTTTTCTTATTTACAGGACTCGCCCTTAAAGTTTACTTAAATGAAAGGCCATTCGAACCCCGGGAACGCGACTACGCCTTGGTGGGGTCTTTTTATGTCTATGCCATGTTTATAGGATTGGGCGTAGTGGGCTTATTCGAAAGTTTAAAAAAGATACTCAACAAGCGTTGGCTGGCCCCACTCGTCACTGTGTCGTGTTTGCTGGCTGTCCCCACTCTAATGGCTTTCGAAAATTGGGATGATCATGACCGTTCGAACCGATACACAGCGCAATCCACCGCAAAAGCCTACCTCGATTCGGTTGACGAAAATGTAGGCGCCATTATTTTCACCATCGGCGACAATGACACTTTTGCCCTTTGGTATGCTCAAGAAGTCGAAGGCTACAGAACAGACGTTCGCTCCATCAACACAAGCCTGCTTCATACCGACTGGTATATCGATCAAACCAAGAGGCAAACCTATGAAAGTGCCCCCGTGACCTCAAAACTTAACCACAATCAATATGTTTATGGAACTCGAGATTATATTAAATATGAACCTTTGCTCGATTCTGTGCGTTGGGACATCAAGGATTTTATCAACTGGGTTGCGAGTGACAATCCCCGAACACGCTACAAACATTTGTTAAAACAATATGACGTTGACCTATCGAATGTGCCTTTAGGTACTCAAAACTTAGTCTATTATCCTACAAACAAAATTAGAGTGCCTGTCAACAAAGAAAATGTGTTGAAGAGCGGCTTAGTTCAACCCAAAGACGCAGGCCTTATTGTTGATTATATCGACATTGATTTGCCCACCTCAGGAATCTACAAGGCTCAAATTATGATGCTCGACTTTTTGGCGCAAAACGACTGGAAAAGACCCATTTACTTCACTGGTGGAAGCTTTTCAGACAACGAATACATTTGGATGAAAGAATACTTGCAACTCGAAGGTTTGGTATATAAGTTGGTTCCGATTCGCACACCCTCAAACCCTGCCAACCCTTACGAAATGGGGCGCATCGATTCCGAAAAAATGTATGATATTGTCATGCGCTGGAAGTGGGGAAATGCCAAAAGCCCAGACATTTACCATGACCCTGAAACACGAAAAAACAGCATTTCTTTTAGATCGAATCTCATGCGGTTGGCCGAAAAACTTATCGAAGAGGAAAAGTTCGAAAAAGCTGAAAAAGTATTGGATTTAGGAATGGAAAACATGCCCATCAACTTCTTTGGCTATTACAGCCTACTAGATCCATTTATACATGGTTATTACAAAGTGGAAAAAGCTGAAAAAGCAGAGCAGTACTTTAAAACTCTAGAAACTATCTACCTCGATCGATTAAGGTATTACGGAACTTTAAGTCTTGAGGATCAGTATAAACTCGGAGAAACCATTATCACAGATGTTGAGCGATATCGAAGTTTGGTAGAACTGGTCATTTCTTTTGGAAAATCACCATTGCCAAAAGAGGCCGCCCAACATTTTTTAGCCGCCACTACACCGCTTAAAACACTTTATGGCGACTATGATTTCTATACTGTTCTTGTGCCCTTTCTTGAGGTCTTTTACAAAAATGACATTCCTGATATTGCTCAGCCACTATTTGATAGCATCGCCAACGCCCTCGATGATCGCTTGTCTTTATTTGCTGGTATTCCTCCTGAACAACAAAGTGCATACCTGAAAAGCATCATGACAGAAATAAGCAGTTATAAAACACTATACGGATTGGCAGAAGAATTTGAAACGGAAAAACGCTTAGAAAAAATCAGACCTCAATACGAAAAGAGTCTCTCTGCATTTGATGCGCTATTTAACGCTGCAGATTTAGATAATATAAGGTAAAGGACTAAATAAAATCATTCATCAAGCTAATCAAAGTGTTGGCGTCTTGCTCTCCACTTTGTCGCCAAATCATTTCGCCTCCTTTGTAAATCATTAGGGTAGGCAATCCTTTAATTCGTAAGGCTTCGGCGAGTTCTTGGTTTTTGTCCACATCAATTTTCACCACTTTACCCTTGTCTCCAATGGCTGCAGCAACGTCGCGCAACACAAGATGCATACCAGTGGAAGCCTCGTTCCACTCAGTGAAAAAGTCCAATAATATTGGACCTTCAGCATTAATTAAATCTCCAAATTTTGACATTTGATTTGTAAATTAACACAATCTATGCGGCAAAAATACGAAATCCTTGCCTAAAGTGTTTGATTTTGACGTTTTTTCAATCGAATTACGGTGATTTCGGGCCATATTCCAACCCGCCCTGGGTAGGCCAAATAGCCAAATCCTCTGTTCACGTTGAGCCAACGGCCAGCTTCATGATATAGCCCTGCCCATCTTGGGTAACGCCATTTTACAGGACTCCACTTGATCAAACCTGGAATTTCAATCCCAAATTGCATGCCGTGCGTGTGGCCACTCAATGTGAGGTGAATATGATCTTTGTGGGGAAGTACTTTGGCGTCCCAGTGCGAGGGGTCGTGACTCATTAAAATTTTAAATACTTTTGGATCAATCCCTTCTAAGGCCTTATCTAAGTCCCCAGCTTTTTTAAAGCGCCCTTTGCCCCAATTTTCTACCCCTACTAACCCAATCTTTTGGCCTTCTCTTTCTAAATATCTATGGCTGTTTTGTAAAACCTGAAAGCCTATTTTTCGCTGCCACTCAATAAGTTTTTCTAAGTTTTCGATTTTATCATCTATGGAATCCCACGACACATAATCGCCATAATCGTGATTGCCCAAAACAGAAAACATACCGTCGGGGGCATGAAGTTTTCCAAACACCTCCATCCAAGGCAACAATTCCTCAGAGCGATTGTTCACCATATCGCCCGTAAACAACAACAAGTCAGATTGTTGTTCATTGATGAGGTCAACTGCATAGGCTATCTTATCAGGGTTGTCTAAACTTCCGCTATGAATGTCTGAAATTTGTGTGATTTGATAGCCATCAAAAGCTTCGGGTAAATCATCGAATTCAAGATTATAACGAAGTACTTTGAAATTATACTTTCCTTTAAACATGCCATAAAGAAGGGAAGCAAAAGGTATTGCTGTTAGGCCTAAAGCTAGTTGGCTTAGAACAAGTCGTCGGCTGGGCATATGGAAATTTGAAGCTTCCCCAAACCAAAATCGGTAGGTGGTGGTAGCTATACGAAAAATATCCTCGGCAAGTAAAAAAATAATCGTGATTAGTTTGGGCACTATCATGCTGATAAACAAGCCAATGGCCCACATCGTGTGTAGTGAAAACTGGGCGCGACGAGCTCCAGTAAACTGATAAAATAGAAAAAAATAAACCGCAGCACTAACAATGCCATAGAGCATGAGCCCCCATCGGTTAAGATGAATTGTTCGAAGGGATTGATAGAAATAAATTTCAATCAAGAGCAAAATGCCATAAAAGAATAGCCAGCGCATATTTTTTTTGGCAAAGTTAAACGCATTTTTGAATTGACCATTTTATGTAGAAACCCAGAAAAAACACTAACAGGGCTTTGCTTTTTTGTTCGTACTTTTGAAAGCTACACAACAAAACGGCTATGTCTAAACAACAACGACTTTTTCTTTTAGATGCCTATGCGCTAATTTTTAGGGGTTATTATGCTTTTATTAAAAATCCAAGAATCAATTCCAAAGGCATGGACACCAGCGCCATTATGGGGTTTATGAATTCCTTATTGGATGTGATACGTCGTGAAAAACCCGATCACCTTGCGGTGGCCTTCGACAAGGGAGGTTCGAAGGTTAGATCAGAAATGTTCGAAGCCTATAAGGCCAATAGAGATGAAACACCAGAAGCCATTAAAATTGCAGTGCCTTACATTCAAGAAATCTTGAAGGCTATGCACATTCCCATCGTTGAAAAAGCGGGATTTGAAGCTGATGACCTTATAGGAACCCTGTCAAAACAAGCCGAAAGAGAAGGTTTTGCCGTGTATATGGTTACTCCCGACAAAGATTTTGCACAATTGGTGAGTGAAAATATTTTTATGTACCGCCCTGCACGCATGGGCAACGGCATAGAAATTTGGGGCATTCCAGAAGTTCAAGAAAAATTTGAGGTCAGTCACCCCGAACAAGTGATCGACTTTTTAGGCATGATGGGAGATGCGGTTGATAATATTCCTGGACTCCCAGGCGTAGGAGAAAAAACAGCCAAAAAGTTTATTGCTACCTATGGATCTATGGAAGCCCTATTAGAAAACACGCATGAACTAAAAGGCAAAATCAAAGAAAAAATTGAGGAAAATAAGGCCCTAGGGTTGCTTTCAAAAAAGCTGGCCACCATTCTTCTCGATGCACCAGTTCAGTTCGATGAAAAAGACTTTCAGTTAGATCCTCCAGACATAGAAAAGGTCGAAAACCTATTTCAAGAGCTTGAATTTAGAAGAATGACGGAGACTTTTCAAAGAATTTTTGGCAACGACCCAGCCCCTAAAAGTGAAAACAAACCCGACATGGCTCCAACAACTCAAACCAATGCCGTTCAACAATTTGACTTGTTTCACCAACCTGGAAGTGGAACTATAGCCGAAAATAGCACACTTAAAAACTTAGAAAACACCCCACACCATTACCAGGCCATTACAACGCCGATGGCTTTGAACATGATGATAAAAAACATGATGCTCCAAACCCATGTTTGTTTTGACACCGAAACCACGAGCCTTAATGCCATTGGTGCCGAATTGGTGGGAATTGCTTTTAGTTGGGAGGCCCACAAAGGATATTATGTTCCCTTTCCTGATGACAAAACACAATGCCTCGCCCTACTCGAAACATTAAAACCTTTTTTTGAAGCAAAGCAAATCACCAAAATAGGTCAAAATTTAAAATACGACATTAAAGTGCTGGCCAATTATAACATTGAAGTTCAGGGACCATTTTTTGATACCATGCTTGCGCATTACCTCATCAACCCCGACATGCGCCACAATATGGATGTGTTGGCAGAAACCTATTTGGGCTATCAACCCCAGCCAATTAGCAGCTTGATTGGAAAAAAAGGGAAAAATCAAAAATCGATGCGTGAAGTGCCTTTAGCCTCTCAAGTGGAATATGCTGTTGAAGATGCTGACATAACTTTTCAGTTGCACCAACATTTTCAAGCCGAATTGGAGAAAGCTGCGCTTCATAGTCTTTTTGAAAAAATAGAGTTGCCCCTAATGCCAGTGTTGGCAGACATGGAAAGGACTGGGATTCGGATAGATTCTGAATATTTGTCGAGCCTATCGAAACAATTCACAAAAGAAGCTGATATGCTTGAGCAAAAAATATACGCTCAGGCAGGTGAAACATTTAATTTGGCTTCTCCTAAACAATTGGGTGTTGTATTGTTTGAAAACATGAAGTTGGTCGAAAAGCCAAAAAAAACGAAGACAGGACAATATTCGACCGCCGAAGATGTGCTTTCCTATTTGGCAAAAGATCATGAGATCATCGCCAACATCCTAGAATGGCGATCTTTACAAAAATTAATTAGTACCTATGTTGATGCATTGCCCAAAGAAGTTCATCCCAAAACAGGGCGTGTGCACACCATATACAACCAAGCTGTTGCAGCCACCGGCCGGCTGAGCAGTAACCATCCCAACCTTCAGAATATTCCCATCAGAACCACAAGGGGTCGTGAAATTCGACGGGCCTTTATTGCCAAAGATGATCAACACTGCATATTGGCGGCCGACTATTCTCAGATTGAGCTAAGAATTATTGCGGCCCTCAGCGAAGATCAAAGCATGATTGAAGCATTTCTAAACAAACAAGACATCCACGCTGCGACGGCATCAAAAGTTTTTGGTGTTCCACTAAACGCAGTAACTCGTGAGCAAAGAAGTCATGCAAAAACAGTCAATTTTGGCATTATTTATGGCGTTTCTGCATTTGGTTTAAGCAACCAAACCAGCCTAAGTCGAGCTGAGTCAAAAGATTTAATTGAAACCTATTTTGAAACCTACCCAGCTTTAAAACAATATATCAGCAATCAAGTGAACCTAGCGCGTGAAAATGGTTATGTCGAAACCGTCATGGGGCGACGCCGCTATCTAAAAGATATTCATTCTCGCAACCAGGTGGTGCGTGGTGCTGCCGAACGCAATGCTGTGAACGCTCCCATTCAGGGAAGTGCGGCCGACATCATCAAATTGGCGATGTTGGGCATTCATCAGAAAATGAAAGCTGAGGGATTTTCTTCTAAAATGTTACTTCAAGTTCATGATGAGCTTGTTTTTGAAGTGGCACTAAACGAACTTGAGTCGCTAACCTTGTTGATTCGTCAAGAAATGGAACAGGCGTTCCCTCTAAAAGTACCATTAGAAGTTGAAATTGGCACAGGACCCAATTGGCTGTCTGCACATTAGTCAATATTTCATCATCAATTTTTTTTTATTCTGTTTGCAAAACACGTGATAAGTTGTACATTTGCAGCCCGATTGAAAGCACCTGAGTGGCTTTTAATCTGTAAATAAAAACACATCATAGTGGACACATTGAGTTATAAAACCGTTTCGGCCAATGCCAATACCGCTGACAAGCAGTGGGTTTTGGTAGATGCAAACGGCCAAACATTAGGACGCATGGCCTCTAAAGTGGCCAAGTTGCTTCGCGGAAAACACAAACCTTCTTTCACCCCTCATGTTGATTGTGGAGATAACGTAATTGTTATCAACGCAGAAAAAATCAATTTGACTGGAAGCAAATGGGATCAAAAAACATACATCCGACACACCGGATACCCTGGTGGTCAACGTAGCCTAACGGCCACTGAGTTGTATGCAAAAGATCCTATTCGTTTGGTTGAGAAATCTGTGAAAGGAATGTTGCCTAAAAACAAATTAGGTGCAGATTTGTTTCGAAACCTAAAGGTTTATGCTGGAGCATCGCACAAGCATGAAGCTCAAAACCCAACCACTGTTAATTTAAATGATTTTAAATAGATGGAAACCATTCATAAAATAGGACGAAGAAAAACCGCTGTTGCTAGAGTTTATTTGTCTGAAGGCAAAGGCGAAATTCAGGTGAATAACCAAGCCTTAGAAGCTTATTTTACCACAGCGACTTTGCAATATAAAGTAAAGCAACCCCTCAACCTAGTAGAAAAACTTGATCAATACAACGTTTCTGCCTCGGTTGTTGGCGGTGGTTTTAACGGACAAGCTGAAGCTGTTCGCATGGCGATTTCGAGAGCTTTGTGTGAGATTGATGCTGAGCACCGTCTCGTATTGAAACCCGAAGGTCTGCTAACTAGAGATCCTCGAATGGTGGAACGTAAAAAATTCGGTCAGAAAAAAGCCCGTAAGAAGTTCCAATTCTCAAAACGTTAATCCGCCACTTTTGGTGGAAATCGATCATTCAATTATTGTATAACCCTGTTGTCGTAGTTCGCCTGGGCGAACGTTAGTTTAGCATCTAAATGTCTTCCTAAAAACAAAAAAAGGCATTGCTAAATACACGGAACGTAAACTAAAAAAAATGACAAAAGTAGAAGTAAAAACCCTCCTAGAAGCTGGTGTCCATTTTGGTCACCTCACCCGCAAGTGGAATCCAAGCATGGCGCCCTACATTTATATGGAGCGCAATGGTATACACATCATCAACCTGTATAAAACAGTAGCCAAAATTGAAGAAGCAAGAAAGGCCTTGAACAAAATTGCTGCTTCAGGTAGAAAAATTCTATTTGTGGCCACAAAAAAACAAGCCAAAGACATTGTTTCTGAAAAAGTTGGCCAAGTGAACATGCCTTATATCACAGAGCGTTGGCCTGGGGGTATGCTCACAAACTTTGTGACCATTCGCAAAGCTGTAAAGAAAATGGCAGCAATCGATCGAATGAAAAAAGACGGTACTTTTGAGACCCTTTCGAAAAAAGAAAAATTACAAGTTGACCGTTTACGTGCTAAGCTTGAGAAAAACCTAGGCTCTATCTCTGACATGACACGCTTGCCAGGCGCCCTTTTTGTTGTAGATACCATGCGCGAGCACATCGCCATTAAAGAGGCCCAAAAGCTTAACATTCCCATTTTCGCCATGGTCGATACCAACTCTGATCCAAGAGATGTAGATTATGTAGTTCCTGCCAATGACGATGCTTCAAAATCAATTGACCTCATCATGAGTCTTATGACAGAGGCGATTGCCGAAGGACTGGCAGAACGCAAAAACGAAAAAGCACAGACCGATGAAGATGAAGTTGCAGCAAAGCAAGCTTTAGAAACTGACGGAGACGATCAGGATGAAATTGATGATACTAGCAAAGTTGACAAATTGGTTTCATTAATTGAAGAGGAAGATGAAATCGAGAAAAAGGTCGTTCAGAAAAAAGATGACAAAAAGGTAGCATCAGCCAACAAAAAAGGTGCTAAAAAACCATCTAAATCCGAAGAATAAACGCAAAACACATAAGAATTTCAACATGGTAAAAATTACTGCTGCAGAAGTTAACAAACTAAGACAAACCACAGGTGCTGGTATGATGGATTGCAAAAAAGCATTGGTTGAGGCCAATGGCGATTTTGAACTGGCCATTGAAAACTTAAGAAAGAAAGGTCAGAAAGTTGCCGCCAATCGTGCAGACCGCGATTCTTCTGAAGGTGCTGTGATTGCTAAAGTAAATGCCGAAAACACTAAAGGTGTGATTGTTTCGCTCAATTGTGAAACAGATTTCGTGGCCAAAAACGACACCTATGTCAATTTGGCAAACGATCTTGCCGAGTTGGCTTTGTCGTATGACAATTTAGAAGCATTTCATCAAGCATCCTACAAAGGGATGACCGTTGCCGAAAAACTCACCGAGCAAACAGGTGTGATTGGAGAAAAAATTGAAATTGGGGGCTTCGAAACTATCTCAGCTGATTTTGTTGGATCTTATATTCATGCTGGTAACAAAATCGCCACATTGGTTGGTCTATCAGCCGTTGTGAACAATGCCGAGGAAGTGGCCAAAAACGTAGCCATGCAGGCCGCAGCCATGAACCCTATAGCCTTGAATGAAGAAGGTGTTGATGCAGATACCGTTGCAAAAGAAATTGAAATTGCCAAAGATCAACTTCGTCAAGAAGGCAAACCTGAAGCTATGTTAGACAATATAGCCAAAGGAAAACTCAATAGATTTTTTAAAGACAATACTCTTGTGAATCAAGACTACATCAAGGACAGCAAAATGAGTGTGGCTCAGTATGTCAAAACTGCAGACGCCAATCTTGTTGTGACTGGATTTAAGCGTGTAGCTTTGGTATAACTCAATATTTATAAAAAACTAAAAACCTCCATTTTGGGGGTTTTTTTATACCTTGGCCTTACCAAATCTTGATAGATGAAAAGTTTTCTGATTTTAATATTTCTATTTTCAGGTGCTATACAAGCACAAAACCTTGTTGTTTTGGATAGCATTTCAAAAGAACCCATCCCTTTGGTTAGCGTTTATGACGGCAAAACAGGCGTGATCACCAACGCCTCTGGCGCTTTTTATTGGCACAAAGCACAAGCTGATAGTATCACATTATCGTGTTTGGGCTATGCTTCCAAAAAGGTGGCCACTGCAAGCATACAAGACACGCTCTATATGCTGCCCAAAGCGGTAGCGCTATTGCCCGTCGTGGTGAGCAACCGAACACTTTCGGCAGAAGAAATCATTGATAGCCTAAAAGCCAATACCAAAAAAAATGTTGATTTCGCCTTGTCCACAAGCGATGTATATCTGCATTATATGGATATGAATGAAGTCCAAAAAATGGATATCGAAATTAAAAAATCAACCATTCCAGAACTAGACCAAAGTTTTGTTGACGAAATTTTGGAACAAGTTCCAAAGAAAGAAATAGACGAATATTTTTCCAAAAGCAAATGGTTAAGAGACAGTGGTGGGCTAAAACACCATAAACTTCAAGTGTTACAAGCGGCAAGGCTGCGCGACTCGCTATCGAATAAACGTTTCGACTCCATGGAAAAAACAATTGGTGGTATTCTTAAAAAAAGAGTGAAAAAAGACTCCTATTTTAAGGTCAAATCCGGACCGCTAATTAGTATTAAAATGGACAATCCAACACAAGAAGTGGACACAGTGGAGCAAGAAAAAAGAAAATTAACTCCAAAACAATATGCTTCAAACCAACTTGGCACTTTGCAACGCTTGGCAACCAAAAACCTGTTTGCTGAAAAGAATTGGGTGTTGCCGTTTTTAGCCAATCCCAACAAATACCGTTTTTCCAACGAAGGGGTTGTATATGATTTGAGTGTGGCTGTCTATAAAATTCGGTTTAGCTCCAGAAAGAAAAAAGACTACAACGGCTACCTTTTGGTGGATGTAGAAGATTTTGGCGTGCATAAGATCGTATATCAAAATAACAAACACCAAAGTAGAATAAAACTGTTTGGACTATTCTATGAAGAACGCCTCAACAACAGAACCTATACGTTTGTGAAAAACCATATGGGAAAATACACCCTATATCATATTTACGAAGAAAACCAGCAACAAATGGGCGTGAAAAGACCCATAAAAATCATTGAGAAAAACAAAGTAGTAAAGGGTAGAAATAGGCAAAATGTTTTGGCTATGGATTTCAATGCAGCTGTTAAAGAAATCTATCAAAAAAGCATTTATTTTAATGCCTTTACGCCAATTTCTAAACAGGAATTTGATACCTTTAGACTGGAACACAGCATACTTCCAAAAGATTTTTTTAGCAAAAAAGAACTAAAAAAGTACCTACCCAGCTTTCCTATTCAATAAATAAAAACATCTTCAGTCGAGGCATCGATAAAATCAGCGTTAAGTTATTATATTTGCATCACAACACTTTTATGGGATGCATTACAAACGGATACTTCTAAAACTGAGTGGAGAGGCACTCATGGGAGAGCGCTCCTATGGCATTGACCCCAAAAGACTTGCCGAATTTGCTGAAGAAATTAAGGCTGTAGTCGATGAAGGCGTTGAGCTCGCCATTGTTATTGGAGGGGGAAACATCTTTAGAGGGATGGCAGGTGCCAGCAACGGAATGGATCGGGTGCAAGCCGACTATGTGGGCATGCTGGCCACCATTATGAATGGTCTTTCCTTGCAAAGCGCCTTAGAAGAAACTGGCATCCAAACCAGACTTCAAACTGCACTAAAAATCGAGGCCATTGCAGAACCCTACATTAAAAGAAAAGCCGTGAGGCACCTCGAAAAAGGGCGGGTTGTTATTTTCGGTTCAGGAACTGGAAATCCATTTTTCACAACCGATTCTGCTGCAGTTTTAAGAGCCATTGAAATTGGCGCCGAAGTGATCTTAAAAGGCACTCGTGTTGACGGCATATACAATGCAGACCCCGAAAAAGACAAAGCCGCTGTTAAATTTGACAATCTTTCATTTAACGAAGTGTTGAGCAAGGGGCTAAAGGTGATGGACAGCACTGCATTTACCCTAAGCCAAGAAAACAAACTTCCCATTATCGTATTTGATATGAATACCAAAGGAAATTTGATGCGTATTGTGAAAGGAGAAAAAATTGGAACAATCGTCAATCTTTAAAACGATCCACTATGGAAGAGTTAGCGTTTATTTTTGATACGGCAGAAGAAGCCATGCAAAAAGCCATAAAACACCTAGAAAAAGAACTTCTAAACATAAGGGCTGGAAAAGCCAACCCAACAATGTTGTCATCAGTAAAAGTAGATTATTATGGGGCCGCTACCCCACTCAGTCAAGTGGCCAACATAAATACTCCCGACGGCCAAACTTTGACCGTTCAACCCTGGGAGAAATCTTTACTTCAAGAAATTGAACGTGCCATCATGATCGCCAATCTGGGTTTTAACCCCACCAATAACGGAGAATCAGTGATCATTAACATTCCACCACTAACCGAAGAACGTCGCCGCGATTTAGTGAAAATGGCTAAAGTGGAAATCGAAAATGCCAAAGTGAGCATTCGTGCCGCAAGAAAAGAAGCCAACAACGATGTCAAAAAAGTAGATTGTTCAGACGACGCCAAGAAAAATAGCGAAATCGATATTCAAACCCTTACAGATCAATATATCGTAAAGATTGATGCCATTTATGTGCAAAAAGAAAAAGAAATCATGACCGTTTGATGATCCTTTTTCTTGGAGAGTTCCCTAACTTTGAGCCCTGAAAAAATGCTATGATAAAGTGGTTCAACACACAATTTTGGTCTTCCGTTTCTAGATTGATTCTTAGAAACCGTGTGCTTCTACTACTTTTTTTACTCACTGCCACAATTTTCTTGAGTTTTCAGTGGAAACACATGCGTTTCAGTTTCACCGAGGCCAATCTACTCCCCGATGATCACGCCTTTAATATTGAATATCAAAAGTTTGTAGATATTTTTGGAGATGAAGGCAATTTAATGGTTTTGGCCATTAAAGATTCGGCACTATTTACCCCCAACAATTTAAAGGCGTGGAACGCCCTAGCAGATTCAATTGGAAAAGCGCCCCAGGTTGCCTATACACTGTCAATAGGAAACTTGCAACAGTTGCAAAAAAACAATAGGTTGAAACGCTTTGAGCTCGCCCCCATCCCCAACCAAAAACCGCAAACCCCTGATGAAGTTAAAAAACTTAAGCAAACCTTGTTTTATGAACTTCCGGTCTATGATCACTTACTTTTCAATAGCGAAACTCAAACAGTACAAACTGTAGTTTCTCTCGATCAAAAAGACATCAACACAATAGGGCGAAAACTCTTTGTTTACGACCTGTTAATTCCTATGGTTGATCGGTTTGAAGAAGAAACAGGCTTAGATGTAAGAATTTCTGGTATGCCCTACATCAGAACCCTCAATGCGCAAAACATTGTTGACGAAATTGAAATTTTTGTGGTTGTGGGAATGCTGGTAACCATCCTAATTTTCTTTTTATTTTTTAGATCCTTTAGGGCCACACTAATTTCTTTTATTGTAGTCACGGTGGGGGTCATGTGGGCTTTTGGGGTATTGGGATTGTTGGGTTATGAAATCACTGTTTTAACGGCCCTCATTCCACCCATTATAATTGTGATTGGCGTGCCAAACTGTATTTTTCTGATCAACAAATATCAGCACGAAGTCAAAAAACATGGCAACCAAGCGCGCTCCCTGCAACGGGTTATATCCAAAATTGGAAACGCTACCTTAATGACCAACCTCACTACGGCTTCTGGTTTTGCAACCTTTATGCTCACCAACAGTCAGTTGCTCAAAGAATTTGGACTTGTAGCCTCCATAAATATTATGCTGGTTTTTACAATTTCCCTTCTGCTAATTCCCATACTTTACAGCTACATGCCTTTGCCAAAAGGGAAACATCTGGAACACCTCAACAGAAAATGGATGGGTAAATTGGTGCGTTGGATGGAAGGCCTGGTGCGACATCAAAGAATCGCTGTTTACATTAGTGCAATCATCGCCCTTGCTGTTAGCATTATAGGAATTTATCAGATCCGATTATCGGGGAGTATGATAGAAGACATGCCTCAAAAAACAACATTTTTTAAAGACATTCGGTTTTTTGAAAAAGAGTTCAATGGGGTCATGCCCATTGAAATCATGGTGGATACTCGACGAAAAAACGGCGTACTTAAATTGGCTACACTTCGAAGATTAGAACGACTAGATCAGCACATTAGAGAAGTCCCCGAACTTTCAGATCCTGTTTCGGTGGTGAACACTGTCAAATATGTAAAACAAGCTTTTTACAATGGCAATCCAAACTACTTTCAGTTACCCTCTACTCAGGAAAACAGTTTCATTTTAGAATATGCCAAAAACTCTGATTCTGCTCTTGGTAGCATGAAAAATTTGGTAGATTCTACCGGACAATTTGCCAGAATCACCACGAGACTTAAAGACGTGTCTATCGAAAAAATGGAAAGAATAGAACAAGATCTTTGGCAGGTAGTCAATAAAGAATTTCCCAACGATCGCTATAGCGTTAACATCACAGGAAAAGCATTAGGCTACATGAAAGGCACTCATTTTTTGGTTAAAAACTTAGTGGTATCATTAGGGCTGGCCATATTACTTATTGCACTTTTTATGGCCTATCTTTTCAGGTCGTTTCGTATGATTCTCGTTTCACTAATTCCCAACATTCTTCCCTTAATTATCACTGCTGGCATGATGGGATTTTTGGGAATCCCCATTAAGCCTTCAACGATTTTGGTTTTTAGTATTGCCTTTGGCATTTCAGTCGATGACACCATACATTTTTTAGTGAAGTATCGACAAGAACTCCAAGTACACAAATGGCGTATAGCACCATCGGTCTATTCGGCTTTAAAAGAAACAGGCATTAGCATGTTCTACACCTCAATTGTATTGTTTTTTGGATTTTCAGTCTTTATGATTTCAGGCTTTGGAGGCACAGTTGCGCTTGGCGGCCTTGTGTCCATCACCCTGTTGTTTGCCATGCTGGCCAACCTTATATTACTTCCTTCACTTCTGATTTCACTCGAAAAAAACATAAGCAACAAACGTGTACTCAAAAAGCCAACCATAGATATCATTCCACCCGACTCTAATGACTAGCCATACTACACAAAAACCTTATCTTTGCCGGCAAATAATTAGTCAATAAGATGCAGGCCACACAGGTTAAAGATTTACTTAAAGGAAAACTTTTATTACAAGAAATAACGCTCAAAGGTTGGGTGCGCACTTTTCGTGCCAATCGCTTTATCGCCATCAATGATGGTTCTTGTTTAGAGAACATTCAGTGTGTGGTAGCATTTGAAAAAACAGACCCTGCTTTACTAAAACGCATTACGACTGGAGCTGCTCTAAAAATACAGGGACAACTCATTGCCAGTCAAGGGTCTGGGCAAAGCGTTGAAATGCAGGTAGAAAAAATTGAAATATTGGGTGATGCTGACCCAGACAACTACCCCATTCAACCCAAAAAACACTCCATGGAGTTCTTGCGTGAAAAGGCTCATTTAAGAGTACGAACCAATACTTTTGGCGCTGTGATGCGCTTGCGCTCCGCCCTGTCATTTGCCATACATCAATATTTTAAAGAAAAAGGGTTTTTATATGTACACACACCAATAATCACCGGAAGTGATGCCGAAGGTGCTGGCGAAATGTTCAGGGTCACAACCTTAAACGCTCAAAATCCACCCCAAACCGAAACTGGGACTGTAGATTTCAAAGAAGATTTTTTTGGAAAAGAAACAAACCTCACCGTTTCGGGTCAACTGGAAGCCGAAGCCTATGCAATGGCCCTCGGAAAAGTATATACTTTTGGACCTACTTTCCGGGCCGAAAACTCAAACACCTCTCGTCATTTGGCCGAATTCTGGATGATTGAACCCGAAGTGGCTTTCAACGAGCTGGATCAAAATATGGATTTGGCTGAGGATTTCATAAAATATGTTTTGCGCTACGTCCTTGAAAACCACCAAAGTGATTTGGCCTTCCTTGACAAAAGATTGCAAGATGAAGAAAAGACAAAACCTCAGGCCGAACGCAGCAATATGGGGCTCATTGAACGGCTAGAGTTTGTCACCAAAAACCAATTTGTTAGAGTTTCATATACCGAAGCCATCGATATTTTAATGGCCTCGAAACCCAATAAAAAGAAACGCTTTAACTACATCATAGAGGCTTGGGGTGCCGATCTTCAAAGCGAACACGAGCGTTATTTGGTTGAAAAACATTTTAAATGTCCTGTAATCCTTTTTGACTATCCGGCCAAAATAAAAGCTTTTTATATGCGCATGAACGAAGACGGAAAAACAGTACGCGCCATGGATATTTTGTTTCCAGGAATTGGAGAAATTGTAGGCGGTTCACAACGTGAAGAGCGCCTCGAAGTGCTACAAGAACGCATTCAGGCCATGGGTATCGACCCAAAAGAACTTTGGTGGTATCTCGATCTTCGCAAGTTTGGCACAGCGCCCCATAGCGGATTTGGCTTAGGATTTGAAAGGTTGGTACTTTTTGCCACAGGAATGAGCAACATCCGAGATGTGATTCCATTTCCAAGAACACCACTCAATGCAGAGTTTTAGAATTCGATTTCAAAAAGAATATTTGCAGGTTTTTTGTACTTTTAATGCACCCAAGATCAACATATGCTAAAGCAGCAACTCAAACTCAAACTGTCACAAAAACTTTCGCCTCAGCAAATTCAATTGATGAAGCTGATTCAACTGCCAACACTTGAGTTTGAACAAAGACTTCAACAAGAAATCGAAGAAAACCCCGCGCTAGAAAAAGGAAAAGAGTCCGAAGATCAACTCGACAATTTTGAAGATGACAGTCCAAACGACTCCGAAACCATCGAAGCTGAAGACATTAATATAGATGAATATTTAAGCGATGATGAAATTCCTGACTATCGCCTACAGGCCAACAATCGCAGTCAAGATGACGAAGATCGAAACACCCCCTACGCTGCTGGAACAAGCTTTCATCAACATCTACAATCACAGCTAGACACCTTTACTTTAGAAGCACACCAAGAAGAAATTGCTGCTTATTTAGTGGGAAGTGTTGATGATGCAGGTTACCTACGTCGTGCGATTGAAGATATTGTGGATGATCTTGCTTTTACTCAAAATTTAAACACTACAGTTGAAGAAGTTACGCAAGTATTAAAGGTTGTTCAACTCCTCGACCCTCCTGGTGTTGGTGCCCGAAACCTTCAGGAATGTTTGCTCATTCAGCTCCAGCAAAAAGAAAAAACTGATGCCGTAGAAAACACGATAAAAGTCCTTGAAAAAGGTTTTGAAGCGTTCAGTAAACGCCACTTCGAAAAACTAAGTACACGCTTCAACCTCAGCGAACAGGCACTTAAAGAAGTCTTGAAAGAGGTTGAAAAACTCAACCCAAAACCTGGCGCTGCATTCTCAGGACATCTAAAAGCCAATAGTCAAGTCACCCCCGATTTCACCATTCAAATTATTGATGGAAATTTAGAATTAACGCTTAACGGACGAAACGCCCCAGAACTTCATGTTTCGAGAGAATACACCAACCTTCTAGAAGGCTATAAAGCATCAAAAGAAAAAGAAAAATCACAACAAGAAGCCGTGCTATTCATTAAGCAAAAGCTTGACGCCGCCAAATGGTTTATTGACGCCATTCAACAAAGAAATCAAACGCTTTTTGCCACCATGCAAGCCATCATGAATTTTCAGCAAGCCTATTTTTTATCGGGCGACGAGCACGACCTAAAACCCATGATACTGAAAGATATTGCAGACATTGTTCAGATGGATATTTCAACCATTTCAAGGGTAGCCAATAGCAAATATGTCGATACGCCCTACGGCACAAAATTGGTGAAATCGTTTTTTTCTGAAGGTATGACAACCGATGAAGGCGTAGATGTTTCGACCATCGAAATTAAAAAAACCCTTGAAACACTTTTAGAAAATGAGAATAAAAAAAAGCCCCTCACAGATCAGGAATTGGCAAAAATTCTGAATAATAAAGGGTATCCAATCGCACGCCGCACAGTGGCCAAATACAGAGAGCTCATTGGGGCACCCGTAGCTCGATTACGTAAGCAGTTATGACGCCATCGCCATACGTACAGCAGTTTTTAGATCAATTTTAGGAACCCACCCCCACTCGCGCTGCGCATAAGAATCATCGATACTTTTGGGCCAGCTATCAGCAATGGCTTGTCTATAGTCGGGTTGATAAAAAACCTCCACATCTAAACCATAAGTTTTGATAACTTCTACAACTTCACTTGGGGTTGTGCTAAAGCCTGAAATGTTGTAGGCTACATTCGATTTTAGTTGGTTTAATGGCGCCTTCATCAGCGAAAGCGTGGCGCGAACAGCATCATCCATGTGCATCATAGGCAAAGTTGTGTTGGCGTTAAGAAAACAACGATAGGGCTCATTATTTTTGGCTGCCCTAATCAATTCAATAATATAATCTGTGGTGCCACCACCAGAGAAAGCGTCTAGGCTAAGTAATCCCGGATAGCGCAAGGATCTGATGTCTAAGCCAAAACGAATTTTATAATATTCCATAAGGCGCTCCCCCGCCAATTTTGTTACACCATACATGGTTTTTGGGTTAGTGTAGGCCAACTGAGTCGTGTTGACTTTTGGAGTTAAAACGCCAAAAACGGCAATAGAACTAGGCCAAAAAATTTGACTTACACCTGTCTCAATAGCCACCTGAGCCACATGCTGAAATCCAGAAATATTAAACGCCCAAGTGCGCATAGGGTCTTGTTCGCCCTTGGCAGAAAGTATGGCAGGCAAATTAAAAATTGTGTCTATTTTGTATTGACACACAATCTTTTTAAGCTGGTCTTGGTCACAAACATCCAAACGCTCGAAGGGATGAGTGAAATCCTTTGAGGGCTCTGCAATATCTCCCGCGATCACCAAGACATTTGATTTTTCAAGTGCTTTGATAAGTGAAGATCCCAACTGCCCCAAGGCTCCTATAACGAGTATATTTTTCAAATTTTAAAGGATAAGTAAAAGATTTGTTTCTTAGATTTGTTACACAGAATAAATTTTTTGTTAAAAATATAACAATGTATCAAACCGCCAAAAAAAGATTTCAAAAAGAAATTGAGGACATTAAACTAAAGGGACTTTTCAAAGAAGAATGTTTACTAGACTCTGCTCAAGCGGCCAGCATAAGTGCAAATGGCAAGGAAATGCTTAATTTTTGTGCCAACAATTATTTAGGTCTTTCCAACCACCCAAGCGTGATTAAGGCGGCTCAAAAAATGATGGAAGCTAGAGGGTTTGGGTTGGCCTCAGTTCGTTTTATTTGTGGCACTCAAGACATTCACAAAAAACTTGAAAAAGAAATTTCATCATTTTTGGGAACCGAAGACACCATCCTCTATGCGGCTGCTTTCGATGCCAATGGAGGGGTTTTCGAACCCTTGTTAGGCCCTGAAGATGCTATCATCAGCGACGCGCTCAACCATGCCTCTATTATTGATGGCGTTAGGTTGTGCAAAGCTCAACGATTCCGATATCAGCACAACAATATGCTCGATTTAGAGCTAAAGCTCCAAGAGGCGTCGGGTGCTAGAACAAAAATTATAGTCACAGACGGCGTGTTCTCCATGGATGGCACCATAGCTCAATTGGATATAATTTGTGATTTGGCTGAACGCTATAACGCTCTTGTGATGACCGATGAATGTCACGCCACCGGATTTATTGGCCCAACAGGAAGAGGTGTTCCAGAACTTAAAGGTGTGTCAGAAAAAGTTGATATCATCACTGGAACCCTTGGAAAAGCGCTGGGCGGCGCTTCGGGAGGTTTTACCAGCGGGCGAAAAGAAATCATCACCTTACTTCGTCAACGCTCACGACCTTATTTGTTTTCAAACTCATTAGCGCCTGCCATTGTTGGTGCTTCTCTTGAGGTTTTTAAAATCATTAAAGAAAATAAGAAACCTATTGAACAGTTAAGGCAAAACACATTTTTGTTTAGACAAAAAATGACCGAAGCTGGATTTGATGTGGTTCCGGGTGAACACCCCATAGTGCCCATAATGCTTTATGACGCCAAATTGGCACAAAACATGGCCACAGCTTTGCTCGAAAAAGACATTTATGTGGTTGGATTTTTTTATCCTGTTGTGCCCGAAGGTAAAGCGCGCATTCGCGTGCAATTGTCTGCAGCTCATACTGAATCGCAAATCAACAAAACAGTTGCTGCATTTGTGGAGGTTGGAAAATCAATGGGAATCATTTAGGAAGCACTACAGTCTCTTGTACCAAGCAAGAACAAGAAGTACAATTCCAAAAATAAAATAAACAATTGAGAGTATTTTTGAGGTGTGATCGAACCATAAAAAAATACTATAAGCCAAGTGGTATATTCCAAAAACCACCCAAAAAAAATTGCGAATCCTTAACTTACGCTCTTCAGAAAATTTAAGGATCCGGAGACTCCCCCAATTCAGTAGGGCAATTACAGCAAATACCAATAACATGATAAGAAGGGCTTGGAGCATTGATTGGATTATTATGGTTTATTTTCGGACCATGCAATTCTAAATTGTATTTGTGGATGCTTTTTTGGTGCCACTATAGCATTGAGCACTTCGAAACTCACATCCGTTTTTGGGCGCTGGTGAAGGGTTTTAAGTTGAACACTCAGCCTTTGGTAAGGCTTAAGATATAGGACATCTCCCTGTTTGTGAAAACTATACGCACCCGAGTATTTTAAATGTATCGGCCATGCACTATGGTTGATGATTTCGAAGTTTAAAATCTGTTTTCCGTTTGGATAATCCGCATTTCGGATTTCAATATTGGCTTTTAGCACCTGGTTTAATACAGCCTCTGGCCCAATTATTAAATCTTCGAACCAAATAAATGTATGCCCTTCAAAAAGATTTTTCTTTACAGCCTCAGGGGTTCGACTATCGGCCAAAACAAAAGTCATCGGGCGGTGACCATCTTTTGAAAGGTCATGTTCCCAAGTGGTTAGACCGTGAATATCAGATGTGCCAATCATAGTTAGGCCGTTATCGATGGCCAACTGCATGGCTTCTTCTGAAAAAGTGTGTTCATTAACGACTTCAATGCCGTGCAATAATTTTTGGTTTATCAAATATTGGTGAAAAGGCTCAAGCCTCGCTATCCCATCAGCGCGCTGGGCATCCCAATTGGGGTGATTCCAAAACACAAAGGCATGCTGTCGATTGGCCTCAACAATTCCAGAGAGAGAGTCTTTGTGAAGTAGTAGGTTGGCATCTTTGATGAAAACCGCGTTGACATGGCCTGGTGGCATGGAGCGAGTAATCTCAGATCCATTAACGATCAACAGGCTGTCATGATTTCCAAGACTTTGTTGAGCGACCTCAAAAGCACGATTTCTGTTGGGGTGTGGAATGTCATGACTATGGGGTTGGTATTCTAAATGTTCTGTTAAAGAAATTAAATCAATCCCTTCACGAAGGGCCTCTTGAACACGAATGTCGGGCCAAACAGATCCGTCCGAAAACACGGTGTGTATATGAAGGTCTGCACTCACTAAAGTTTGTCCTTCAGGAGCTTTAAAATAGGGATGCTTTTGACCCCATAAAAGTGTGTTAAAAGCCAGAAATAAAATGAGATAGTTTTTCATAAGGGCATCATTGAGTATGCAATTTATGAAAAAAATAATGGGTTAAAAAAGAATTCGAAAATCCTATTTTAATTCTGTATAGAAAATTTCTAGTTTAAGGCGCTTATCGTTCTTTTCAACTTCGGGGTTGGGTCCAATGAGCACAGTGCCTAAAGGGTTGATTAAGGCCCCCAACGGTGCTTTAGAAACGGTGGTATTGCTCTCTAGAGGAAGAAAATAAGGCAACTTAATGTCTGAAGTAACGGCCAGTCCCAATTTTTTGTTGGTTGAATCCTTACGAACAATATTTTTAACATGCTCAGTGATTCGAATTTTGTAATAGGCTCCTTTGTCGTCTTCAAGGCGGATAATGCCGTCGTGGTTAATTTTGGTGAGCAGGGTATTGTTGTCGTTCGTTGGGTCGAGCGTGTAATCGGCTAAGGGGGTGAAGTTTTCAATGTCGTAGATAAAAATTCTGGCAGGTTCATTTTTATATCCATTAGCATCGATTGTTTCTCGATCGATATAAAACACCAGGTTGGCCTCATTGATCATCATCGATTTGCTTTTCACTTCATCGAGCATTGAGCTCCCATCAGTGGCTTTAAAAAGTTCTAGTTCGGCCAACACGCCCACACCGCCTTTGAGGTATAATCTTGAAGCATTGTTGTTGTTAGCTAGGGCTGTTTGCACTTGGGCAGCGTGAGGCTCATTTTCGAAAATGTTAAAGTTAACACCAGTTCCAAGATTAAAACTCACTGTTTTTTCATCTGTTTCAAACACATCGTCTGAAGTGTCCTGGGTTTTTTTAGTGTCTGTTGTTTTCTCATATTCGTAGGTCATTTTAATGACTGCACCCGAAAAATTTAAAAGCATCAACAATGGCTCACTAAAGTCGGATGTAGAAATAACCACGCCCCTAAAATAATCTTTAAACGTGTTTGTGTCCGATAGCTCACTACTTCCTTCCTTATCTAAAAATTTTGTTTGGAAGAAGGCTTTATTTAAGGAAATTCGAATTCTAGGAGTGAGGCGCTCTTTGACTTCTTTTGATTCATCTTTATCAGTTGTGGATGGGTCATCTTCCTTAAAAAAAACCCATTCATTGGTGTTCAGCGTATAAGTGTCATCATAGAGAAGATCTCCCAAAAAGCCTTGTTCAATATTGCTGTTAGAATAATAAATTTGGTTGGTTTCTAAATTATTTGTGGCGTCGAGAGATCTCAAATAATAGGTTAATTCTTGAACTTTTATTTTAAAAGAGGCCTCTCTTGCACCGAAAAGTGAATCGATATCATATTTTTTGGCTTCGGGGTCGGGGTTGACTGTTTCTGTATCTTCATTATCGTTCACCCCATCTCCATCGGTGTCTTTGTTTAAGGGGTTAGTACCAGCACGTGTTTCTGCAATATCAGACAATCCGTCTCCGTCAGAATCGCTGAGTTGGTCTTTTGGGTCGGCATCAAAAATATCTATGACTCCATCGCCATCTGTATCTTGACGGTTTGTGAAAAATGGAATTTCTAAAAAAACTTCCTTAATGGTTTCTTTTTCATCTCGAACAGAATCTAACTGTTCCTGTGCATGCGTTTTGGCTCCAAAACTGCTCATGCCACTGACTATAGTGGGCTGTGCAATGATACGTGACGAAGTGTTTCCGTAAATGGGGTCAACATTAGTACCCAATTGAAGTAATGGCAAGCCGTTGGATCGGAAGGCTGACAACCCAATGTTTCGAGCAAACACTGGGGCTTCGAGTTGACTGTTGGTCAAGGCATTGCTTTCAATAATATTTTGACCCACGGTGTCATAGTCTTTATTGCAGGAATAAAGAACAGATAGCACTAAAAAAGTTGTGGTAAAGCCCTTGAGGTTAAAAAATTTGCTCATAAATTTTTATTCGATAATTTGGGTGTAGAAAGCTTCGTATTCGTCCTTAAATTGGTCGGGGTTAGTGCACTGTAGCAAAGGTTTCCCGCTGGCATGCATATAGTTTTTCAAGTCTTGATCAATGCTTTTATCGGCAATCACCAAGGCATCCGAATGGTCGATAGCTGATTGCATCATCCCTGAAAAATCAGCTTTTGAAAGTGGCTCTAGGTCTTTGGCTTCTTCTATACCATCAAAAGAAACTTTTTCTTTCAGTTGCTGACTTATAACGCCTTCAAATTCTTGGCCATAAACTGAAGTTACAATCTTGGTGGTTTTAAATAGGGGTTCGTCTTTGTAATATCTTCTAAGATATAGAGGCATTAGAGAAGCTATCCAACCTTGAACATGAATGATGTCGGGTGACCAATTTAACTTTTTCACCGTTTCAATAACTCCTTTGGCAAAGAAAATAGCCCTTTCGTCATTGTTTTCATAGAGCGCACCCTGCTTGTCTTTAAGCATTCCACGTCCTTTGAAATAGTCTAAATTGTCTATGAAATAAACTTGCATGCGCTCTTTTGGGATGGAAGCCACCTTAATGATGAGTTGCATATCTACATCATTAATCACAAGATTCATTCCTGAAAGTCGAATTACCTCGTGGAGCTGATGGCGACGTTCATTGATTATTCCATATTTGGGAATAAAAATTCGCGTTTGACCACCTCTTTCGTTCACCATTTTTGGAACTTCGAATGCAGTTGTCGAAGCTTGATTTTCCGGCAAATAGGGAACTACTTCAGAAGAAACATACAAGACTTTCTTTTCTGTCATCAATTTAGTTTATAACAAGTTTGCAAAGTTACAAAAATTATGCCGATAAGTAGGAAAATGGTATGTTTGACGGCGATTAAGTTTATGTTTATGACAATACACACAACTCGTGAGGAGGTGTTGCAATCAATAAAAACAACCAAAAACTTAGGTTTGGTCCCCACCATGGGCGCGCTACACGAAGGGCATCTGAGCTTGGTTAGCCGTGCCTTAAAAGAAAACGAAACTGTTTGGGTAACCATTTTTGTAAATCCCACACAATTTAACGACCCCTCGGATTTCGAAAAATACCCCAAAACTTTAGAATCCGATCTGAAACTTCTTGAAGGCATGAATAAAAACATTCAAGTCTTTGCGCCATTGGCACAAGAATTATATCCCGACGGCCTACATATTGAATCTTTTGATCTTAAAAGTTTAGACACCGTAATGGAAGGGACCTTCAGGCCTGGACATTTTGATGGAGTGGGCACCGTTGTTTTGAAGCTCTTTGAACTCTTTAAACCTGAAAAAGCTTATTTTGGAGAAAAAGACTATCAGCAATTACAAATCATTAAACAACTCACTGAGCAGCGAGGTTTGCACATCAACATCATAGGTTGCCCGATTTTGAGAGAAGACAACGGCCTTGCGATGAGCTCTCGTAACACCAGGTTGACAAACTTTGGAAGGAATCAAGCTGGAGATTTACATAAAACCTTGATGTGGGTGAAGCAACATTTTGGCCTACATCCAACCAACACTCTAAAAGAAAAAGCTTGTGAAATGTTGCAAAAAAATTCGGCTATTGAACTAGAATACTTTGAAATATCAGATGCAAAAAGCCTTCAACCCACTGAAGAAACAGCATCTAATACCACTGTTCGAGCTTTTGTGGCCGCCCGTGTGGAAGGTGTTCGATTAATTGACAACATCGCATTAAATTGAGTATCTTTGCCCCATGCTTATTGAGGTTCTAAAATCTAAAATTCACCGTGTAACGGTTACTGGCGCCGAACTCAACTATATTGGCAGCATCACCATTGACCAAACCCTTATGGAGGCCGCCAATTTACTTCCTGGTGAGAAAGTGCAAATCGTGAACATCAACAACGGCGAACGTTTAGAAACCTATGTCATTCAAGGTGTCGCCAATAGCGGAGAGATTACCCTTAACGGCCCTGCTGCTCGAAAAGTTCAAAAGGGAGATGTCATTATTGTGATCAGTTACGCTCAGATGACCCCAGATGAAGCACGCCATTTTAAACCCACATTGTTGTTTCCCAACGAAACCAACAACGCCCTTAACTAATGTTTCAAAAAAAAGGACTGAAATGGCTCAAGGTAATATTTCCGATACTTTTGGGCGGTTTTTTCATCCTCCTGTCCTATCACTCAACCACAACAGAGCAACGCCAAGAAATTTGGAAAACCCTACGCTCAGCCAATTTTAGTTATGTTTTCTTATCCTTGCTCATGGGTATAGGCAGCCATTTGCTTCGGGCACAACGTTGGCAAATGATGTTACGCCCACTTGGATTTCGCCCAAAGTTTTGGACAACAGTCTTTACGGTTTTGATTGGCTACTTGGCCAATTTAGGAATTCCAAGGTCGGGAGAAGTTTTGCGCGCCACTGCACTGAAGGCCTATGCCCAAGTTCCTTTTGAAAAAAGCTTTGGCACTATTGTCACCGAGCGACTCATTGATCTTGCTTTTTTATTGCTCTTTATGTTACTCACTGCTGGATTACATAGCCATTGGTTTGTAGAAAACATTTGGCTCACCATTGGTGTTATAGGCTTACTTACAACTGGAATATTACTGCTATGGATATTTGGGTTGTTGGCCAGGAAAAACCTCCTCAAAACCTCTGTGTTTTGGCAAAAGTTAATGGCGATTTTTAAAAACTTTAACGAAGGAATTCAGTCCATAAAAAACATCAAAAATAAAGCTTGGTTCATCCTCAACAGTACACTCATTTGGGTGTTATATCTTGGCATGTTTGACGTCATCAAATATTGCTTCGAATCCACCCAAAATTTAACTTGGACTCAAATGCTTCCAGCTTTTATTGCAGGTGCATTTGCCATGGCCACCACAAATGGTGGTGTGGGAGCCTACCCACTGGCGGTGGGATGGACCTTAACTAGTTGGGGTATTGACCTAGAAGCTTCAACAGCCTTTGGATGGCTGATGTGGACTTCGCAAACCCTAATGATTCTGTTGTTTGGAGGTCTTTCATTTTTATTGCTTCCACTATCAACTCCCAAAAAAAATCGCTAATTTGGATATCTAAATGGCCAATCTAAAAACAACCTTTTATTGCCAAAGTTGTGGAACACAACACGCCAAATGGCAAGGACAATGTCATGCTTGCAAAGCCTGGAATTCCATAGTCGAAGAAGTGGTACAAAAAACCCACAAGCAAGGGATGTGGAATGCTGAGGCGTCCATAAAAAAGGCAGCCAGCCCATTGAAACTCACAGAGATCAGAGCAGATGCCATTCCAAGAATGGATACACACGATGCCGAACTCAATGCAGTCTTGGGTGGCGGTTTGGTTCCAGGTGCTTTGGTCTTACTTGGAGGTGAGCCAGGCATCGGAAAATCTACCTTATTGTTGCAGTTGGCACTCAAAATTCCTTATAAGGTGTTGTATGTTTCAGGAGAAGAAAGTCAACAACAGATTAAGCTACGAGCCGAACGGTTAAAAGGCATCACCGAAAATTGCTTGATTTTAAACGAAACAAAAACTCAAAATATTTTTCATCACATCAGTCAGGTGCAGCCCCAACTACTGATTGTTGACTCTGTGCAAACACTACAAACCGATAATATTGACAGCAGTGCGGGTAGTGTTTCTCAAATTAGAGAAACTACAGCCGAATTGATCCGATTTGCCAAAGAAACCAACGTTCCTGTGATTTTGGTGGGACACATCACAAAAGACGGGGCTTTGGCAGGCCCCAAAATTCTAGAACACATGGTAGATACTGTGTTGCAATTTGAAGGAGATCGGCATCACCTTTTTCGCATTTTACGTGCCCACAAAAACCGTTTTGGAAACACTGCCGAATTGGGTATTTACAGCATGGCGCAAGAAGGACTTTTGCCTGTTACTAACCCTAGTGCCTTGCTCATTTCTGCTGAGAGTACTGGACTAAGTGGGCACGCCATTGGTGCTACCATTGAGGGCATACGCCCCATGCTGATAGAAGTGCAAGCGCTGGTAAGTTCTGCCGTGTATGGCACACCCCAACGCAGCAGCACGGGCTTTGACAACAAACGCCTGAATATGCTTTTGGCCGTTTTGGAAAAACGTGCCGGCTTTCAATTGGGCGCAAAAGATGTATTCCTCAACCTTGCTGGGGGCATTCGCCTAGACGATCCAGGACTCGATTTAGCAGTTATGGTCGCTATCCTCTCCAGTAGTTTGGATGTTGCCATTCCAAAAGGCTATACGTTTGCCGCCGAAGTGGGACTTTCAGGCGAATTGCGCAACGTGCCCAAAATGGAACAACGGATGCAAGAAGCTGCCAAATTAGGCTTTGAGCGTATGGTAGTGGCACAAAAAGCAACCTCCGCACCCAAAGGCTTGGAGGTGATTCGTTTGGCTACCATTCAAGGCTTAGTAGCGCATTTGTTTTAAGGCGCCGGATTCGGAATGCGGTTATGCACCGCATCTATCTCCGAAAGTATTTCATCAGATAGGGTAATGGCAGCCGAGGCGATATTTTCTTCCAACTGAGGCATCGTCGTTGCACCAATAATATTGGACGTTACAAAAGGTCTGTCTGTAACAAAAGCTAAAGACAATTGTGCCAAAGAAAGGTTGTACTTTTCAGCGATTCCGGCATAGTTCTCTGTGGCAGTAAAAGATTGCTCACCACTATATCGTGCCAATCTAGGAAACAATTTTAACCTACTTTTTTCAGGAAGTTTACCTCCGCGATATTTCCCCGAAAGCACACCAAACGCCATGGGCGAATACGCCAACAGCCCTAACTGTTCTCTGTGGGAAACTTCTGCGTTTCCACCCTCAAAAGTACGATTCAGTAGGGAGTACGGATTTTGGATGGTTTTCATTCGAGGTAGGTTTTTATGTTCGGCGAGTGCCAAGTACTTCATGGCACCCCAAGGGGTTTCATTCGATAATCCAATATGCCTGATTTTCCCTTCTTGAATAAAACCGTTTAGCGTTTCCAATATCTGCTGAAAATTGTCCTGCCATTGCTCATCTTCGTCAGGAAAATAATCACGTTTGCCAAAAAAGTTAGCGTTACGCTCGGGCCAATGCAGTTGATACAAATCAATATAATCTGTTTTGAGACGCATCAAACTTCCCTCCAACGCCTCGCGAATACTGTTGGGCGTAAAGCCTGTAGTGCGTATATGCGCCGTGTATGCCCCCGGTCCAGCAATTTTGGTGGCAAGTACCACTTGGTCGCGGTTTTTGCGTTGTGCAAACCAATTGCCAATGATACGCTCCGTATCGGCATAGGTTTTGGCATCAGCAGGTACGGGATATAGTTCTGCTGTATCAAAAAAATTAACTCCTTCGGCAAGGGCGTAATCCATTTGTTCAAAGCCTTCGTTTTGCGTGTTTTGGTTGCCCCAGGTCATGGTGCCCAAACAAATTTTACTCACTCGAATATCGGAGTGCGGTAGCGTCGTATACTTCATATTTAAATTGCAAGTGTTACACCAACAGGACAGTGGTCAGAATGGACAGCTTGGGGAAGTATAAAGGCACGTTCAATGCCATTTTTTAAGGGTTCTGAGACCATAGCGTAATCTATGCGCCAGCCTTTGTTATTGGCACGGGCATTGGCGCGATAGCTCCACCAACTGTACTGGTGGGGTTCTTTGTTTAGATGACGAAACGAATCCACAAAACCACTTTGGATAAATCCGTCCAGCCAGGCGCGCTCCTCGGGTAAAAACCCCGAAACCTTGGCATTACGCACGGGGTCGTGAATATCTATGGCTTCGTGACAAATGTTGTAATCCCCACAAATAACCAAGTTGGGAAGGTCTTTTTTTAGGTCGTTTATATAGGCTTGAAAGTCATCCATATACGTAAACTTATAGGCGAGGCGGTCGGGGTTGGTGCCCGAGGGCAGGTATAAACTCATCACGGAAACTTTATCAAAATCCACACGAAGGTTACGCCCTTCCACATCCATATATTCCATACCTGTGCCATAAGCAACATGGTTGGGTTTTTGTTTGCTCAATACCGCCACAGAGCTATACCCTTTTTTCTGTGCCGAAAACCAGTAGTGGTACGGATAACCAGCAGCTTCAAAAACACTAAGGTCAAGTTGGTCGGGATGGGCTTTGGTTTCTTGCAGGCACAACACATCGGGGGATGCGGCTTGCAGCCAATCCAAAAAGCCTTTGTTGAGTGCGGCCCGGATGCCGTTTACGTTATAGGATATAATTTTCATGCTTGCTAAAATAGGCAATTATTGTGGGAGTGTTTGCGTTGTTCAACAGAACAAAGGCGTATTTTTGTGGTTGTGGAAAGTTGCATTAAACTTTTGAAAAGTATTTACATAGTTTCAGCTGGCATTTTACTTCTTGGTAAAATAAATTGTGCTCAGGCTCAACTGATCGAAAAGAAGTATGCTGTAGCTGATAGCATTCAAATTGCTTCTTACAGCATTAATCCCATTGATTTTAGTGTTGAAAGCTCTAGTGGTTTGATGAATATCAACGAATATGAGATGAATTTCGAAACTGGCTGGCTGGTTTTTAAAAAAAATCCTGTAACAGACTCCATTAGCGTACGCCACAGAAAATATCCTTCTTTTTTAACACAAACCTATCGTGGGTTGAGTCCTGAAAACATTCTAAAAAACCCTGAAGGTTATAAGGTTGAGACCTTATCAAAAAAGCCTCTTGATTCAGATCGGCTTTTTGAGGGCTTAACCAGTCGAGGCCGGCTTTCTAGAGGCATTCGAGTTGGGAACAACCAAAATGCAGTTTTCGACTCAGAACTCAACCTCCAACTGTCGGGAAATATCAGTGAAAACGTTTCTTTAACCGCCACCATCACAGATGCCAATATTCCGATACAGCAATCAGGATATACACAGCGATTGGATGCTTTTGACCAAGTGTCTATTGCCTTAGAGAGTGACAAATGGAAGCTGCTGGGCGGTGACCTCAACTTGCAAAATAACGAGAGTTATTTTCTGTCTTTCACCAAAAAAGTGAGAGGTGTTTCATTAATGGCGACTCCTAACGAATCTACTTCTGTAGGGGTTTCTTTGGCTTTGGTTCGGGGTCAGTTTCAAACCAATCAATTCAATGCAAAAGAGGGAAATCAGGGGCCCTACAAGCTCACTGGCCCCAACAATGAACTTTTTTTACTCGTTGTTTCAGGAAGCGAACGCGTTTATGTGAATGGACGCCAACTTCAAAGAGGAGAAAATGCAGATTATGTGATGGACTACAATGCAGGAGAACTCCTTTTCACACCTCGTTTTCCAATCACGGCAGACATGCGCATTATAGTTGAATATCAATACACCGAAAACAACTACACACGCTATGTGAGCTATGCCCAAGCCAAGCATCGATCAAAAAGTTTTTATATCGAAAGTTACCTTTACACAGAAAAAGATGTTAAAAACAGCCCGCTTCAGCTTGACTTAAGTTCTGAACAAAAACAACTTTTGGCTAATGCTGGAGATGACACAGCTAAGCAGCAAATAGACTCTGGTGTCATGGCCGCCTTTGGCCAAAACAAGGTGCTTTACAAAAAAGTTGAGTTGAACGGACAACTTATTTATGTTTATTCGAACGACGAAAACGAAACACTCTACAAGGTTCAGTTTCAGTATGTGGGTGCTCATCAGGGCAACTACGTGCAAGGCACCGATTTAGCCGCCGGAAGGGTGTTCGAGTACGTGTCTCCTGTTCAGGGTTTGCCTCAAGGAAGTTTCAGCCCAAACGTCAGCCTTCCTACGCCCAAACTTCTTCAAACCGCTGTAGTGAAGGGGGGGTATCAACCCCATGACAAAACAGAAGTTTCTTTGGAAATGTCAATGAGTAAAAGTGATTTAAATCTGTTTTCGGACCTAGATGACAACAATAATAAAGGGACGGCTGGAAGACTGTTTTGGGCGCAAAAAATATTTCAGAAAAAAAGCAATCTAAAATCAACTTTTGCTTTTGACTGGGTTGATCAAAACTACAGAAATGTGGAAGGGCTCTATCAGGTGGAATTTAACAGGGATTGGAGTTTAGAAACCGTTCATTTCACAAATCAGCGGTTGATCTCTACACAATTGATTTGGGACATCCCCAGTTCAGGAGGCTTAACTTATGGGTTTGAAAAACTCAATTTCCAGTCATCCTATGAAGGCATGCGACATCTGCTAGATGGTCAGTTTAGTTTAGGAAGTCATATTTTGGAAATTGAGGCCAAAAAACTGACACATAACGGCGCTATTGGCTTCGGTTCTTTTGATCGTTTAAAAAGTGTGTGGACCTATCGCCCAAACAAATTTTGGACTGTCATGGGTGCGGAAACCGAAAAGCGAATAAGTAAAAATAAATCTGATCAAATTCTTCAAAATAAAAGCCATCGGTTTTTTGAAGGGATGGCGGCTATAGGCGTGGGAAATAAGGAAGAAACATTTTTAGAAATTGGTTTTCGATTTCGTGAAAATGACAGTGT
>CAYZFD010000010.1:39509-40690 GCA_964477735.1 uncultured Flavobacteriaceae bacterium
TCAAAAACATTTTTTTTGGACAGCAAACCCTACCAAAACGAAAATGGTTCTTTAAGTTTATACAGTCAATATCGAATGCTAAAAAACCCTTTGGCAAGCCTTCCAGAAATCCACAGTTTTAATGCCCAAATCATCCACCTTCAAAACTTTTGGAACAAGCAACTACGTCTCAATACCACTTATGAAAACAGCGCTGGTAATGTGGCCCAGCAAGAATGGGCCTTTTTTGAAGTCGAAGCCGGAATTGGCACACACACATGGATCGATTATAATGAAGATGGTGAACAAACTTTAGATGAATTTGAAGTTGCTCAATTTCAAGACGAAGCCAATTACCTTCAAATTCAACTGCCTAACCAACGCTATGTGCCCACACAACGCACGCAACTCAGCCACACCATTAACCTGAATCCGAGTGCTGAAAATGGAACTTTTTGGTCTTTATTCCAAAACCAAACCAGCTTTTTGATCGACCGCCAAACAGAACGAGAAGCCCAACAACTGCAACTAAATCCTTTTGATGAAAATGATGCTCAACTGATTCGAATGCAGAAATCAATACGCAATATATTTTGGTTTAGAAAAGGAAATCCACACTATAGTAGCAGCTACACTTTTCAACAAAATACCTCTAAACAACTGTTGTGGCAAGGAACTGTTGACAACGAACAATTACAACACGAAATCCATTTTAGGCATCAAATACACAGCCTGTGGAACTTTGAACTTCGTGCATCACACAACAAAACCAAACAGCTGCATCAGCAGTATAAAAGTCGAAATTACCAACTTTCGCAACACACTATTGGACCAAAGTTTACCTATTGGATCAACGACCGCACGCGACTAGAAGGACAGTATCAATGGCAAAACAAAAACAACATGTTGGGCCTGTTTGAAAAACTAGAACAACATCAGCTCAAAGCTTTTTTTAGTCAGACAAATAAAGCGCAATATGCCCTGACTGCAACGCTGTCTTGGATTTCGAATCAATTCGAAGGAACTCCATTTTCGGCCGTGGGGTATCAAATGTTAGAAGGGCTTCAAGCAGGCACAAACTGGACCTGGACATTAACTACACAAAAAAAACTGTCTAATTTGCTAGACCTCTCCCTGAACTACCACGGCCGAAAAAGCAGTCAAAGAAATGTCATTCACACAGGATCTGTTCAGCTAAGAGC
>CAYZFD010000010.1:40790-42339 GCA_964477735.1 uncultured Flavobacteriaceae bacterium
GCGGAGCGCCACAGCACTTACAATTTTAGCTTTCAAGTTTTCAATCGAAATGCGCTCTTGTTCCATACTGTCTCGGTGTCTTAGGGTAACGGTTTGATCTTCCAAACTTTGATGGTCAACAGTCACACAAAAAGGTGTTCCCTGCGCATCTTGTCGTCGGTAGCGACGCCCTACAGCATCTTTTTCATCATAGGTCACTTCAACATCCCACTTAAGGTCATCAACAATCTGCTGTGCCAATTCGGGTAGCCCGTCTTTTTTAACCAATGGCAGAATAGCAGCCTTGATGGGGGCCACAACAGCAGGAAGTTTAAGCACTGTGCGTGTGCTTCCATTTTCTAAAATTTCTTCTTGGAGCGCATTGGAAAGCGTGGCCAAAAATAAACGATCTAAACCTATGGAAGTTTCGAGCACATAGGGCGTGTAGCTTTCGTTTGACTGGGGATCAAAATATTGTAGTTTTTTACCAGAGTAGGATTCATGTCGTGACAAATCGAAGTCGGTGCGCGAGTGTATTCCCTCTAATTCTTTAAAACCAAAAGGAAATTTAAACTCAATATCACAGGCGGCATCGGCATAATGTGCCAACTTTTCATGGTCATGAAAACGATAATTTTCGGCACCCATTCCTAAAGACAAATGCCAATTGAGACGCGTTTTTTTCCAGTAATCATACCATTCTTTTTGAGTGCCAGGTTTAATGAAAAATTGCATTTCCATTTGCTCAAACTCTCGCATTCTAAATATAAACTGTCGGGCCACAATTTCGTTTCTAAAGGCTTTTCCTGTTTGGGCTATTCCAAAAGGAATTTTCATACGGCCAGTTTTTTGAACGTTTAAAAAGTTCACGAAAATCCCTTGGGCCGTTTCGGGACGAAGAAACAAGTCGGTAGCATGTTCGGCCGATGCCCCCAGCTTGGTGCCAAACATAAGGTTGAATTGCTTGACGTCAGTCCAGTTTTTAGACCCCGAAAGCGGACAGCTAATTTCCAATTCTTCAATAAGCGCCTTTACGTCGGCCAAATCTTCATTTTCAAGCGATTTTCCCAAACGCTTGGCAATGGACTCAGCTTCATTTCGGTATTGAATAACCCTTGGGTTGGTGGCTTCAAATTGAGCCTGATCAAAGGCTTCACCAAATCTTTTGGCAGCTTTGGCCACCTCTTTTTCAATTTTAGCTTCAATTTTGGCAATATGGTCCTCGATCAATACATCGGCACGATAGCGTTTTTTGGAATCTTTGTTGTCAATTAATGGATCGTTGAAGGCATCGACATGCCCCGAAGCCTTCCAGGTGGTTGGATGCATAAAAATGGCCGCATCGAGACCCACTATGTTTTCGTGCATTTGCACCATGGCTTTCCACCAGTATGCCCTAAGGTTGTTTTTGAGGGCAACACCATTTTGTCCATAATCATAAACGGCACTCAAACCATCGTAAATCTCACTCGAGGGAAAAACAAACCCATACTCCTTGGCATGGGCAATTACTTTTTTAAATTGATCTTCAGTTGACATGCTGCAAAAATAGAACTAATTTGTAAATTTA
>CAYZFD010000011.1:0-40991 GCA_964477735.1 uncultured Flavobacteriaceae bacterium
GATTGCTCAATCAAAACACTGTCTATCAAAACGGGTGGTTCTCCATTTTTTTGTTTCCAATGCTGATAATCTATTTTATATTGTTTGAGTTGATGAACTTGTTTTTTAGAAAGCCAATTTTCTAATTTTTTGCGACGTTTGGGTTTGCGATTCAACCAATTCTCAAAGTTTTCTCCCACACTATCTTTGGCTTGCTGATGCAATAATAGCTTGAGGGGTATGCCCAAAATTTTTTGATTGGGATGCTGAACAATCAGCCCCGTTAAGGTATCATTTCTTGATTGACTCTCGTCAATGAACAGCGAATTTTTGCTCAATAGCATGCCATCATCAATGTTTTTTGTAACACTACATCCCAGCAGCCATGTGCCAAGAAACAGAAAGATTGCTATGTTTGTATTTGAAATTTTCAATGGCTAAATCAATTGACGTTTCAAAAATACATCATTTTCCTATGGTTACTAAAGCAGAACTTAAAGAGGTGGCTAAGTTGCATCAAAAAAAATACAGAAAACTGGCCCAATGCTTTATCGTAGAAGGTCAAAAAAGTATTCTTGAGTTTGCACGTGCTGCATGGCCTATAGCGTCGCTATATCAATCCACGGAAAGTTACTTAGTTGATGGAATTGAATCAAAATTGATCACCCCAGAATCAATGAAAAAAATAAGTGCCTTGCACACCCCCCCTGGAAGTTTAGCTGTTGTACGAATGCAAAATTTCGATAAAGCCCAGGGCCAACCATGGGAGCTTGCCCTTGATGGGCTTCGGGATCCAGGAAATATGGGAACGATCATTAGATTATGCGACTGGTTTGGAATTCAGGACATTGTGTGCTCCATTGACACTGTCGATGTTTATAGTCCAAAAGTAGTACAGGCCAGTATGGGGTCTTTGGCTCGTGTTCGTGTTCATTATATGGATTTGGAACAATATTTTTCCAAAACATCAAAAGTTGTTTTGGGTGCCAGTATGGAAGGGAAATCTATTTACCAAACTCAGCTCCCCCAAGAGGGTGTTTGGGTTTTAGGGGGAGAAGCCAACGGGCTAAGCGCTGCAGTGGCACAGCGTTTAAAGCAAACCATAAGCATCCCGCAATTTGGTCAACATCAACAAACAGAAAGCTTAAATGTAGCCACTGCAACTGCCATTATACTAAGCGAAACTTTTAGAAGAAGAGGTTAGTGAAAGGTAAAGTTGATGAAAATCCCTCTGGTTTTCAGACTTTGTATGTTACTTGTCCAAGGACTGTTGGGGTTTTCGTCGGGAACAAGTTCGTCGGTTAATGCAAAAATCCCTCTAATTGAGGGCGAAAACTTAAAATAAACTAGATAAAAATCTATACCAACGCCTAGCTCATAATAGAAGGTATTGGTTTTAGTTCTGAAAGTTCCATTCGAGTTGTCGTCTAAATTGTCTTCATTACTCGAAAGATTTCTGGAGTAGGAAAGTCCACCCATCACATAGGGCCTTATGTTGTTGAAGCGGTTGCTACTAAAACGCACCAACAACGGAAAATGTATATAAGTGGATTTAACCACCCTGAGGGTGTCAGTATCTTTAGTAAACCCTGTTCTATTTAAAAAATTCAATGACCTTTCTGTTACGGATAGACCCGGCTCAAAACGCAAATCAAAATTTTTGTGTAGTCTTAAATTGGCAACCAAGCCTATGTTAAATCCTGTTTTGGGTTCCACCAAAATTGGAGGGCTATCTTTGATTTGATCGATTTTATAATTGTCATAATTAAAGCCAACATAATAACCAAAATGGATGCGCTGCTTGTCAAAATTTTGAAGATTAATGACTTTTTCAGTGGTGATCCGCTGTGCTTGTGCTTCAAGACCAATAAATGCACTAAAAAGTAAAATCCAAAATGCCTTTCTCATGCTTTTTTAGCTTCATATATGGTGGCTGCTCCACCTGTTTGAGGATGATGATCTACTTCTATAAACCCATTTTTGATTAAAATATTGCAAAACCGCTCTCCAAATGGAAAATGAGCTGCAGATTCCGAAAGGTAGCCATAGGCTTTTTTGTCTTTAGAAAAACATTTTCCTATGAGGGGAAGCAAAACCCTTGTGTGCATAAAATATCCAAACCTAAGAACAGGGTTTGTGGGTACTGATGTTTCAAGTATCACCAACTTTGCCCCACTTTTCAGCACGCGAAGCACCTCTTGGAGTCCAGCATCCAAATTTTCGAAATTCCGAACACCAAAGGCAATGGTAGCGCCCTCAAAAGTGTTGTTGTCGAACGGAATTTTTTCGCCATCACCCAAAACCATATCGATCTTATGGCCTAGCTGATGCTGTTTTATTTTTAATTGACCAATATTCAACATTCCTGCCGAGAGGTCTAGTCCGACCACTTTATCGACAGGAGTTTTGGCCAATGCAATGGCCAAATCGCCGGTGCCAGTTGCCACATCAAGAAGCATTCCCGACTCGATGTCTTTAAAGTAACTGACCACTTTTTTGCGCCAGCGCAAATCAATTCCAAAAGAAATTACTCGATTTAAACTATCATATTCCCCTGAAATATTATCAAACATTTGGGTGACTTGTGTTTTTTTCGAGTCAGGCCCTTCATAGGGTTTAACGGTCTTGGGCATAGCACTTTTTTTGCAAAGTTAAGCAATCACCTCAATCTAGAAGTTTGAATTTACCTGAGAACTTCAAAAAACAATAAATCTATCAAGCCTTTCAAAAATGCAGTATATTTGCATCAGTATTCATTCAAGAAGACTATGAAAATTATCATAGCAGGAGCCGGTGAAGTAGGCTTTCATTTAGCTAAATTGCTTTCGTTTGAGTCACAAGACATTACCCTTATTGATTGTGAAAAACAACGTCTTAATTATGCCGACACGCATTTAGATATTAGAGTCATAAAGGGCGACGCTTCTTCTATAGCTTCGCTCAAAGAAGCTCAAGTAGGTCGTTCAGATTTGATGGTGTCTGTTACCTCATCTGAGACCACCAATCTCACCGCCTGTATGTTGGCCAAGCAATTGGGAGCCAAAAGAACCATTGCCAGGATTTCGAACATTGAGTATATAGAGAACTCTGAAAACATTAATTTCAAGCAGTTGGGTATCGACGAGCTAATTTCGCCAGAAGAATTGGCCGCCGAAGAAATCCAACAATTGCTAGATCGTTCAGCTTTTAATACGACATATGAGTTTGAAGGTGGTGCACTTACGCTTGTAGGCACAACGCTCAATGAGAATGCTCCTTTTGTGGGTAAAACAGTCAAGCAAGCGGCTAGTGTTTTTCCTGGCGTTCATTTTATGCCCATTGCAGTTCAGCGTGCCGGCACTCAATTGACTACTATTCCTAGAGGAGATACTGTTTTTGAAAAAAACGATTTGGTATATTTTACTACCCTACCGCAAGGCGTTAGCGAATTGTATAATTTGTTAGGTTCAGTCAAAGAAAGTGTTAAAAAAGTTATGATTCTAGGAGGGGGCCGCATCGGCATTAAAACCGCACGAGATCTTTGTATAAAAGGATTTAAGGTTAAATTGATAGAGACCTCAAAAAATAAAGCTATTGACATTGCTGAACTTTTGCCCAATACTTTGGTCATAAACGGAGATGGAAGAAACGTAGAGCTACTGCAAGAAGAAAATTTGGAGGATATGGACGCTTTCATTTCTGTTACGGGCAATTCCGAAACCAATATCATGTCATGCCTAATGGCCCATTCAAAAAATGTAAAAAGAACCATTGCTCTGGTCGAAAATATGGATTATTTTGAGTTGTCACATTCTATAGGTATTGACACCCTCATCAATAAAAAACTTTTGGCTGCCAACAACATTTTTAGATATGTTCGAAGAGGTGAGGTGGTCGATATGGCCAAACTGACCAATATGAATGCCGAAATTTTAGAATTTGTTGTAAAACCTGGAGCCAAAATCCTAGGAAGCCCCATCCGAGATTTGGATTTTCCACGTTCAGCCACGATAGCCGGTGTTGTTAGAAATGGAGAAGGATTAATTGCTTTGGGTGATTTTGAGATTCTCCCAGGCGATCGTGTGCTCGTTTGTTGCCTTCCGCGCTCGATCAAACGAGTAGAAAAGCTTTTTGAATAGCCGATGAAGCTAAACTATAAAATTATAGCTCATATTCTAGGCCTCATGCTACTTTTTAATGGTGTGGCTATGATTTTCGCAGCTGTGTCTAGCGGAATTTATAAGGATGGAGCCACACAGGGCATTTCTCTGGCTTCGTTTCTTACCCTAGGACTTGGAGGTTTGATGATGTTTGTGACCCAAAATCACTCAAAAGAAATTGGCAAAAAAGAGGGCTACCTTGTAGTAAGCTTAGCATGGCTTATTATGGCTGTTTCGGGAAGCTTTCCCTACTTGTTCACAGGTGCTATCCCCAACTTTACCGACGCTTTTTTTGAAACGCTTTCGGGCTACACAACCACTGGAGCCTCTGTCATCAACGATATAGAATCCCTACCCAAAGGAATATTGCTTTGGAGGAGTCTAACCCATTGGATGGGCGGAATGGGAATTATCGTATTGGCCATTGCAATTCTACCCTTGCTGGGGATTGGAGGCGTTCAGCTTTTTTCAGCAGAATCACCAGGAATCAGTACCGATAAAATCAATCCCAGAATTAGTGACACTGCCAAACGTTTGTGGTTGTTATATGTGGGTTTTACTGTCGTAGAGACTATACTCTTAAAGCTGGCTGGCATGACTTTTTTCGATGCTATCAATCACGCAATGAGCACACTTTCAACGGGTGGTTTCTCCACCAAAAATGCTTCTGTTGCTTTTTGGAATGACCAGCCTTTTGTCCAATATATTATTGTGTTTTTTATGATCCTGGCAGGAACAAATTTTGCCTTGAGTTTTCTAGCTTGTACAGGTCGGGTTCAGAAATTGCTTTTTGATCAAGAATTTAAATGGTACTTAATCACAATAGGTTTTTTTACGGTCATCACCACAATTTTAATTCTCACTCAAGTCGATATGTCTGTGTCTTCTTTAACACATCCACAGGTGTGGGGAAGTGAAGAAAGTGCCTTCCGTCATGCCCTATTTCAGGTGGTGGCCATCATCACCACAACTGGATTTGTCACTGCAGATTATACGCTGTGGACTCCTTTTCTAACAATTTTGTTTTTTGCTATGATGTTTTTAGGGGGCTCTACGGGTTCAACTGCAGGTGGTATTAAGATATTAAGGCATTTAATTTTATTTAAAAATGGTTTTTTAGAGTTTAAAAGATCCCTTCATCCCAATGCCATCATTCAAGTGCGTTTTAATCAAAAAACCATTGCCCGAACGCTGGTTTTTAATGTATTGGCATTTTATGTTTTATACATGCTTCTCTTTGTAATAGGTGCGGCTGTTTTGGCTATGATGGGCTTAAATTTTGAAACTGCACTGGGCGGTGCTGCTTCTTCCTTGGGCAATGTAGGCCCTGCACTTGGAAATCTTGGGCCAGCCACCAACTACGCTTCGCTTCCCCTTGCAGGAAAATGGTGGTGCACACTACTCATGTTGGTGGGTAGATTGGAACTCTTTACTGTTTTAATGCTATTTTCACCCTACTTCTGGCGCAGACATTAAAACAAAGCTTCCTTTATACGTTTAAAAGATTCTTGCAACTCAGTGACGGATGCTGCATAGGAAATTCTGATGCAATTCGGTGCTCCAAACGATTCTCCACTCACTGTAGCCACATGTGCTTTTTCTAACAAAAACAAAGAAAAATCTTCGGCTGTATTAATGGTTATCCCTTGGATGGTTTTTCCAAAAAAGTCAGAGATGTCAGGGAAAACATAAAAAGCACCATCGGGATTGATGGTTTTAAAGCCAGGCATGTTTTCTAGAAAACCCATCACCATATTGCGACGTTCTTGAAATTCATCAACCATATATTTTATCTGACTCACTTCGGCATCTAGAGCAGCAATTGTGGCACGCTGAGCAATACAGTTTGCTCCACTCGTGATTTGGCCCTGCAACTTGTTGCAGGCTTTTGCAATCCATTCGGGTGCGCCAATATAGCCGATTCTCCACCCAGTCATCGCAAAAGCCTTGGCCACTCCGTTGACAGTTATGGTTCGGTCATATAGACTTTCGATAGCCGCTAAACTAAAGGGAGTGGTTTCTCCATAATTGATGTGTTCGTATATTTCGTCGGAAAGCACAAAAACATGGGGGTGGCGTTCCAACACTTTTGCAAGTGCTCTATATTCTTCTTCCGAATACATGACCCCACTAGGATTGTTGGGGGAATTAAATAAAATCATTTTTGTTTTTGGGGTGATGGCTGCTTCAAGTTGTTCAGGGGTTAATTTAAAACCACTTTCGATAGTGGTGGGAATTTCTACAGGCGTGCCTTCGGCCAAAATAGTGATAGCAGAATAGCTGACCCAGTAAGGGGCAGGCATGAGCACTTCATCACCTGGGTTAATCAAAACTTGGATGGCGTTGGCTATAGATTGTTTTGCCCCTGTTGAGACTACAATTTGTGAAGGATTGTAGTTGAGGTTGTTGTCGCGTTTAAATTTTCTGCAAATGGCTTCTTTTAGGTCTAAGTAACCATCTACAGGCGAATAGGCATTGTAGTTGTCTTTAACAGCCTGAATGGCAGCTTCTTTAATAAATTCTGGGGTATTGAAGTCTGGCTCTCCGAGACTTAAACCTATAATGTTAATGCCTTGTTGCTTAAGTTCGCGTGCTTTGGCAGCCATGGCCAAGGTGGCCGATACTGGCAAACTGTTTATCCGATCAGATAAATGTTCCTTCATAAAATTTTAAATTGTTGCAGGGCGCATGCCCATTTTTTTGAGATATCGAAAGTGTGAAATAATGGCCTGTCTAGTGGTTTTGTATTCGTGGTAGGGGAGATTGAATTCGTGGGCGGTTTTTTTAACAATTTTTGCGATGGCTGTGTAGTGAATGTGACTGATTCGTGGAAAAATGTGATGCTCTACTTGATGGTTAAGTCCGCCCGTAAACCAGTTTACAAACCTGTTTTTGGTTGAAAAATTAACCGTAGTAAAAAGTTGATGAACGGCCCAATTGTTCTTCATGGATCCGGTCTTGTCTGGTGTGGGCATAGTGGTGTCTTCAATAATATGTGCTAACTGAAAAACAATGCTTAAAATTAAACCAGCAGTGTAATGCATCACAAAGAAACCAAGAAGTACTTTCCACCAAGCAATATTCAATACCAGCATTGGGATGATTATCCAAATGGTTATATAAATGAGTTTTGTAATGGCCAAAACACTCCACTCTCGTGCTGGAACAGGGACTTTGTCGGCAGAAAGATTGCGCTTTAGGTAACGCTTCATCTGTAAAAAATCAGCAGTAATAGCCCAGTTGAGCGTTAATAAACCATACAGTAGAACCGAATAGTAATGTTGGAATTTGTGAAACCGTTTCCATGGTGTATGCTTGTGAAATCTTAAAACATGGCCGGCATCTAAATCTTCATCATGGCCATGGATATTGGTGTAGGTGTGATGCAGCACATTGTGTTGTACTTTCCAATTGTAAACATTTCCTGCTAAAATATAAATGCTACCACCCATGAGTTTGTTTACCCATGATTTGGTTGAAAACGAACCATGATTGCCGTCGTGCATTACATTCATGCCCACTCCAGCCATTCCTATGCCAATGACAACAGTGAGCAATAACTTCCAAAGTTCAGAAATTTCTGTAGTTAAAATGACGAAATATGGGGTAAGAAATAGGGCAAACATGACAGCTGTTTTTAAGTAAAGCTTGGCGTTCCCGGTTTTTCTAATGCCTTTGTCTTTAAAATAAGAATTTACGCGCTTGTTTAGGGTTGACACAAAGTCTTTTGAGTTTTTTCTGTTGAAAGTGGGGAAGTTGTTACTCATGTTTGTAATTAAGATGCAAATGTAAACATTTAAATAGTAGCGACATCCTAATAAAACCCTAAAAAAAGTGAGTCGTAACCTGTTTAATGTCTATTTTTGTTGCAGATATAACGAGATGTCAAAAATTTTTATTGAGCATTTTCCTAATTTAAGTGAAAAACAACTAAACCAGTTTAATGCTTTGCTACCGCTTTATCGAGAGTGGAACAACAAAATTAACGTGATTTCTCGTAAAGATTTAGAACAATTAAATCTTCGTCATGTGCTACACTCTTTGGCGATTGCAAAATTTATTACGTTCAATACTCAAGCCAAAATCCTCGATGTTGGAACTGGAGGAGGGTTTCCGGGTTTGCCTTTGGCGATTCTTTTCCCAGAAACACATTTTTTATTGGTAGATAGTATCGGAAAAAAGCTAAAAGTTGTCGAAGCCATCGCCAATGAAATTGGCTTGAGCAATTTAGAAACCAAACACACTCGTGCAGAGCATGTTAAGGGCTCTTTTGATTTTGTGGTTTCGAGGGCTGTAACACAAATGTCCCCTTTTGTTTCATGGGTAAAGAACTTGATTTCAAATCAAAACCTACACCCCATAAAAAACGGAATTTTGGCACTCAAGGGTGGTAATCTAGAAATCGAATTAGCCTCTTTTTCCAAGCCAGAATTGATCCCTTTAAAGACTTATTTCAACGACCCTTTTTTTGAAACCAAAAAATTGGTTTACTTGCCAGCAAATCAGATCAGGAAAATTAACCCATAAAAGGATATCTAAAATCTTGTGGCGGGTTTAGGGTTTCTTTAATTAATCGAGGTGAAACCCATCTTAGTAAGTTAAGTTTAGACCCTGCTTTATCGTTTGTGCCCGAAGCTCTAGCGCCACCAAAAGGTTGCTGTCCAACAACGGCTCCCGTGGGTTTGTCGTTAATGTAAAAATTTCCAGCACTATTTTCAAGGGCTTTGGAGGCTTCTTCAATTGCCTTTCGACTTTGGGCGATTACAGCACCTGTAAGCGCATATATTGAAGTTTGATCGACAAGTTTTAGGGTTTCAAACCATTGTGTGTCTTCATAAACATATACCGTAACCACTGGACCAAATAGTTCTTGCTCCATGGTTTCATAGTGTGGGTTTGTGGTTAATAGCACTGTAGGTGCAATAAAATAACCTTCTGATTTGTCGTAGCTACCCCCTGCAATTACTTTCACTTCATCCGAAGCTTTGGCTTTTTCTATATAATGAACAAGTTTGTCGAAAGAAGCTTCGTGAATGACTGCAGTTACAAAGTTTTCGCAGTTTTCTGGACTGCCCATTTTCATGGCTTCTATATCTTTTTTGAGCATTGTTAACACATTTTCCGCAATAGACTTTGGTAAATATACCCTTGATGCGGCTGAGCATTTTTGTCCTTGAAACTCAAATGCACCTCTAGCAATGGCCGTAGCTACAACTTTGGGATGAGCACTCGAGTGTGCAATAATAAAATCCTTTCCGCCAGTTTCGCCAACAATCCTTGGGTAGGTATTGTATTGCTGTATGTTGTCTCCAATTTTTTTCCATAAATGCTGAAAAACAGCTGTGGAACCTGTGTAATGAATTCCTGCAAATGCTTTGTGACTCAACACAATATCGGTGATCAGCACCGGATCGCCAGTGATCATGTTGATGACTCCCGGTGGCAGACCTGCTGCTTCAAATACTTCCATTAAAACATGAGCCGAAAGCACTTGGTGATCACTAGGTTTCCAAACCACAACATTGCCCATAAGGGCAACACTTGCGCATAGATTTCCGGCTATAGCTGTGAAGTTGAAAGGGGTAACGGCATAGACAAACCCTTCTAATGGACGGTATTCAACCCGGTTCCAAACACCGTTTGAAGATATAGGTTGGTCGGCATAAATTTCATGCAAGTAGTGTACATTAAATCTAAGAAAATCAATCCATTCACAAGCCGCATCAATTTCGGCTTGGTGAATGTTTTTAGACTGATTTAGCATGGTGGCAGCATTGATTCGAGCCCGAAAAGGCCCCGAGACTAAATCGGCTGCTTTTAAAAAAATTGAAGTTCTTTGCTGCCATGGCATCTGAGCCCATTCAACCCTTGCTTCAAGAGCTTTGTCGATCGCCAAATTTACATGCTCCTGATTGGCTAAGGCATAGTGTCCAACTACTTTTTTATGGTTGTGTGGAGGTCGAATTTCTTTTAAATCTTGAGTTGAAATTTTTTGCGTACCAATATAGAGTGGAACATCTGTAGGGTTATTCAACAACTCCCGATAAGTTTCTAAGGTTTTTGCTCTTTGTACACACCCGGGTGCATAGGCCAAAACAGGCTCATTGATTGGTGTTGGAATTTTAAAAAAAGCATTTGACATATTTGCAAATATTTGGGTTCTGTAAAAAAGATGATTTGAAAAATTAGTTTAAAGAAAAGGGTGCGTTTAGCTTGAAAAAGGGGATATAAACTCTAAAATTTTTGGCTGTTCTGAAATTAATCATCGTAAAAAATCCTCGCATTCCCCCAATCGGAGAAGTAAGCAAACAACCCGATTTATAGTTAAAAACTTGCCCTGGTTGCAAAATAGGCTTTTCGCCAACGACACCCTCGCCATCAACGATTTCAAGAGGATTCAAGCAATCAAAAATTTTCCAGTGTCGCGCTTTTAATTGAACAGCATCTTTGCTTTGGTTGTGTATGAAAATACTGTAACCAAATGCAAAATGTAGCTTGTAGTTTTTGAAGTAAGTACCTTCAAAAACTGTCTTAACAGATACGCGAATCCCTTGAGTAATTTGATGTATCATAAATGGCGATTGCTTCGTTGCTAATGTACAAAAAAAAACCAAGTTTTTCCAGCGATAGGGTTTTTAGTTTCTGATGTTTTGTGACTGACCAAAACCTATGCCCACAAGTCTGTCATAGCGAGCGCCGAAGCCTCTAAAATAAACCAAGCAACTGTATTCGTTTTCTGTTTGCCAGAAGCTACCATCGATTTTGATTTCAGATGTATTTCCTAAGCTGTTTTCTAGAACATATTTGTAGTTATAAAAACCTTGTTTTAGTAAAATTTTACCCTCATATGTTTCGCTGTTGTTGTTTCTAGATAGCTTATTTTCTTCGCTTAAAATTTCCTTGTTAAACTGTCCAACAACATAAACTTTATCGTTTGGATTTTCTGGCTTGTAAATCAAAGAAAAATGTACCCAAGTATAGTCGGCTTCAATGTCAGATTCGTAGCCTTCAATGGTTCTAATCACATAACGACCATTGATGTCTGGTGCCAAGGTGTAGGGGAGCTGTGCTCTTGCCAAGTCCGGATAAAGAATACTATGGTATAGTGTGTCTGCTTCAACACTGAATACTTTTCCGCCTGCTGTTCTAACCTCTTTGGTGTCAAAAAAATGATATTCATTGCCGCCCGCAAAACGCAGTGCCTCATCATATTGATAGCGCCATTGTTGTCCTATAATGTATTGAGGGGTGAGGTCAGTTTTTGAATTATGCCAGAGATGGTTTTGCAACACAACAACTTTAATTTCCTTGCGTGGATCACGAACAAAATTTTGCTTCGCTTGAAGGGTGAGTTGTACAATTTGCGCATAATCTATTAAAGACAAATCTCTAGTACGTCGAGTGGCCACACCAACCGTGATTAAATCTTCGTAAACTACGAATCTCCTACTAAAAACTGCACTATTGTTGTCGTCGAAAATTGTTAGTAGGTAATTTCCACTCAGCTTAATTCCTGTTTGTGAATTGGGAATTTCGAGTCGATAATGACTATAGGGCTGAAGGGTGTTGTAGGAGTTTTGAATATCTTGAATTCGTAAATCATCAAAGCCGTCTAAATACTCAGATTTGTTTAAGTTAGAGGGGGCCCAGTCGGCATTGAAATGTTGAATTTTGTAGTAGTATGAAGCTTCATTGGCATTTAGGTCGTCAAAAGACAAAAGTGCTACATCGCCCATACCCAAAATTGGAAAAGGAAGGTCGTTATTCGGTTGCTCGAATTGAATGCTTCGAATGTGGCTGGGAGCGCTCATTTCAAGTGAATGGTTTTGCCCCATGAGCGTTCCAATAAGGCATAAACAGAATGTAATTAGCGTGAGGGTACGCATTAAGATTTAGTTTTTTGTAAATGTATTAAAAATTTACGGTCAACAAAATTCGACCCTACAGATATGTTTTTGCCAATGTTTTTTCACTATTTAGAATTGTTTTAAATAAAAAAAACACAATAAATGGCTTTTAGAAACGCCTATTTATGCCTAAATTTGCGGCGATTTTTAAATCAAAATTTAACATATGTCCAAAGACATTCGTATCAAGCGTGGCTTGAGACTTAAATTAAAGGGTGTTGCCAACAACAGTCTTGGCGCTGTTCCCTTAGCGAAAAGGTTTGCGATTAAACCTGAAGATTTTCACAATATCACACCAAAACTTACAGTTAAAGCAGGCGATCCAGTAAAGGTTGGGACACCAATTTTTTTCTCCAAATATGAGCCTTCAATTCAGTTTGTTTCGCCAGTGAGTGGAACCATTGCTGAAATTGTTAGAGGTGCCAAACGTAGAATTTTGGAAGTTGTGATTGAATCTGATGGAAAACTAGCAGCTCATACATCTAAGATTGGTGATTGGTCGAAGTTTTCGTCAGATGAAATCAAGACAACTCTTTTGGCGTCGGGTTGTTGGCCATTTATTAAACAACGTCCCTATGATGTTATTGCCAATCCAAATGACACTCCTAAAGCCATTTTTGTAAGTGCCTATTCAACTGCGCCGCTAGCTGCTGATTTCGAAATTGTTTTATCGGGGCAAGAAGAGGCCTTTAAGTCAGGACTTACAGTTTTACAAAAATTGTGTTCGGGCGAGGTCCATCTGGGAGTATCTGATGCTTCCTCTTCATTTCTCTCAACCATAGAAGGTGTGAAGACCCACAAAGTATCGGGGCCACATCCTGCTGGGAACGTTGGGGTGCAGATTCATCATGTTGCCCCTATCAATGCTGGTGAACGTGTTTGGACTGTAGGTGCAGAAGATGTGGCAATTATCGGTCGATATTTCGAAACTGGTGCTTTCGATTCAACTAGAACGCTAGCCCTTTCGGGTTCAAGCTTTACGCATCCGCGCTATGTGAAAACCATTATTGGCACTTCTCTTACTCCATTAATTGAAGCAGGTGATTTAGACCAGTCCTACAGCTCCCGCCTCATTAATGGCGATGTGCTTTCTGGACAACAAACCGCTCAGGATGGTTATTTAAGTTTTTACAACAATACGTTAACCGCAATTCCTGAAGGCGACCAATACCGAATGTTTGGATGGCTGCCTTTCAAGGATAATCACATTCCTAGCCTTTCAAAAACTTCTTTGTCTTGGTTGTTTCCCAATAAGGCTTTTGAAGTTAACACCAATCTAAACGGTGAGGAAAGAGCTTTGGTGGTGACTGGAGAAATGGAAAAAGTATTTCCTATGGATATTTTGCCCATGCAGTTGATTAAAGCTTGCATGGCTGGTGACATTGAAAAAATGGAAAACTTAGGAATTTATGAAGTAGCGCCTGAAGATTTTGGGCCAATAGATTTTGCATGTACCTCAAAAATTGAAGCCCAATCCATCATTCGCGAGGGCTTAGATTTAATGATTAAAGAAGTTGGATAAGCTATGAATTTAAGAAACTTTATCGACAATTTAAAAAAGCCATTTGCCAAAGGACAAAAATTTGAAAAATGGGCACCAGCCGTTAACGCCTTCGATACTTTTTTGTTTGTACCCAATCACACCACACACAAAGGGGCTCACATCAGAGATGCAGTGGACTTAAAAAGAACTATGATTACCGTTATCATTGCTCTTGTTCCTGCACTTATCTATGGTATCTACAATACGGGTTATCAGCATTTCATTCAGCTGAATGAAACCTTTACATTTTTGGACGCTTTCATGCATGGTGCCTGGAAAGTGTTGCCCATGATTGCCGTTTCCTATGGGGTTGGACTAGCCATTGAATTTGCTTTTGCAATTTATCGTGGACACGAAGTGAACGAAGGTTATTTGGTAACGGGTTTACTTATTCCTATGATAATGCCCATAGACATTCCGTTATGGATGGTGGCTGTTTCTGTAGCTTTTGCTGTGCTCATCGCCAAAGAAGCTTTTGGAGGCACTGGAATGAACATTCTAAACCCTGCTTTAACTGCAAGAGCATTTGCCTTTTTTGCTTACCCCACCTATATGTCTGGAAATAAAGTTTGGGTTTCAGAGGCTTCAACAGTGGATGGCATTTCTGGAGAAACAATATTGGGGCAATTGGCTGCTGGCACAGAGATAAATTTCAGTATGATTGATATGTTTATGGGAGCCATTCCGGGTTCTATCGCCGAAACCTCTACTCTATGGGTGGTTGTTGGTGCGCTTATCCTCATCATTACAGGTGTAGGAAGTTGGCGCATCATGCTTGGTGGAATCATTGGTGCTGCTGTGATGGGCTTTTTGTTCAACTTGTGGGGCGCCAATGACCTAATGCTTTTCCCCTGGTATCAACACCTCATCGTTGGAGGCTTTGCTTTTGGTGTTGTTTTCATGGCCACCGATCCAGTTTCGGCTGCTCAAACCACTAAAGGCAAGTGGATTTATGGTATTTTGGTAGGATTGTTCTGTATTCTCATACGTGTGTTTAACCCTGCCTATCCCGAGGGCGTAATGCTAGCCATTTTGTTGATGAACGTATTTGCACCAACAATTGATCATTATGTCATTGAAGCCAACATCAAAAGAAGAAAAAAACGCGCTGCAACTTTAGCAGTCAAAACAGCATAATATGAATAGAGATTCTAACGCCTACACATTTGGATTTGCTGCCATTATGGTCGTTGTTGTAGCTTCCGTTTTGGCCTTTACAGCAACTTCGCTCAAAGACCTTCAGGCCGATAATGTGCGCAAAGAAAAAATGCAAAACATACTCTCCACCATTGGTATCGAGGTTGATCGTGATGCTTCTGAAGCACTTTTCAATAAATATATCACCAAGCAGCTTTCACTCAGAAATGACGGAACAGTGGATGAAAGTGTGGATGCCTTTAAAGACATCAATCTTGCCATTGAAACTAAAAAAGCTGATGAAGCCCAGCGATTCCCACTTTTTATAGCCAATGTAGAAGGTGCTCAATATTATATCATTCCTCTAAGAGGCTCAGGACTTTGGGATGCCATTTGGGGTTATATTTCTTTGAAGGATGACAAATCAACCATTAAAGGTGCTGTGTTCGATCACAAGGGCGAAACAGCAGGCCTTGGTGCCGAAATTACCCAAAGCTGGTTTGAACAAAGGTTTATTGATGAAAAAGTATTCGATTCCAATGGTCAGCTTATGGGTATCACCGTTTCTAAAACAAATAATGACCCCAACAATTTAGACAAAGACGATCACGAGGTTGACGCCATTTCTGGTGCCACCATTACTGGAGATGGTGTGACCGCTATGATCCTAGAAAGACTTGGTCATTACACCCCCTATTTTAAGCAAGCTGAAAACCCTATGACTCAAAATTTAAACTAATGGGAGCTGATAAAAAATTAAAGACAAATAGCCCGCTGATTCTTTTCGTGGCTAAAGAAAAGGAGCCTTTGTTTTCTAAGAAAAACAGAGCCTTGCTTTCAGATCCAATGAACGACAACAACCCCATCACTGTTCAAGTTTTAGGGATTTGTTCTGCTTTAGCCATTACGGTTCAATTAAAACCAGCCATTGTAATGAGTTTGTCGGTTATGGCGGTTATGGCTGCCAGCAATGTACTCATATCGCTATTAAGAAATATGATTCCAAACCGAATTCGAATTATTGTGCAATTGGTTGTGGTGGCCTCCATGGTAATTCTAGTCGATCAGGTGCTTCGTGCCTATGCCTATGATGTAAGCAAAGAGCTGTCAATCTTTATCGGGCTTATCATTACCAACTGTATAGTGATGGGTCGTTTAGAGGCTTTTGCTCTTGGTAATGGTATTTGGAAATCATTTTTAGATGGCATTGGGAATGCTGCAGGTTATGGTGTCATTCTCATAATCGTAGCTTTTTTTAGAGAACTTCTAGGCTCAGGAAAACTATTGGGCTACCAAGTTATCCCCGACGTGATCTACGAAATGGGGTATGAAAACAACGGAATGATGTTGCTTTCACCTATGGCCCTCATCACCCTTGGGGTTCTCATTTGGCTTCAACGCTCGCGCAATCGTAAACTCATCGAAAAAAATTAAGATAACATGGAATCCTATCTAAATTTATTTGTAAAAAGTATTTTTATTGAGAACATGATTTTTGCCTATTTCCTTGGCATGTGTTCTTATTTAGCCGTTTCAAAAACTGTTAAAACTGCTCTTGGTTTGGGTTTGGCCGTAATTTTTGTTTTGGCCATCACTGTTCCCATCAACTTTTTTCTCGACAATTATTTACTAAAAGCTGGAGCGCTTTCATGGCTTGGAGGTGAATATGCTGAAATCGACCTCAGTTTTCTAAGTTTCATCATGTTTATTGCCGTGATCGCTTCCATGGTGCAATTGGTTGAGATGATCGTTGAAAAGTTTGCCCCTGCACTCTATGGCGCACTGGGAATTTTCTTGCCCCTAATAGCCGTAAACTGTGCCATATTAGGAGGTTCTTTATTCATGCAGCAGAAAGATTTTGCTGGTGTTGGAGAATCAGCTGTTTATGGGCTTGGATCAGGAATTGGCTGGTTGTTGGCCATCGTTGCCATTGCCTCAATTCGTGAAAAAATTACGTATTCAAACATCCCAGCACCGCTAAGAGGTTTGGGCATCACATTTATCATCACAGGGCTCATGGCCATTGGGTTTATGAGTTTTATGGGCATTAAATTATAATAGAAATGGACACTACAATTGTTGTTGCAAGTATCATTGTATTTTTAACCATCGTTTTTTTGTTGGTAGGCATGCTTTTGGGCGTTAAAGCCAAACTGCTCCCTTCTGGCCCCGTGAAACTACACATCAACGGAGAAAAAGACGTTGAGGTAAGTTCTGGAGGAACCCTCTTGTCCACCCTAGGAAACAGCAAAATATTTCTGCCTTCGGCTTGTGGGGGAGGAGGAACCTGTATTCAGTGTAAATGTATCGTTAAAGAAGGGGGAGGTGAAATATTGCCCACTGAAGCACCCCACTTTTCTAGAAAAGAAATTGCTGAAGGTTGGCGTTTAGGATGCCAAGTAAAGGTGAAAGAAAACATGGTGATTGAAGTTCCTGAAGAAGTTTTTGGAATCAAAAAATGGGAGGCCACAGTCGTTAGAAACTGGAACGTGGCTTCATTCATCAAAGAATTTGTAGTAGAAATTCCTGAAGATATGGACTATAAAGCTGGGGGATATATACAGATTGAAATTCCGCCATGCGAAGTTGCCTATAAAGATGTTGACATCACCGCTCACCCCGATGAGCACCCTGAAGACCCACAAAAATTCAAACTCGAATGGGACAAATTTGGACTTTGGGATCTAAAGATGAAAAATACGGAGCTTGTTGAAAGAGCCTATTCCATGGCTTCATACCCAGCCGAAGGCCGCGAAATTATGCTCAACGTTCGTATAGCTACCCCACCTTGGGACCGCGCCAAAAATGGTTGGATGGATGTAAACCCCGGCATTGCATCCTCCTATATCTTTTCTAAAAAACCCGGAGATAAGGTAACCATCTCAGGACCCTATGGAGAGTTCTTCATCAACGAATCCGAAGCTGAAATGCTCTATGTGGGTGGAGGTGCTGGAATGGCACCTATGCGTTCGCATCTCTATCATTTGTTCCGCACCATCCAAACAGGTCGTAAAGTTACGTTTTGGTATGGTGGACGATCTAAGCGAGAATTGTTTTATGTAGATCATTTTAGAGCCCTCGAAAAAGATTTTCCAAATTTTAAATTCTACATTGCCCTTTCTGAGCCTATGGAAGAAGACAACTGGAAAGTAAAGGATGGTTTGGACGGCAAAGGTGACGGATTTGTAGGCTTTGTTCATCAGGTTGTGATTGATAATTATTTGGCATCACACGAAGCACCCGAAGACATTGAGGTTTATTTCTGTGGGCCCCCGCTCATGAATCAGGCCGTTGAAAAGATGGCGGATGATTTTGGCGTTCCGCCCGAAAATGTTCGCTTCGACGACTTTGGAGGATAAAACTTGTTTGAAAGACGAACCATTGTATGGAGGTTCTTAACCCCCAAGAATTGCACCAGCTGGCCATGACTATCGTGGGGCGAAAGCTTAAAGATGATGGTTTTGAATTTCTTTCTGTGAATAGCACCCTTAAAAAAGATCCACAGTTTGTTTGTCTAAAAGACAAAAAACTTCATTTTGTGGTTGTGAGGGCGGTGCTCTATCCCAACAATCCAAGAGAAATTGGCCATCTTCTGCTAGAGAAAATGAAGGTACATGCCCAAAAGTTCAATGCTTTTTTATATTTTGCAGGTGTTGGACTCGCAAATGCAGAGAATTATCACAAACCAATTTTGAAAGGAAAGGCTTATGCAGTCAATTTTGAAAACATTATTAAGTACTAGTTTAATTCTATTGATTGCTGGTTGTGAAAAACAACCCAAGCTAGAAAAAATCAGTGGTTATGCGCTTGGAACGAGTTATTCTATCCAGTTTCAAACGAAACCCTCAATGATTCTAAATGTTTCAGAAATCGATGATGTTTTTGAAACCCTAAATCGATCTCTTTCAACCTATATACCAACTTCAGACATCAGCCGGTTTAACCACAATGAAGGTGTCGTCATTCCCGATATACATTTTCAGCGCGTTTTCAAAACATCTAGAAAGATTTTTTCGGAAACTGGCGGCTATTTCGATCCAACAGTAGGTAAACTTGTTAATGCTTTTGGTTTCGGGGCTGAACCTAAATCTAAATTTTTAGACACTCTTGTTGTTGATAGTTTAAGACAATTTGTGGGCTTAAATAAGGTTTGGATCAACGAAAAATTGGAACTTGAAAAAGCTGATCCGAATGTTTACGTGGAGTTTAATGCCATCGCCAAAGGCTATTCGGTTGATTTGTTGGCGAATTTGTTGAAGCGTAAGGGGATTGTAAATTTTATTATTGAAGTAGGAGGAGAATTAGTTGCCAAAGGTGTAAACCCCGACACAAAAGGTCCTTGGCGTGTAGCTATTGAGGATCCAAAAAGTGTAAGTTATAATAGGTCTCAATATATCAAAACCCTTAAGCTTTTTAATCGAGCTATGGCTACCTCTGGAAATTATCGTAAAACGAGAGTCGATGAGAGCGGTCGTAAGTTTGTGCACACTCTTAATCCCAAAACAGGATGGGCGTTTTCATCAAACATTCTTAGTGTTTCTGTTTTGGCCAATACCTGTATGGAAGCAGATGGCTATGCTACTGCTTTTATGGCTATGCCTCTCGAAAAGTCAAAACTTTTGTTGGCTCGACATCCCGGGCTAGATGCTTTTATCATTTTCACTAACGACCGAGGGGAATTGGATACCTTTCAAACTAGTGGTTTTGAGGCAGTGTTGTTGAATTAAAGGGGTTTTTGGCAAACAGGTAAGAGTTCGTGAGCGACCAGTCCAAATTGCTTGCATTTATCCGCTCCTAGCTGTTTGGCGTAGGGAATAGGATTTGCGACAAAACCAGCCGCTTCTAATCGGTCAAAATAATCCATTCCATAGAGCCTGACATGATCATATTGCCCATATAATTTTGCGCGTTCCTTGGGATCGGTTATGCTCAAATCTTCTAAGGTTTTATCAGCATTTTGATCCATAGGCACTTGCGCAATCATAGTGCCTCCAGGCTTTAAAACCCTGAAGAGTTCTTTCATGGCCATTTGGTCGTTGGGGATATGTTCAAAAACATGATTGCAAAGAATAAAGTCAAAACTATTGCTTTTAAAGGGTAGGTTACACAAGTCTGCTTTCACCTGAGCTAATGGAGATTTTAAATCTGTGGTTACGTAATCTAAATTTTTAAGTTTTTTAAATCGGTCATAAAAAGCTTGCTCTGGTGCCACATGCAACAAACGCATAGGGTGATTGAAAATCGTGGTATTTTCTTTGAGATAGCACCAAAGGAGCCGGTGTCTTTCTAGAGAGAAAGTTCCTGGGCTTAGAGCATTTGGCCTTGGATTTTGATAGCCGTAGGGCAAAAAATAGCGATAGGATTTGTTGTTGATGGGGTCTGTGAAGCGATTGCCTCTTAAGAATAAATCTAGTATAGGTTTCAATAAATAACTGCCCTTAATGAGCCAAGGTCGGGGAAAGGCATTGAGTAAAAAACGGGCTAACCGCTTCATGTTTTAGCAATTGGTTTTTTAAACGGGTCTTCTTCGGAACTGCTGATTCCCAAGGCTTTGTAGATATAATCAAAGGTTGACAAAAGCTCTGGTTGACCATTGACAATGGCAACATTGTGCTCGAAGTGGGCGCTGGGTTGGCCGTCAGCAGTTAAGATCGTCCACCCATCCTTAAGTTGTTGAATTCGTTTTGTTCCTCTATTGATCATGGGTTCTATGGCGACCACCATACCTTCTATAAATTTCTTTCCACTTCCTTTACGACCATAGTTTGGCATTTCTGGCTTTTCGTGCATCTCACGCCCAAGACCATGTCCAACCAATTCCCTCACGACCCCATAACCAAAAGATTCTGTATAGGTTTGAATGGCGTAACCCACATCACCCACACGATTGCCCGCTCTAAACTGTTCAATCCCCAGGTATAATGATTCTTTAGTAACGGTTAAAAGTTTTTTGGTTTCTTGGATCACATTACCCACTTCAAAAGTGTAGGCATGATCACCATAAAAGCCTTGTTTAAGTGCCCCACAATCCACAGACAGTATGCTGCCATCTTCTAGTGGCTGATCATTGGGAATGCCATGGACCACTTGGGCATTTGGGCTCACACAAAGGGTGTTTGGAAAGTCGTATAAACCTAAAAAACCTGGAACGGCACCGTGATCGCGAATAAAGGTTTCCGCTAATTTATCGAGATAAAGCGTAGTCACTCCAGGCTTGATTTCGCTAGCTAGCATGCCCAGAGTTTTAGAAACAATTTGAGCACTTTCTCGAATCAGTGCAATTTCTTCAGGGGTTTTGGTTAGACTCATAATTTTTACTCTGCATAGGTATGAAGGTAGTTTTTACCTTCTAAAATGGCCAACATATCATTCTCAAGTGAAACCACGGGGCTTTCTACAATGCGGTTGATTTCTTCCCCATTTCTTTTAAAAATGATGGTGGGAATGTTGGTGATGTTTAAGTTGTTTTCGAAACCTTCGGGAGTAGTTTTGTCTTCATCCATCATGTATATGGATATGCTTTTGCTGTCATACGCCAAGGCATCAAGGATTTTAAAAAGTGAGGGAATTTCCCGTTGACTATCACTACACCATGTGCCCATAAAAACATTGATGTCTATGCCTTCTAACAAGGGCTTAAGTTTAGCCACCAAACTTGAATCTATGGAATAAAATTGATATTCAGCATCAAACCAGCTAGAGTAGGGGGCAGTCTCTAGAGCATTTCTGTTGTATTCACCTATGAGATTCATTTCCGTAACAGTTTCTTCATTAGAAGTTTTTTGTTCAGCATTTTTCTTTTTGGTTAAGGGCTGGCAGGCCAAAAGAGTGAACACCGATAAAAATAGCATTAGACGCATGGGTTTCATATAAGAGATTTTCCAGTCATTTCGTGGGGTTTTGCAACCCCCATAAGTTTTAGAATTGTTGGTGCAACATCACCCAATACTCCATTTTCAATCTTTTGAATGTCATGATCGATTAAAATGAGTGGCACTGGGTTTGTTGTGTGTGCGGTATTGGGAGAGCCATCGGGATTCATCATGGTGTCGCAATTTCCGTGGTCAGCAATAATGAGCACACTATATCCTCCTTTTTTGGCAGCATCAACCACCGCTGAGGTACAAGCATCAACCACTTCGCAGGCTTTAACTGCAGCTTCCATAATTCCTGTATGTCCCACCATATCGGGGTTTGCAAAGTTAAGGCAAACAAAATCTGCTGTTCCAGCTTCCAGCTCAGGAATGATTGCATCTCGAATGTCGTAGGCACTCATTTCGGGTTGTAGGTCATAGGTAGCTACTTTGGGTGAGGGACACAAAATTCGTTTTTCCCCTTCAAAAGGTGCTTCACGACCCCCATTAAAAAAGAAGGTCACGTGGGGGTATTTTTCAGTTTCGGCAATTCTAATCTGTTTTTTTTGATTATCGGCCAACACTTCTCCAAGTGTTTTATCAATGTTTTCTTTGTCGTAAACAACTTTTATTCCCTTGAAGGTTTTGTCATAATTCGTTAAGGTAACAAAATATAGCGATAGGGCTTTCATTTGTTGGTCGGCAAAATTTTCTTGTGTTAGTGCTTGTGTTAATTGACGCCCACGATCTGTTCTAAAATTAAAAAAGATCACCACATCCTCTTCTTTCAGAGTAGCAATGGGATTTCCGTTTTCGGTGATTACTAAAGGTTCAATAAACTCGTCGGTAATTCCCTCCTGATAGGAACTTTGAAGTGCAGTTATGGCATCGTTGGTAGGCTTTCCTTTTCCAAAAACCAAAAGGTCATAAGCTTTTTTGACTCGTTCCCAGCGCTTGTCTCGATCCATAGCGTAATAGCGCCCCACAACAGTAGCAAGTTTGGCAGACCCTTGTTGGAGTGTTTCTTGAAGTTTTTTCACAAACCCAGCTCCAGATTTGGGATCTACATCGCGACCATCGGTGAAGGCGTGCACAAAAACTTCGGGGCATTGTGCTTCTTGCGTTGCGGCGATTAGTCCTTCAAGGTGTTGAATGTGTGAATGCACTCCCCCATCAGATAAGAGGCCCACTAGGTGAATGGGTTTTTTGTTTGACTTGGCATAATCAAAGGCAGCTTGTAAGCAGGGGTTTGAGGCTAGGGTGTTGTTTTGAACAGCCATGTTGATACGTGCCAAATCTTGATAAACAATTCTGCCAGCACCCAAATTCATGTGTCCAACTTCGCTGTTGCCCATTTGTCCTTCAGGCAACCCTACGTTTAATCCATCGGTGAGCAGTTCGGCCGAAGGGTAGTTGTTGTATAGGCTATCAATAAAAGGAGTTTTGGCCTGATCGATTGCCGAGATTTTGGGGTCTGGAGATTTTCCCCATCCATCCAAAATCATCAACATGGTTTTTTTATTCATTATAGGTTTGTTGAAGCTACAAAGATAGTTAGAATCCTTCGAACGCTTCTACTTTAAAACGGGATTGATGTCGAATATTTGCTCTAATTCATATTGGTCTAAAAAACTTTCGTTTAAATGGTGATGACCAAGTAGCGATTCATCAATAATCATGTTTTTCCAATCGATTTTTTTATAAGCTTCTAAAAATTCAAAAGACCGGGCACGGTAGGAGTAGTGCCAAGGTTCATAGGCAAAACCTTTTCTGTCTTTATGGTTGGTGTAAACCAAATAAAAGCCAAAGCTTTCGGCATGTTGGTCCATCCATTTTTTTTGGGAGAAAAAAGGTCCATCTTCTTCAAAATATCGAGGCACTAGAAGGTCGTCACCTTCTAATTTTGCATTTTCATCCACGACATCAATGTCTGTTCCCCAATGGTGTCGAGAGGTGCCCGGGATGGTAGAGTATTCAATAATTTGTTTGATGGCTTCTGTTGGTGAAAGCCCCATCTCGGTGAATCGTTCGAACTTTCGATTCCAAATTTCTTTTTGCTTTTCATAGTCACGATAACCTGAAACGATTTTTAGCTCAATGCCTTCAGCACGTGCGGCAGATTGCATTTTATCAAATGCGATCAAGACTTCTGGGAGTAGCTGCACTTCATCACCAATCAAAATGGGTGCTCCTTTTCCGATAAGTTGGTCAGCGGGGATGCTTAGGGGTTGTTGAGCGTTAGTTGTCATGATTGTCGATAGGATTAGCAAGCCTAGTAGCGTTTTCATTGTAACAGTTTATACATCCAATAGTGAATGCCGATTTTGGGAATATTAAAGGGGCTTCCATCAATATGGTAGCCCATATTTTGGTAAAAAGGTACGGCAATTTTTCGAGCATTTAGCCAAAGCGCTTGGATTTGCTGGCTTTTGGCGATTTCCTCTGCTCGATTTATGAGCTTTCGGCCAACTCCTGTTTTTTGATGGGCTTCTAAAACAGCCATTCCTCTCAGCTGCCAGCTGGGCCTATTTTGAACTTTTCTTTGGGTTTCCATAAGTGTTAGGACCCCAATGAGTTCATTGTTTTTAAAAGCGCCTAAATGTTGTGTCTTATCATTTTCATCTCCCTCAAATGCGCAATCTTCTATTGGCCTTCCAGTCCTTAGAACAGGATGCCTAACAGTGTAAGTGTCTAAATGTGAAATGTTTAGGATTTCCAAAATTGATAATGTTAAAAAAACCACAATAAAGGTAAGCTAATGTCAGGAAGTTTATAACTTTATGGAATGAAAAAAATCTTTGCTTTGGGAGCGCTCATGTTTGCCAGTGCCCTCTTTTCTCAGCAATCAGATTATCGAACTTGGTTGCGTGGGCAGGTGCTCTACCGTGGCACTAATGTGGAGGGCGCCAATGTGATCAATAACAACTCACAAGAAGCTACAATTACTAATGATGAAGGTCAATTTGCCATAAAGGTAAAAATGGGAGATATTTTGCTGTTTTCATCCATACAGTATCAAATTACTACAGTGTCTATCTCCAAGGAAATTTTGCAACGAAATCGCTTGGTTATTGAAGTCTCTGAAAAGGTTCAGGAGCTGGAAGAAGTCGTGGTAACTCCAGAGCAAGCAGAACGATTTTTAAACTTAAAAGAAGAGGAGTTTAAACGTTTTGACTACTCTCAAGACAAATCAACAAGAGTTGAAAACAGTATTCTTAAAGAAGGACAACTCTACAATGGCATCAATTTTGTCAATGTTTTCAAAGCCATTTATAGAGGATTAAATAATGAAAGTGGCTCTGATAATGCCCAAAACACTACTTTTAAACCCAGTGATTTATTGCGTCAATTGTTTGATGACACTTTTTTTGTGACACAATTAAACATCCCTCAAGACCATATTTCATCTTTTTTGTTGTTTTGTGATGAAAAACTTCCCTCGAGAAAACTATTAAAAAAAGAACAAGAATTTCAGCTGATTGACTTTCTTGTTAAACAAAGTGAACGCTATCAAAAAAATAGGTTGGACAATTAGTTTATTGTTTGTTTCTGTTTTGACCCAGGCGCAGCAATATGCTTTTAAAAAAGTAACCGGCCAAATCGTGCATGATTCTGTCGATGTTTCTGGAATTCATGTGGTGAACATTAGTAGTGGTTCGGTGACCATTTCTAATGAGCGTGGCGTGTTTGAGGTCGGTGCTCAGTTAGGCGACACCCTATTTTTTTCGGCTGTTCAAATCAACAAAAAGTGGTTGGTGCTTGATTCAATTGCCATGGCGAAACCCATGTTGGTTGTGGCAGTAGAAGCGTTTGTCAATAAACTCGATGAAGTGGTTGTTAAACCACATGATCTCAGTGGAAGTTTATCTAAGGATGTGTCTCAAGCGCCCCCGCCGTCAATAAATTTTGATGATGTGGGAATTCCTGGATTTAAAGGAAAAAGAAAAGAAATAATTGCCCCAATGGTTCAGTCAGTTGGATTGTTCACCTCTGTAGATGTCGAAGCGGTTTATAAGCATCTGTCAGGTTATTACAATCGATTAAGGAAAAAACGCGCAAATGATAAACAAGCTGAAATCGTAGATGATCTAATTTTGTTTTATGGCGTTTCTTTTTTTGAAAAAAAATGGAGAATTGATTCTGAAACACTTTATGAATTTGTTGTGGGATGGGTGGAAAATACAAATGTTGCATTACACTTTAAAAATGCCGATCATGGGTTGGTGATTGAGTCTCTTGAACGTTACCTTAGAAAATTTAATAACCCTTCAGTTGAAGAACTTTAGTGAGAGTTTGCATGACAACATAATCTTTAATCCAGTTTTTACTACAGGGCACATTAACCCAAGGGGCAGCTGCACTGCAATGTGCAATACAATCTTCATAATATTGCATAAATAGACTCCAATGTTTTCGCATCTCCCAATCTGTAGAATTGTGTTTGTGTCTTTTAAGGGGGTTGTCAATTCGTTCTTGTAGGTTAATTTTCTGTTGCGTTTTAGAGATGTTTAGAAAGTATTTTACAATTATTGTTTTCTGATCAACAAGCAGTTGTTCAAAAGCATTGATGTGCTGAAAGCGCCTTTTGGCTTCATCATCATCGATCAACCCCAACACACGAGTGACCAAAACATCTTCGTAGTGAGAGCGATTGAAAACCATAAGCGTTCCTTTTGCGGGTGTTTTGTGGTGTATTCGCCACAAAAAATCATGGGCCAACTCCTCCCTAGTAGGCACCTTAAAAGAGGTGGATTTCACGATTGCAGGAGAGGCATAGCGGAAACATCGACGTTGAATACCGTCTTTTCCACTGGCATCCATGCCTTGCAGAACCACCAATACGGCATGATTTTGAGTGGCGTGTAAATGCTCGAGTTGCAGGGTAAGTTTTTTGGCAAGTCGCTTGTTTTCTTGCTGTGTTTCTTCTTTATGAAGCTCGGGCATGTGGGTGGGTAGATCTTGGATTCGGGTCATAAAAAACGATTTAGAGTAGTATAAATATAGCATTTAATCTTTATTGGCACTTCATTTGCTATATGAATGTGAATGTTTATTTTCGTTAAAATGAAAAACAGTTACTTTCTTTTTCTGAGTTTGATCTTTTTTGTCGTTTCAGGATTCTGTTCACACAAATACTATGTTTCTACAACACAAATTGATTATGTAGAAGAAAAAACGGAACTGCAAATCACCATTCGTTTGTTTACTGACGACTTAGAAGATTTGTTGCAAACACGGTATGATGCTCAAATCCGATTAAATCCCGACAACAAACCTCAAGTCATTGAACAATATTTAGGTCGCTATCTCAAGTCGAAACTTAACATAAAAGTCGATGGGAAATCTCTACCGATACAATTTTTAGGAATAGTTCATCAAGATGACCAAACCATTTGTTATGCCCAAATCACAGATTTGAACCCCTTTTCTAAGCTCTACGTTCAAAACCAACTTTTTTTTGACCTTTTCGAGAGCCAACAAAACTTTGTCCACTTTAAAAACAAGGATGTTAGAAAAAGTTTTTTGTTTGTCAAAGACAACGACAATGCTGCGTTTAATTTGTAACAAATGATTGATTATAACGTCTTAATTTTTGTATTTTTACAATCCAATCCTATTTAAAATTTTAATTCATGAAACGTATTAGCCAATTTTTGCTAGCCTTTTCTTTAGTGATTTCAACTGCTCTAACAGCCCAAGAAGCCGACAATGCAGAGCCACGAAAAGGAGGGCACATCAACCAAAACAAATTTCGCCAATTATATCAAGAGTTTTCAACGCCAAACGGATACCGTTCTGCCTCAGGAAAACCAGGACCGCAATACTACCAGCAGCGCGCCGACTATAAGATGGACATTGAACTTGACGATGAAAACAAAAAATTATATGGTTACGAAACCATTACCTACACCAACAATTCACCCGACGACCTTGAATACCTTTGGGTTCAACTCGATCAAAACGTGCGAAAAAAAGATTCACCTTCTTTGGAACGCAACGGTTCGGGAGTAACAGGAGCCGACTATGCTTCTAGCTTTGCCAACAAATATTTGGCGGAACCTTTCGATGGAGGATTTAATATTGAGTCAGTCACTGACGACAAGGGAAAACCGCTTTCCTACACCATAAACCAGACGATGATGCGCGTCAACATTTCTGAGCCCTTAAAAAGTCAGACTTCAATTTCTTTTTCGATCAAATGGTGGTATAACATTAACGATCATGTCAACGGACGCGGACGCTCAGGATATGAATACTTCCCTGCAGACGACAACCGTGCCTATGTTATTGCCCAGTTTTTTCCAAGAATGTGTGTTTATAACGATGTAGAGGGCTGGCAAAACTATCAGTTTTGGGGCAACGGAGAATTCGCACTACCTTTCGGTGACTATGAAGTAAATATTACGGTTCCAGCCGATCATATATTGGATGCCACTGGTGAACTTCAAAACCGAAAAGAAGTCTATTCTAAGGAAATGATGAAGCGCTATAATCAAGCCAAAAAATCATATGACACTCCAGTCTTAATTGTAACCCAAGAAGAAGCCGAAGCAGCAGAAAAGCAGAGGTCAACGGCTAAGAAAACATGGAAATTTGTAGCTAGAAATGTTAGAGATTACGGCTTTGCTACTTCTCGAAAATTCATTTGGGACATGATGGCCGTAAAGATCGGAAATCGTGATGTTATGGCAGTTTCTTTATATCCAAAAGAAGGCAATCCACTCTGGGAAGAATGGTCCACAAAAGCAGTGGCCAGTACCCTAAAATCATATTCAAAATTCACTTTTGATTACCCTTACCACAAAGCCATTTCAGTACATGCCAAAAACCAAGGAATGGAATATCCTATGATCTGTTGGAATTATGGACGCCCTAACGAAGACGGCACCTATTCTGATCGCACTAAATTTGGTATGATGAGCGTGATTATTCATGAAGTGGGCCATAATTTCTTCCCCATGATTGTGAATTCCGATGAACGCCAGTGGGGTTGGATGGATGAAGGTCTCGATACCTTTATGCAATATTTAGCCGAACAAGAATTTGGTCAGGCCTATCCAAGTGCCATCCCCGGTTTAGATAAATATCCTTCGAGACGAGGAGAGCCAAGCAAAATTGTTCCCTATATGGCAGGTGAGCAAGATTTTATATCCCCCATCATGTCCAACCCCGAAAATGTTTTTCAACTTGGACCAAATGCCTATGCAAAACCTGCTACGGCGCTCAACATCTTGAGAGAAACCGTGATGGGTAAAGCGCTTTTTGATCATGCCTTTAAAACCTATGCACAACGTTGGATGTTTAAGCACCCAACTCCTGAAGATTTCTTTAGAACTATGGAGGATGCCTCTGCTGTGGATTTAGATTGGTTTTGGAGAGGCTGGTTCTACTCGACAGATTATGTTGATATTGGTGTCAAGGGCGTTAAAAAATATTACGTATCCTCTAAACCCAATAAAGAAGTTCGAGACATCATGGAGCAAAGAGGACTTACCGAAGCCGACCTGCCCCCCTTGGTATATATGGTGGCCGAGGACAGTGAAGATTATGATGATCTGCTAAAGCAAGGCACTCCAACAGAAAATTCCAAAAACTTACAGGAGTTTGTTATGGATAATTTTTCAGCTGAAGAGCGTGCTCAACTCAAATCTCCAAAATACTTCTATGAAATCACTTTCGACAAGCCAGGAGGTTTAGTGATGCCACTCATTGTGGAATATAGCTATGCCGATGGCACCAAAGAAAAGGTAACCTATCCAGTTCAGGTTTGGAGAAAAAACGATGCTGAAGTAAGCAAAGTTTTGGCTACTAACAAAGAATTAATAGGTGTTAAGGTCGATCCAGATCAAGAAACTGCCGATATTGACACTTCCAATAACCAATGGCCACAGCAAGAAGCAGAAACTGATTTTGATAAATTTAAAGCCAATATTCAAGGTTGATTATTTTATAAAAACCAAAAAGGCCAATCCACAGGGTTGGCTTTTTTTGTATCTTTGAATCTCTAACTTACACATTCATGTGGTTTATTAGTGGCGCCGAAATCATCTTTATTTTTTTTATCATCTTGTTGGTCTTTGGAGCCGACAAAATTCCTGATATCGCCCGTGGTTTGGGTAAAGGAATCCAGCAAGTGAAATCTGCTACCAACGAAATCAAACACGAGATTCAACGAACTGCCGAGAAAAAAGGAGTGGACACCGAAGTGATTGAAAAACAGTTGAAAGAAGTAAAAGATGAAATTGAGGATTTAACAGGATCCATCAAACGCAAACTTTAAATTTTTCTACAAACCATTAGCCCATCCCTTATAGGAAGTAGCACATTTTCCAAGCTTTCCTCTTGTTGGATAAGCTGGTTGAAACGCTTAATCGCTGCCGTTTCTAAATCCTTTTCGGCTGTGGGTTTTAATACTTTATAATCCCAAAGAACATTGTCGATAATGAGCAAGCCACCTGCTCTAATTTTATTAATAACAAGGGCTAAATAGGCTTCATATTGTACTTTGTCAGCATCAAGAAAAACCAAGTCATAAGGGCCCGAAATTTTGGGTAGGATTTCTATGGCATCTCCTAAATGCTGTTTTATCTGATGGCCATAGGGTGATTGATTAAAAAATTCACGTTGAAAGTCATAGAGTTCTTCATTGATGTCTATCGTGTGCAAGACACCATTTTTGGTCATGCCCTCTGCCAAACACAAGGCTGAGTAACCTGTAAAGGTACCTACTTCAACAATTATTTTGGGTTGTGCCAACTTAGATAGCATCGCCAACACCCTACCCTGCAGCGCCCCACTCAACATTCTGGGTTGTAAAAACTTGAGGTGGGTCTGTCTCGAAAGCAATTGTAGCAAATCAGGCTCTTTTTCAGAGTGATTTAATACATAAGATTCTAAAATATTATATTTTTGTTCCATTCGAAGTGGGTCTAGCATATTCAAAACGCGAAATCAACTGAGGTAGTGTATAGCCATCGAGGCCATTTATGGCAACAGTATTCGCCTGATCGAGTTGAATCCAGCCATCTTCTTTGATGAGATCCTCCCGAACCCTAAGTTCAACAATTTCTAAAACCAACAATAAGGTGTCATTTTCCTTGATATGATATTGGTTTAAAAACCGACAGCCCAATTGCACCGCGCATCCCTTCACATAGGGTGCTGGCAACTGCTCTGAAAACTCTGGTTCAAGGTTTGTTTGATCAAATTCTGAAACATTTGATGCATATTTTGCAGAGGTGTGGTGTGCATCTTCAATGATATCTTTGTGGATGTGGTTGATGGTCACCCAGCCAGTTTCTATCAAGTTTTTAAAAGTGTCTCTTGGCACCGTTGTGGGTCTTAAGATGCAACCTACTAGGGCCGGATTGCTACCCAAGTGTGTTACCGAACTAAAAACGGTTAAATTTAGTTTCCCATCTGTAGAAACCGTCCCCATCAAGTTTGCCGATTTATAACCCGTGCAACTGTTGATCAGATTTAAGCGGTAAATTTTAGAAAGCTCATTGAGGTCTTTTTCTAAAAAAACTTTCATAACTTTTTTACAAACATACATAAAGCTTTTCGTCTTCAAAAGTCAAAAGAAAAATGTATTTTTGTGAACCATTTTTTGGGTGATTAGCTCAGTTGGTTTAGAGCACTACCTTGACAGGGTAGGGGTCACTGGTTCGAATCCAGTATCACCCACTTTTTTTTAGAATTCTCCTCCCTCTACCTTATTATAGGTGATCCAATAAAGTTTCCATTTGCATGCTTCGAGATCCTTTAACAAGAATTTGAGTACCGACCTTCTCCTGACTTTTTAACCATTCAAAGACTTGAGGCTTTTGTGCAAAAGTAATGTGATTTTTATTGGGTGTTGTGCAAGCGTTAAAATGTTGGCCAATCCACACAAAATATTCAATGTCTAGCGTGTCGGCCCAGTTCATCAGGTCTTGGTGTTCTTGTTTTGCATGAGCACCCAATTCCATCATGTCACCAAGAAAAACCCATTTACTATCATTTCTTTTTGCAAAAGATTGAAGAGAAGCCCTCATGCTTGACGGATTGGCGTTGTAGGCATCAAGGACAATGGTGGTTTGACCTTTTAAAATCACCTCACTGCGGTTATTGGATGGGCAATAACTTTCAATCCCTTTTTTAATTTGATTTATTCCTATGTTTAAATAGGCACCCAACCCGATGGCTGCAGCTATATTAGTGAAGTTATAAGTACCTACAAGTTGTGTTTGAATTTCGGTGTCTTTAAACTTTACTTTGAGAAACGGACTGGTTTCTAAAAGCTCTACGACAGCATGGGCAGGATGGTTTTCAGAAAAGGTAAAAATGTTTTTGGTCTTCACTTTCTTTAATTGAACCTTGTCATCGGCATTAAGGAGAATGGGGAGTTTTTCTTTTTCTAAATAATCGTAGAGTTCACTTTTGGCTTTGATTACGCCTTCCAAACTTCCAAAACCTTCTAAATGGGCTTTGCCAAAATTGGTAATATAGCCCAAATTGGGCTGAATCATTTTTGTTAGAAAAGCAATTTCTCCAGGGTGATTCGCACCCATTTCTACTATTCCAAATTCTGTTTCTTTTGTAAGGTTTAGCAGTGTCAGTGGAACGCCTATGTGGTTGTTTAGATTTCCTTTCGTGGCTAGGGTTTTATATTGTTGGGCGACCACAGCATGCATGAGTTCTTTGGTGGTTGTTTTTCCATTACTCCCTGTTAGGGCTAGGATGGGGGTGTTGAGTATTTTTCTATGATGAGTAGCCAGCTCTTGTAGGGTTTCGAGGGTATTTGAAACCAAAATATATCGGTTATCATGACACACAGTTTGATCACTCACTAGGGCATAGCGTGCTCCATTTTCAAGAGCCTTTTCGGCAAATAGATTGCCGTCAAAACGATCACCTTTAAGCGCAACAAAAAATGAATTTTCGGGGCAGTTCCTTGTGTCGGTAGAGATGCCGCCTGCGCATTCTAAAAAAGCCTTATAAACCGAACCTATACTCATTTTATTCCAAAAAAAAAAGCCGACCATTTGAGGTCAGCTTTATATTCTTATCCCCGTGGTTTTCTTTTGCTTGGCCGCGCTCCTAGGTATGACATTGCACATCTAAAACCAACAAAATCACTGGTCATGTATTCTGGTAAAAATCTTCGTTGAGCAGGGTCTAACCAGTAAACACGATCTTTCCAAGAACCACCTTTCACCACTCTTGATTTGTTGTCTATTAGCGTAGATCGAGTGTCTTTAGCATCCTTCTTATCGTAGCTGTTTTGAGGGGCATCATACATGGGTTTGGCTTGGTCCTCACTTTGGTTGTAGTATCGGGTGGATCCAAAATCTCCATCTCGATAGTCTATATTGTTAGATCGATCAAAATTTGGTCGCAAATATAAATCTGTACTGTCTAATTCTATCGTTACCAATTCCCCTGGAAGTCTATTATAATTTATTTTTCCATTGGGAAGCGTATCCACTTCAAGACCTAAGTTATTTTCATCAACTACGACAGCTTTTCCGTCTTCATCAATTTTTTTCTTTCCGTAAACATTTCCGCGATAATAATTGAAATCATTGGCTTCATCATCTACGATTGGGCGATAAACGTCGGCCACCCATTCGGCAACATTACCCGACATGTCATAGAGTCCAAAATCGTTGGGAGGGAAGGTTTTAACAGGGGCCGTGATGTCGGCACCATCGTTGGGCCATCCGGCGATTCCTCCATAATCTCCTTTTCCTTGTTTGAAATTGGCCAACTGATCTCCTTGAGTTCTTTTGTTTCGAGATCGGGTATATTCCCCGCTCCAAGGATATTTCTTCTTACCCCGATAAAGATTGTATTCTCGAACTTCTTTAAGGGCAAGGGCAGCATATTCCCACTCAGTTTCTGTGGGAAGCCTGTATTCGGGTAAGAAAAGTCCGTCTTGTCTGGTGATGTATTGTGGGGTAGAGTCTCTTGAAACACCACGTTTCCCTGCCAATTCGCTCATGCGTCCCCCATAGACTTTATCGGGTTGAGTGAGGTAGGTATCGGTATTAAATGTGCTTAATGCTGAAAGGCTGTCTGGAACTTTTGCTCCTCTATTTAAATAGCCTTCTTGTTCTAAAATCAATTCGTTAACTCTTTGTGTGCGCCATTTGGCATAATTTACGGCTTGATGCCAACTTACCCCGACCACTGGGTGTTCTTGATAGGCGGGATGTCTGAGGTAATTGTTGACCATGTCTTCATTGAAGCCCAATCGATTTCGCCAAACCAAAGTATCGGGCAAGGCTGCAACATAAATGGCTTTGTAGGTTTTGTCTTCTCGGTTATAAATTCTGTTAAGCCAGTCAAGATATTCTAAATACATGACATTGGTGACTTCTGTTTCATCCATGAAGAAGGAGGAAACGTTTTGTTGTGTGGGCGTGTTGTTCCAATCGTGCATGATATCGTCTTGCACCTTTCCCTTGGTGAAGGTGCCACCTTCAATAAACACCAATCCAGGACCAACTTCTTGCCCCTTGTAATTGGTATTGTATTGAAAACCACCGTCTTTTGCGTTGATTTTCCAGCCAGTGCCTCTAGAAATATTTCGATTTCCTGAAGATCTGTTGCAGCCCACGGTCACCATCAAAACGACAAACAAGGTGGGCAATAAGGAGCTCAAATACTTTTTCATAAATGGGTTTAAATACACCTAAAAAACGCTCGCAATATACTAATTTTTATGCTTATTGATGACTTTCATCAGATTGTTCTTTAGCTTATGTTTTTTATCATAAACGCCCAATAGCCCAGATTTAGTATAAAGAATTTTAAACTTGAAATACGAATAGGTATCTTCGTAACGTTTTAATAGTTGCATGAAAAAAGTCCTTTTAATCTGTTTTTCTTTTGTTTTTATGGCACTTTTTGGCCAGCAAGACAAGGTTGTTTTAGATTGGGACAAACCTCAAAAATGGGAAACCATTCACACAAAAAACACATTTCCTTCAACCAAATCTAACGCTACCTGGTTCGATGCAACACTCAAAAAATTGGTTTTTGAATATCAAACCCACCAGTATTTGTCAGCAGAAACTTTGCAAATCACTGAGGTTATCGCTTCTGATGTCAACGAAGAGGAACTTTATGATCTCAATGTTCATGAATTGGATACTGTTTTTAGTGTTGAAGTCGCAAAAACCTATCAACGTGGAAAGCTAGGTTGGGTGGTGAATGCGCAACCTTTTTATGTTGAAAACGGAAGACCCAAGCGCGTAGAGTCTTTTGTGATTCGCCCCCAATTTATAAACTTAAACTCATCTTTGAATACGACCAAAAAAATAAGTAGTAATTCCGTGTTGTCAACAGGCAGTTGGTTTAGGTTTTCGGTCGAAAAATCAGGGGTTTATAAATTAAGTTATGATTTTCTAAGTCGCTTAGGACTTTCATTAAACACAACAAACCCCAATCACCTACAAGTTTATGGAAATGGGGGCCGCATGATCCCTATACTAAACAAAGATGTAGAAACCTACACCAACGAAGAAATCCCCATTCAAGTGATAGGTGCTGAGGATGGTCGCTTTGATTCTTCAGATTACATATTGTTTTATGCCGAAGGGCCTGACCAATGGAATGAGGAAAGTCAAACCCATCGCAATTTATTCACGCAACAAACAACCTATTTTATTGGAGTCAGAAATCAACCCGCTAAACGAATTCAGTTTCCTCAAACACCCGCCGCAACTCCTTCAAAAATCTTTCAAGTGGCTCAAGTTGAACTTTTTCATGAACTTGAACTTGAAAATATGGCCAAACAAGGGCGTCGATGGTTTGGTGAAACCTTTATCTATGAACCTGAGCAGACTTTTGAATTTACCTTATCGGATAGATTTTCAGGATCTGGGGTTAGGGTAGATGTGAAAGCTGCAGCTTTGTCTAGTGTTTCATCCTCTCTAAAAGTAGATGTGGCTGGTTCACAAATGAATTTTTCCTTTCCTGAAAAAGCTGACTCAGTTGAAGGTACTGAAGACTCGGCCAACCCGATAGGGAAAACACTTACCAAAGGACAAAGATTCTTAAACATTAATCCGGGTGCCAATGATTTACAGCTCAAAATGAGCTATGAAAACAACGGAAACCCATTGGGATCAGCTTTTTTAGATTTCATAAAAGTTCATTATCAACGTGAATTGAAGGGTAGTGATCAACAATACATTTGCCAGATTGATCATGCTAGTGAACCTTTGTCTTCATTAGAATTTAACAATACAGAAAGCATAATGGGGGTTTGGGATATCACAAATCGTTTTGATGTATTGGCCTATGAAATAGACTCCGAAAACACTCAATTAACAACCTCACAAAAGGGTTTGAGAAAATATTTGGTATTTCCTAAAAACGACTTTTTTGAGCCAAAGTTTCACCCTCAGGGAAGTCGTGTTCAAAACCAAGACATACACAGTAAACTTTCTCCAAAAGGAGGTGCCTCAACTGTTGATTACCTTATCATCACCAACACAACGCTAAAGTCTGAAGCCCAACGTTTGGCGGAATTTCATAAAAACTTCAGCGGACTAAACGCCGTAGTACTTTCTTTAGATGAGATTTATAACGATTTCAACACAGGAAATCCAGATATTGGGGCTATAAGAAATGCCATTAAATTCGCCTACGATCAAGCCACAAATCCTAACAATAAAATCAAATACGTCTGCCTTTTTGGCGACACGACTTTCGATTATCAAAACCGAATTTCTATCAACAACAACATTGTGCCAACATTCTATTCCTACGAAAGCTTTTCATTGACTTCTTCATTTATGTCTGATGACTATTATGCTATGATGGACCCTCTTGAGGGCAGCTTGGCTTTTTCTGATAAAATGGACTTGGCAGTGGGTCGGATTTTGGCCGATGATGTAGCTTCAGCAAGAAGTGCAGTTGACAAAATAATTCGTTACCATGACAAAAAAAACTATGGGGCTTGGCGAAATACCTTTCTGCTGATTTCAGATGATGTAGATAGAGATTGGGAAACGACCATCCAGGAAAACCTCGACAAGTTAGGAGATCAGTTAGCATACCAAAAACCTTTTGTGAATGTTAAGAAAATACACTTAGACAGTTATCAGCAAGAAGTTGGTGCGGGTGGTGATCGCTATCCTGCGGTGAATGCAGCCATCAAAAGTCAGTTGAATTTGGGCACCCTAACCTTGAGCTATTTTGGTCATGGGAGTGAAGATGGATTGGCATCAGAACGAATTTTTGACAAAGCAGACGCCACAAGCCTCTATAATCCAAACCGACTACCGCTCGTTGTTACAGCCACTTGTGAATTTAGCCGTTTCGACAATCCCTTTAGAATCACAGCAGGGGAGCTCACATTCGCTAACCCAAATGGAGGTGCGATTGGGCTGGTGTCCACAACCCGCCAAATATTTGTGAACAACGGCATCACTTATAACAACCAGTTCACCAAAGAATTATATGCCTACGGTTCTGAAGATTACCCTAGTGTTGGCGAGGCCTTGAGACGGGCAAAGGCTAATTTTTCTGGAACTGCACAGCGAAGAATTGTTTTCTATATTGGCGATCCTGCCCTAAAATTGGCAATTCCCAAACCAAAAGTTGTGCTCACACACTTCAATGACAAGCCCATCGATCAAGCCCTAGACACCCTAAAAGCTTTGAGTAAGGTAAAATTTAAGGGTGCTGTTTTAGATGCTACAAACCAACCTCTTACGGATTATAATGGAGAGGCTTCACTCATTGTTTTCGATAAAGAAGCAGAACGAACCACATTGGCCAATGATGGCATCAAACCTGTGATGAAGTTTAAACAATTGGGCGAAACCGTTTTTAATGGAAAAGCCACCATAGAAAACGGCCTATTCGAGTTGTCTTTTATTGTTCCTAAAGACATTCAGCTCCCTGTCGGAAAAGCTAGAATTAGCTTATATGCCCAGCAAAAGGATCAATTTATAGACCAAGCAGGGGTTTACACTGAAATCCCAATAGGTGGGCTCGACAATGCCGCAACTAATGACACCCAAGGGCCTAGCATCTCCCTATATATGAATGATCTATCTTTTGTGAATGGGGGTATTACCAACGAATCTCCGATTTTATTGGCCGTGCTTAGCGATGAAAGTGGCATTAATACGGCTGGTGGCATTGGTCATGATATCATGGCCGTTATCGATCATGACACCGCAAATCCATTTGTACTTAATCAATATTATCAAACCGACAAAGACACCTATCAGTCTGGGCAGCTGCAATATGCTTTGAGAAATCTCGAACCTGGGTTGCATACCATTAGCCTTACGGCTTGGGACGTTTATAACAATTCATCAACCCAAGACATTCAATTTTTGGTTCTAGACAACAATGATCTGGTACTCGACAGGGTGCTCAACTACCCAAACCCCTTTGTGAGCCACACAGAGTTTTGGTTTCAACACAACAAACCTTTTGAGCCATTAGAGGTCACCGTGCAAGTTTTTACCATCAGCGGAAAACAACTATGGTCAACACGTCAAACCATCACCACAGATGGATTTTTATCTAGAGAAATTGCTTGGGATGGGAGGGATGCCTATGGACAAGCGGTAGGAAAAGGTGTTTATGTATATACGATTTCCGTAAAATCTACGTTATCCAATATGTCTGCAAAAAAGACCGAAAAACTGGTGATTCTTCGCTAGTTATACTCTATATTTGAATTCTAAGTTTGAACAAGTGAATAAATTTTTAACAATCTTTGCCCTATCTTTTTCCTTACAAATTGGTTTTGCTCAACTTGAAAGAAGAGTAGTCTCCACCGGCGTCCCTTTTTTATTAATCACCTCCGACGCCCGTGCTGCAGGTATGGGGGATATGGGTGTGGCCACTCAGTCCGATGCCTTTTCGCAACAGTGGAACCCGTCTAAATACGCTTTTGCCGAAAGACAAATGGGTGTTGGTGTGAGTTACACGCCCTACCTAAGCAAACTGGTGAATGACATTTTCTTGGCCAACATTGCCTATTACAACCGCACTTCTGAACGTGCAGCTTGGGGGGCTAGCCTCAAATATTTTAGTTTGGGAGAGATAGAGTTTTTGCAAAACCCCCAAGATGTTCCTGTTGTCGAAAGTCCCAACGAACTCACCTTAGACCTTTCATACTCGCTTAAATTGAGCGATCAATTTGCGATGAGCGTTGCCGGACGATATATACGATCAGACCTAAAACTAACGCAAGTAGACCCTGATGCTGAAGCAGCCTCAAGTTTTGCGGTGGATTTTGCTGGATTTTACAGATCGGAAGAAATGGCCTACAACAATTTTAATGGACGTTGGCGGGCTGGTTTCAATATTTCAAATTTAGGCCCAAAATTAAAATATGACCAACAAGGCAAAGAAAGTTATCTCCCCACCAACCTTCGTGTTGGCGGTGGCTTCGACTTTATTTTTGATTTTTATAATCGTCTATCGGTTAACCTTGAATTTAATAAATTGCTAGTGCCATCACCAAGTGAACCTATAATAGAAACAAAAGATGGTGAGGATATTATTGTTGGATATAGACAACCCGACGTTAGCTTCCTATCAGGAATTGGAAAATCTTTTGGTGATGCACCGGGTGGGTTCAGCGAGGAAATGCAAGAAGTGACCTGGGCACTTGGCTTGGAGTATTGGTATGACAATGCATTTGCGTTGCGTGCAGGCTATTTTAATGAACACGAAAACAAAGGCGCTCGAAAATTTTTCACCTTGGGCGCGGGCTTTAAATATTCAGCAGTGAATGTAGATTTATCCTACTTATTCTCCGCCTCAAAAATTGTGAGCCCTCTCGAAAACACTTTGCGTTTTTCTGTTACCTTCAATTTGGGTGAAGATTATCAAGAATTATAGCCAGTTGTTGACAAAACAATCTTTGTAACTTCTGTTTTGTTGCAGATTCAATAAAAGATAGATCAACAGTTTTTTAACTACGAATGAAAGTAGTAAATTTGCACCAATTTTGTGAGTGTCGAAAGCTTACATCAACATTAACGATGCGCGTTCAATGAAAAAAATAACCAAAGAAACTTACATCCAATGGTATGAGAACATGCTATTTTGGAGAAAATTTGAGGATAAGTTAGCGGCCGTATACATTCAACAAAAGGTTCGCGGTTTCCTACACCTCTACAATGGACAAGAAGCTGTTTTAGCTGGCTCTCTCCATGCGATGGACCTCACAAAAGACCGCATGATTACGGCCTACCGAAACCACGTGCAACCCATTGGTATGGGTGTTGACCCCAAGCGGGTCATGGCAGAATTGTATGGAAAAGCAACAGGAACTTCTCAAGGTCTTGGCGGATCGATGCATATTTTTTCTAAAGAACACCGTTTTCATGGAGGTCATGGCATTGTTGGTGGTCAAATTCCTTTGGGTGCAGGCATGGCTTTCGGTGATAAATATCATGGCAGAGACAACGTGACCCTGTGCTACATGGGTGATGGTGCTGTCCGTCAAGGGTCTTTGCACGAAACCCTCAACCTGGCCATGTTATGGAAATTGCCTGTAGTGTTTATTGTAGAAAACAACGGATATGCTATGGGTACCTCAGTGGAGCGAACCGCCAACCATTCTGAAATATGGAAACTTGGATTGGGTTATGAAATGCCTTGCGGCCCTGTAGATGGCATGAATCCTGTTAAAGTAGCTGAAGCTGTCGATGAAGCCATTCAGCGTGCACGTCGCGGCGATGGTCCCACTTTCCTTGAGATGAAAACATACCGCTACAGAGGACACTCCATGTCTGATGCGCAACACTACAGAACGAAAGAAGAGGTTGAAGAATACAAAAAAATAGATCCTATCACTCAAGTAAAAGAGGTGATATTGGCAGAAAAATATGCCAGCCAAGAAGATTTAAAACAAATTGATGAAAAGGTGAAAAACCTTGTTAAAGCATGTGAAGACTTCGCAGAAACTTCACCATATCCTGACAAAAGCGTGATGTATGATGCTGTGTATGAACAAGAAGATTATCCTTTCATTTCACACAAATTATAAGCAATGGCTGAGAGAATAAACATGCCGCGACTGAGCGACACCATGGAAGAAGGTGTTGTAGCAAAGTGGTTAAAAAAAGTAGGGGATCAAATTAGTGAGGGCGACATCCTTGCCGAAATCGAAACCGACAAAGCCACCATGGAATTTGAATCTTTCTATGAAGGCACACTGTTGCACATTGGAGTGCAGGAAGGGCAAACAGCTCCTGTTGATACTCTTTTGGCTATTGTTGGCGAAGAAGGAGAAGACTTTGCCACCCTCCTCGACACGAAATCTGCCAAGGAAGAGGTTGCTCCAATTGAAGATACAGCAGCCCCTCAAGCGGCCCCTGAAGTCGAAACCACAACTTCAGCACCGGCAGTGGCCATTCCCGACGGCGTTGAAGTGATTGCTATGCCTAGACTTAGTGACACC
>CAYZFD010000012.1:0-8207 GCA_964477735.1 uncultured Flavobacteriaceae bacterium
TGGCATGAAACTCAAAACCCCAGAAACAACACCAAAACTATTGTAGGCTTGTTCGCAACCATATTTTAGGCTTTTGTCCACAACCCATATTTCTGATGCTAGCTTATAGTTCCATCGCGCCAACTTTTGTCTAAAAATATTTTTATAAAAAATTCCATATTGGTTGTTGGCATCCGAAACCGCGTCATAGCCACCAACAATAAGCAAGCTTTTTTTTTGAAAAAACCAAGCCAAAATAAGCGCGAAAAAAGCATGATAATCATTAAACCAACAAATCACAGCGCGAGATCGTGGTAAGTAATATAGCGAAAGAAAAAACTCTTTGACACGATTCCAAAAAAACAAATGTGGACTTTTATGAGGCGGTGAAGCAATCGAAAAAATGTTCATCTTCAAACTTCTTAGCAACAACAAATCACGCTCAACAAATGTGGTTTTGAAACTATAAACAAAAGTTACTCTATTGTGATGCATCAGGGGTGTGAATCATTTTTTTTTGCAAAATATTTTATCAACCTAAAGATGAATAAAGTGAAAAGCAGTATGTACCCCCCCAACACTAACCAACTTCCGTATTGAATGACTTGGGGTTTGAATTCGAATACAATCTGATGATCACCTGCTTCAATTTCCATTCCTCTTAAAAGATAATTGACACGACTGTGTGGAACAATCTCACCATCTAAATAACTGACCCAACCTTTATCATAAAACATTTCAGAAAACACTACAAAAGCTGGATTTTTAGTTGAAATTTTATAGGTTAACTTATTGATTCTATAGTCAATAAGTTCTATTGTTGCCGTGGAATCTTTTTGATAGGATTTGCTTTGAAGCGTCTGAGTGATGGCCATTTCCGAAGGATCGAAATCACCTAATCCTTGAAGAACTTCGTTGGCAGAAGAAAGCTGTTTTAGACTTGAAATAAACCAAGCTGGGCCCAAAGCGCCAGGATTCTGGTACACACCAACAGGGTTTTCGGGGCTAGGTTCTATAACATATTTAACGTTGAGCATGTTTAAAACAGCTGGTTTGCGATCTGCAATATGCTGATCATAAAGCTCTTGAAACCTTCGGGGTTTGGCGGCATGATACCCCCCTAGAGACCGATGAAATTTAGCCGTTCTTGCATTCGAAAGCCCCAATGCTGGCTCGAAAACACGAAAGTGTGTGTTGTCATTTTGAATCAATCTATCCGCTTGGGTCATGGCGATTTGCTGTCCAAGGTTTCTAGATTTTACAAAATCGTCTGCTTTAACATAATTTTTATCAATTCCCCACAAGTCCACCAAAATCAGTAGCGCTAGGGCAGTAATGACAAGTGGTTTTTTTGCATTTTTCCAAAGCAAAAACCCTACAACAAGCGCAGCAGCCATGACCAGCCATAATGCTCGAATGGCATCGGCTTTAAGAAGAGATTTTCGATCTTCAATGAGTGGGTTTAGGATTTCGGGGTAGGCTTCGAAAATCTCGTTTTGTGATTTAAAGTCAAACAAAACCCCACCAAACAACCAAAGTATGATGGCCAAGCCAGACCAAACAGTAAATGAAATGAAAAAAGCACGTTTTTTTCTTTCCAATCGAACGTCTTGATTCATTAAAGCGCCTAGGCCAACTACTGCAGCCAAAGGCACACAGAATTCAATGAGTACTTGTATAGAAGAAACCGCTCTAAATTTGTTGTAAAAAGGGAAATAATCAACCATCCACTTAGAAAGAATTTCAAAGTTTTTTCCCCATGACAATGTCAGTGCTAGAACAAGGGTTGCCAACATCCAACGGCGCATAATGGGTTGCGCTAAGCAAAGACCTATAAGGGCTAAAAACAAAACAACGGCCCCAAGGTAGGCTGGTGCAGCTACGATTGGTTGATCGCCCCAATAGGTACTCACATAGGGCAAAATTTGTTGGGCGGTTTCGGGTTCTAGTGTTCCTAAGAATTTTATCAGTGCACTGTTTTCATCCAAACCTTCGGCACGACTTCCTCCCATAAATCTCGGAAGGAAAAGGTTTAGAGATTCTGAGATTCCGTAACTGTATTCTGTAATATAATCAAAGTCAAGACCATCTGCTGCACCATCGTTCTCTTTGGAGAGTTCACTTTTACCTCGGGTGCTATAAGCTGTATATTCTGCTGTAGCCAGTAAGGCTGTAGCGTTGAGCATAAGAGAAAATATCAACCCAATAAACAAAACAGTAACGGATGTAAACCAAAACTTAAGCTGTTGCTTTCTAAAAGCCTCCCATCCATAAACAAGTCCAATAATAAGCACCATCAAAAGGGTGTAGTAGGTCATTTGGTAGTGGTTCACATTGATTTGCAAGCCAAGAGCCAAAACAAAAACCCACCAACTCAACCAGGTTCTGCGCCGCAAGCAAACCACCACCGCGGCAATGATGAGTGGAAGGTAGCCCAAAGCTTGTGCTTTGGTGTTATGTCCCACGCCTAAAATGATAATCAAATAGGTCGAAAACCCATAGGCTATAGCTCCGATCAAAGCTTCAGGCCATTGAAAGCGCAAGAGCAACATAGCTAAGAAGAAACTTAGTAGGTATAGAAATAAGTAGTCTGCAGGACGTGGCAAAAACCGAAGGATCTTGTCAATGGATTGCAAGAAATCATAAGGATAATCCGCAAGAACTTGATAACTTGGCATCCCTCCAAAAGCATTGTCTATCCAGTAGGGCTCTTCGTTAAATTGGTTTCTATGATCAACCACCTGTCGGGACATGGCTTGAGATTGCACAATGTCGGACTGGGGCAAGACTTTTGACTGCAAAACAGGGTAGAAATATGCTAGGGCAAGGACCACAGCAAAGAGCGCTCCCAAAAGAGGAAATTTAATTTTGCTCAATAACTTAAATCGTTTCATTCTATTTCTTCAAAATCAATATACTCCCCCACTTTTTCTTTAGGCTTGGGTTGTTTTTTAGGGGCTTGAGGACGAGGCGGATTTGTCATATTTTTGGTTAGTCTAGCCAAAAACCATCTTAACAGATAAGGGCTCAGCACCCTTAAAAGTTGGAGGATTGAAAGCATAACCAATAAGATAATTAAAAACTTCATGGGGAGCTTATTTTAAAAACCAAAAATACCATTTTTAACTACAACAAGCTCGATGTTTCATTTACTTTGTAAATCTAGTATATTTGAAACATGAACAACCTAATAAAACAATTTTATACATTTCTAATTTTTGGATGCTTTATTGTTATAGGCAATGCCCAATATACCGAAACCATCAATACAAATAAGCCAGGAAATTCTATGGGTGCCTTCGCTGTTGGGAAAGGGGTGATTCAGATCGAAAGTGCAGGACACTATGGAAGTTGGAAACATAGTCGATTAAACCAATCTACGGTAAAGGGCTGGGGCGCTGATTTAAGTGTTCGATATGGGATATTTTTCGAACAACTAGAACTGGTTGGCACCGCTTTTTACCAGTTTGATGAGATTGAAAATCATTTAATCAGCCCCCCTAAAACAAGCTCAAGAAAAGGTTTTAGGGCATTAGAAATTGGAGCAAAATATTTGGTTTTTGACCCCTTCAGAAACACCGAAAAATACAAACCTAGCATTAGAAGTTGGAAGGCTAACCAAGGCATAAAGTGGCGAGATCTCATTCCTGCAGTTTCAGTATATGCAGCAGCTGGCTTTCATCCAGACAACCCATACCCCTATGGTGATTTCTTTGGCAGTTTAAAAACCATTGGACTTCAACCAATTGCAGAACCTGTAATGAGTCCAAAAGCCAGCTTAATTACGCAAAATCATTTTCTTGGGCGATGGGTTTTTGTGACCAACACCTCATATGATCGAATTGGCACCGACCATCCCATTTTAAGCTATGCCATGACCCTGACCCACAATCTAAAAAACCCACGTTGGTCTGTTTATATTGAAAACGAAGGTATTGATAGTGAAGTTCATGCTGATTTGCTTTTTCGTTTAGGAGGAGCATTTTTGTTAAACAAAAACACGCAGTTAGACTTCAGCGTTGGAGGAAGTTCCAAAGACAGTCCTGCTCAATATTTTGGGGTTTTAGGTTTGGCTTACCGGATTGATCGTCATCGGCAAGGCGATATTCCACAAGACAGGAAAATTCAACGAAAGCTCAAAAGAGAAAATCGGGTAGAAAAAAAGCTTGGCAAGGCTGGTAGAAAAGCGGATAAGAAATTAAAAAAAGCGGAGCGAAAAGTGAAAAAAGCTGAGAAAAAAGCGGCCAAAAAACTCAAAAAAAATGGTGAGGGATGATTAAAATTATAACCGTTGAAAACAAACAATCGCTTTTAAACTTTGTTAAATTCCCTTTCATACTCTACAAAAACAACCCCTACTGGGTGCCGCCCCTTATTGAAGAAGAACTTAATGCTTTGGATTTACAAAAAAATCCTCTGGCTCATAAAGGATACATGAGGCTTTTCTTGGCTATAAAAAACAACGCAGTTGTTGGTCGCGTGGCTGCCCTAATGAATTGGATAGAAATTAAACAAGAACAAAAAAAGAAGTTACGATTTGGTTGGTATGACACCATCGATGATATAGAAGTTAGCCAGAAACTCCTTGAAGCTGTTACCCAATTTGGCCTAAGGAATCAACTCACTCACGTTGAGGGCCCTATGGGCTTTTCAAACATGGACAAAGCCGGAGTTTTGTGTGAAGGTTTCAATGAACTTCCTACAATGATTACTTGGTATCATCACCCCTATCAACACCAACATTTAGAAAAACTAGGATGGACAAAACAAGCGGAGTGGATTGAACATGAACTTCAAATTTTTTCTGCTGAGGAAGCCCCCAAGCGGATTGAGAAGTTTTCTAAAATTATTGCCGATCGCTATGGCTTGAAAGTCTTAAAATTCAAAAACAAAACCGATTTACTGCCACGCGTCAATGAAATGTTTGACTTGCTGAATAGCACCTACGCCGAGTTGCAAACATTTGTTCCGATTCAACAGCAACAAGTGAATCATTATAAAGAAAAATATTTCAAATTCATTCATATTGATTTCATTAAATGTGTTGCAAACGCATCAGGAAAAATGATCGGTTTTGCTATTTCTATGCCGTCATTTTCAAAGGCTCTACAAAAGGCTAATGGAAGTTTGTGGCCCACGGGTTGGTGGCATCTTTGGCGAGCATTAAAGCACAACGATCGTGCGAGTTTATATTTGATTGGAGTAGATCCAAAATATCGCGGAAAAGGAATCACAGCGCTATTGTTTCAGGAAATGCAAAAAAGCTTTAATGTACACGGCATTCAAAAAGTCGAAACCAATCCGGAGTTGGTCGAGAATACTGCCATACAGGCTTTGTGGAAACATTACCCTACACGACAACACAAACGCCGATGCACTTACCGAAAAACACTTTAAGTTTTATCGTATTTTTGGGACGTGAACAACACTGATACTATCATTGCCTTGTCAACACCTGAAGGTTCGGGGGCCTTGTCTCTCATTCGGCTATCAGGACCAGAAGCTATTGAAAAAGTTTCAAAGGTCTTTGTGATGGCTAGCAAAAAGTCCATACTCGAAAAACCATCGCATACCATTCATTTAGGTCATCTGACACACAAGGGTGAAGTAATCGATGAGGTTTTGGTCAGTCTTTTTAAATCTCCACACTCCTACACAGGAGAAGAGGTTGTAGAAATTTCTTGTCATGGATCGCCCTATGTCCGCGAACAAGTGTTGCGTCTTTTTCTAAACATGGGTGTTCGCATGGCCGCTGCTGGGGAATTTACGCAAAGAGCTTTTTTAAATGGCAAGATGGATTTGGCACAGGCCGAAGCTGTTGCTGACTTAATTGCTTCGGAAAGTGCTGCTGCACATAAAATTGCACTCAATCAGTTGCGAGGGGGCTTTTCGGATGCCCTAAAGGAAGTTAGAGAAAAATTACTCCATTTTGCCTCAATGATTGAACTTGAACTTGATTTTAGTGAAGAGGACGTGGCCTTTGCCGATCGCTATCAATTTATGGATCTTTTAAAAAGTACTCAAGTCTATTTAATAAATCTTATATCGTCATTTTCGGTCGGAAACGCCATTAAGAAAGGGGTTCCTGTAGCCATAGCTGGAAAACCAAATGCTGGAAAATCTTCTCTATTAAATGCATTATTGAACGAGGAAAAAGCCATTGTTTCTGAAATAGCGGGCACAACCCGAGACAGTATTGAAGACGTGATGAACATTGGCGGAATTCTATTCCGATTTATAGATACCGCCGGGTTGCGACAAACAGATGATGTCATTGAATCTATTGGCGTGGCACGCGCCAAGGCAAAGATTTCTGAAGCACAAGTGCTGCTTTATGTTTATGACCCACTAGACAACAAACCCGAAGAGGTTCTTGAAGCACTTCATGACTTTCAAAGATCTGATCTGAAAATTGTACTAGTGCAAAACAAGATTGATATTGTTTCAACCTCCATTCAAGAAAGTTTCACAAAGGTTTTCGCGCAGCAAAAGAAGTTAGCGTTCGACAAGCACATTTGCTTATCTACGCATCAAAAAGAAACCATCAACACCCTAAAAGATTATTTAGCAAAAGACATTAAACAACAAGTCTCATCAAACAGCTTAATTGTGAGCAACAACCGCCATTGGGTGGCCCTCAAAGAAGCACTGGAAGCACTTAAAATTTGTGAGGAAGGATTGAATGAAAACCGTTCTGGAGACCTTCTCGCTATCGATCTTAGGCAGGCACTCTACCACATTGGAAGCATTACAGGAGACATCTCGAATGATGAAATTTTAGGAAATATTTTTTCTAAGTTTTGTATTGGAAAGTAATCCCTTAAACAACTATTCATCCTCCAACAATTTTGATGGATAATAATTTACCTGAAGTCTATCAAGCAGTGGCAGTTGATTTTTTAATCGGGAATGATAATTTTCCCATGTCAAAAGACCAGAGGATGTCCAGCCAATTTCGGCATGCCCCATGACTCTAGGAAAAGCCATAAATTCAACCTGATCAATATTTTCTAGGGTTTCGGACCAAAGAGGTGCTTCTATCCCAAGGATTGCAGATTTTGGAACATTTGCCACCAAGGTTTCTGGCTTCCATTGATAGGCTTTTTTTAGGTTGGTGAAACCAGCCCAATGAAGCCCAAGAGGGGTGAGTGAGTCATACTGCATATCGAGATAGGCATGTGAAGCTGGTGAAAGGAGCACGCGAGCCTTTTTTTCAACAGCCAACACAGCATTTTCAGATCGTGCCCAGTATTGAGCCACAGATGTTGAGTCGATATTGGCATGGGCAATTTCATCCCAACCCACTGGCGTTTTCCCGTTTTCTTTAACCACTTTTAATGCGTAGTTAATCATTTTCAAATAATCCTCTTTTTCGGTCACATGTGACTCGTCTCCGCCGATATGCAAATAGGGACCAGGGGTAAGCGCAGCCAATTCCTCAAATACATCAGCAATAAATTGATAGGTTTCTTCGTGATCGGCACATAGTGTGCTAAATCCTACCTCTGTTCCGGTGTAAAGTTCGGGAGACTTTCGGTCGCAGTTTAAAGACGGATAGCTTGCCAAAGCTGCATTGGTGTGTCCGGGTAAGTCTATCTCAGGCACAATGGTCATTTGATGATGAGCTGCATATTGCACGATATCCGTAAAATCTTCTTGTGTGTAAAAACCGCCTTGCCCCCCTCCTACTTGGGTTGTACCGCCAATTTCGGTGAGTTTCGGCCAACGCTTAATTTCAATTCGCCAGCCTTGGTCATCCGACAGGTGAAGATGCAAAAAATTGATTTTGTATAATGTTAGCAAATCGATCATACGTTTCACTGTTTCAACTGGGAAAAAATGTCTGGAAACATCGAGCATAAAGCCCCTATAGGAATAGGAAGGCTGATCTGTGATGTGTCCGCCTGGTAAATAATGAATCTTATCTTGTTGCTGCAACATCAGCAGCTGTCGAAGGCTTTGCCATCCCCAATAAAGTCCTGATAAAGACCCTCCTCTAAGTAGAATGTTCTCTTTGCCGATCTGAAGTTTATAGCCTTCAGCAGGAATTTTAGGGTCTAAATTTAACAATAAACCCTTTTGGCCATAGCCAGATGGCATGGCAATTCCCAAAGCACTACCCTGACGACGAATGGTTTCAGTCAAATTTCTCAATGGTTCGTTTTCAGCATCAAAAACCAAAGGAAGATTATCGGTGATATAGAATGGTGAATCTTGATTTTCCACCT
>CAYZFD010000012.1:8307-40175 GCA_964477735.1 uncultured Flavobacteriaceae bacterium
AAAGTTGGGTTTTCATAGGTTTTAAGAATTGGTTTTTTAGGTTTAAGCAATCTCTCAACGCACAGCTTTGATCCACTGAACAGATGGTGAATTAGAGTTTGGATTGTGAAAAGTAATCATTTTTTTTATCGGAAAAAAAGAATAGCGGCGCCTAATGCAGTCATAATCAAAATAAATCTTCGATAATTTTGATCGTTGATACCCTTCACTAGATACACTCCAGCTAACAAGCCGGCCAATACAGCTGGAATTAGAAAAAGGCTAATTTTTAAACTTTCTGTGGTGATGGTTTCCCAAATAAAAACATGAAAAGGCACCTTAAACCAATTGACTACAAAATATAACCAAGCGGCAGTGCCGATAAAGTTATTTTTAGGCAATTTCATGACCAGCAAGTAAATGTTACTAAAAGGGCCTGCTAAATTGCCAATCATAGAAGTAAACCCAACGAAAAGACCCATTGAGGGTCCAAAAATTTGAATTTTTGGCGACTTGTTATTCCACCACAACATCACCCCCAGACCTATTAAAATAATAAAGGCCATGAGTTTTGCAAACAATCTTTCGTCGAGGGTGTTGCCAACCCAAACCCCTACAAGAACACCCAAAACAACTCCTGGAAGCAGGCGTTTAAGGTGTTTCCACATGACGTGTTTTCGATAATAGAAAATAGCAAAAAGATCACCCACCAAAAGCAAGGGCATGATAATCCCAGTCGAAGGTTTGGCCTCAAACACAAAAGCCATCATCAACACTATAAGCACTCCAAAACCTTTGATCCCAGACTTTCCTAGACCCAAAACAAATGATGCCAAAAGCACCAAAAACCACTCAATAGGGGTCAGCACGGGCATTCTAGCCCAAAATTTTTGGAAGATAAATGAATGCAGCAGCAGCCAAACTAAAAACCGCGGCAATGAAAACCGCACCAGCACTCACATCTTTGATGAGGCCGATGTCTTTGTGGTTGTCGGGATGTATAAAATCTGCTACCTTTTCAACTGCTGTGTTCATGGCCTCTGTGGCCATCACCAATCCAATCGCTAAAAGCTGAATCATCCACTCTATTGAGCTGATCTCAAAATAAAAACCAGCCGCCATAAACACCATCGCAATTAGTGTTTGAAACTGAATGGCATCTTCCGTTTTCAACAAATGAAATGCGCCCCTTAGCGCATAAACGGCACCCATAAAGCGACCCGAAATAAATTTTAACATGCGATTATTGAATTAATTTCAAATTTCTTAAAAATTATTTTCCCAAAAGCTTTCTTGCAAAAGTTTCTCTATATTTGTTTTATATATAACTTTTTATTGACTAATTGTTATTTTATGAAAATAAAAAAAGTTGCTGTATTGGGGCTGGGCAAGGTTGGCTGTTTGGTAGCCAAAATGCTCAACAAAACTTTTGAAGTCATGGGTGTGGACAAGGAAACACCAGCCTACAAGATGGCATTTGATTTTAAAATCATCAAAACGGATCTATCAAAAACTGAAAACTTACAGTTCATATTGAGTCAGGTTGATGCTGTTGTATCCGCACTTCCCTATTTTCTAAATGCAAAAATAGCCAAGGTTGCACATGAGTTTGGAATTCACTATTTTGATTTAACTGAGGACGTCAATGTCACCAATTCGATTAAAAAACTAAGTGCAACTTCAAAGGGACTTATGGCACCTCAATGTGGGTTGGCACCGGGTTTAATTGGGATAGTGGGGCACGATTTAACGCATAACTTCACCAAATTAAGAGATTTAGAATTGAGAGTTGGAGCACTTCCACGCTATCCAAATGGGCAATTGGCCTATTCATTTACCTGGTCGCCGAGTGGGGTTATCAATGAATATTTAAACGATGCCGAAGTCATTCACAATGGAAGTAAAAAAAAGGTTCCTTCTTTGGATGGCCTAGAGCACATTAATATCGAAGGTCAAGAATTCGAAGCTTTTAGCACCTCGGGAGGACTTGGCACACTTTGCGACACTTTGGAAGGAAAAGTAGATACTTTAAATTACAAAACCATACGCTATCCTGGCCACGCCAAATTGATGCGTTTTTTGATGTATGAACTCATTTTAAAAGATCAACCCAAATTATTAGAAAAAATATTAAGCGATGCCAAACCTCCCGTTGATGAAGATGTGGTGTATGTTTATGCCATTGCTGAAGGGTGGCAAGACCATAAGCTTTACAGAAAAGAATATTTCAAAGCTTTCTACCCAAAAGAAATTGATGGAGAAATTTGGCGTGCCATCTCTTGGACAACGGCAGCGTCTTTATCGGCAGTAGTGGAATTGGCTGCTCTAGGGAAGCTCCCCAAGAAAGGGTTTTTAAAACAAGAATCGATTGAACTTCAATCGTTTTTAGAAACAAAATCTGGAAAATTGTTTGTAGATTAGACTATATACTTTCTATGATGCTTTTTAACTCAAAACTTCCAATTCACGAAATTTTAAATGAGCTTTTTGACACATACCAAAAGCGAGTTCCTGATGTAAAAAAAATTACTGAGGCCATGATTTCTGCTAAAATCATTGACGGGCAAAAAGACATTGTAAATGATCATGTGGCTTTTAGAACCATGGGCGTACCCCATCTGGGTATTGATTCATTGGAAAAGATTTTTTTATATCACGGATATAAAAAAATGGACTTCTTGACTTTCGAAGCTAAAAAACTAAACGCCTACTGGTATGCCCCGCCTTTTCCAGAACTGCCAAGGGTGTTCATTAGTGAACTGAAAGTGAATCTTTTATCGACTGATTCACAACGATGCATCTTCAAATACACAGACCAAGTCAAAGAAGATCCTGTTGAAAAGCTTAACTTAGACAATGTTGAAGAAGTGGTTAGGTTTTTTCATAGTCCCAAATGGTCCCTGCCAACTCTAGTCGATTATGAACAATTGCTCAACGAAAGTGAATATGCAGCCTGGGTGATCTACAACAGATATTACCTAAATCATTACACCATTAGTGTTCACAATCTCCCAAAAGGCTTTCACGAATTGGTTAACTTTAATCAATTTCTAATTCGAACTGGAATTAAGCTCAACGATGCTGGTGGAGTGATCAAAAAAAGTGCAGATGGACTATTGCTTCAAAGCAGCTCAGTGGCTCAAACTGTATTGGCACATTTCTCTGACGGAAAACAAAAACAAATTTCGGGCAGTTATGTGGAGTTTGCTGAACGAAGGGTGTTACCACAATTTGCACACCTTTCAAAAAAAGACTTAAAACAAAAGCACAGACGAGAGGGCTTTGAAACAGGCAATGCAGACAAAATATTTGAAAGCACTTACACTTCTCAAACTTCTAAGTAATTAAGGTCGAGAGTTCTACAAATTTTTCAAATTTAATTTGAAAATTAGCCCTATATTTAAATAAAATTTTATGAAATATAGTGTGTCCTACAGGCTCCTTTTGTTACTTTTTTCCTTCAATACATTTTCGCAAATAAACACTCAAAATATAGAAATTGTTCGAGACAATTTTGGGGTTCCTCACATCTATGCAAAAACCGATGCCGAGTTGGCTTATGGTTTGGCATGGGCACATAGTGAAGATGATTTCAAAACCATACAAGAGGCCTATTTGGCAGGCAACGCTTTGCTGAGTAAGCATTTAGGAAAACGAGGAGCTCCTGCCGATTTTTTGGCGCAACTCATACAAAGCCGAGAAACCGTCGATAGCCTTTTTCATACCCTTAACCCGGCTTTTGTAAAGGTTTTAGAAGGTTATGCCCTAGGAATCAACAGTTATGCAAAAGAGCACCCCGAAGAAGTATTGCTGCAACAACTCTTTCCAATCACTCCAAAAAAAATGGTGATTTATTCTTTTCTACAACTTTTTATTTCCAATGCCGCAGATAAACTCGTTGGAAATATTGTTAACAATAATACCCCAGAAGCTTATGGTTATAATGAAGCCCCCTTGGGCTCAAACACCTTCGCTTTTAATAGCTCAAAAACTGGTGAAAACACCACTTTTCTGGCCATAAACACCCACCAACCCCTCGATGGACCAACATCTTGGTACGAAGTTCATTTGGTGAGTGAAGAAGGTACAAATATCTTGGGGGCCACCTTTGCGGGCGCTCCATGCATATTAACTGGAGCAAACGAGTATTTGGGCTGGTCACACACCGTAAACTACCCTGACAAAGCAGATGTTTATCAGCTACAGATGCATCCGACCACAAAAAATGCCTATTTGGTAGATGGGGAAATACATCATTTAAAAAAATATCGCGCAACCATTTTTGTGAAATTTTTAGGGATTAACATACCCATTCGTAAAAAATTCTACAAGAGTATTTACGGGCCTACCCTAAAAAACAAAAGGGGTTATTTTTCTGTCAGAACCCCTAGTCTCTACGACATTCGTGCCTTAGAGCAATGGTGGCGGATGAATAAAGCCACTTCCTTTCATGAGTTTTATAAAGCCCTAAAAATGAAAGCGCTCCCTGGATACAACATTGGATATGCAGATAGGAATGACACCATATTTTATATCTCAAACGGAAGACTTCCAATACGAAACGAGCATTATGATTGGACCAAAACCCTACCAGGAAATACAACGCAAACACTTTGGAACTCTTATCATGACATCGAAGCTTTACCCCAGGTAATCAACCCAAAGTCGGGATTTGTTTACAATGCCAACCACAGTCCATTCAAATCCACGGCCGCTGATGAAAACCCACTACCGTCGAACTTTAGCAAAACGCTCAACTTTGAGTTGTATGACAACAATAGAAGCACTCGACTTTTAGAGCTCATCAACGAGCATGATGTCATAGATTATGAGACCTTCAAAAAAATTAAATACGACCACACCCTACCCTCTCCACTTCATTACAACTTTATGGATATTAATGCGCTTTTTGAAATGAAGCCTGAGGATTTTCCAGACATTTCAGGTTTGCTTCGCCAAATTCAGACTTGGGATCGACGAGCAAGCGCAGACTCATTCGGTGCTGGAGCCTATGCCATTTTCTATTATCAATTGGGCGATTTTTATGACAAAATTGATGCTGATAAAAAGTTCACACCATCAGTTTTAGAAGCCGCCATGTTGCAAACCAAGGCCTATATGATCAAACATTTTGGAAGCGAAAATGTTCGTCTAGGGGACTACCAAAGGTTGGTGAGAGGCCAAAAAAAACTGCCCATCTTTGGACTTCCAGATGTGATTACCGCCATGCGAGGAATTCCAGATGTTGATGGGCGCCTAAAAATTACACACGGAGAGTCTTACATAGGATTGGTGCAATTTTCAAAGGAAAAAGGAACGCAAATAGAATCTATTATTTCCTATGGAAGTAGCGATCATCCAAGCTCCCCACACTATAATGACCAGATGGATTTGTATGCACAGTTTAAAACAAAAAAAATGTCACTTAACAGAGCGGATGTTTACCAAAAAGCCCAAAGGATTTATCATCCAAAGTAAAATTTATTGATATAGTAGAAGTGCTTTCCTGTACACCTCTTCATATTGAGGAACAATATTATTGATATCAAAAGCTTGGGCGGTAATGGCTGCTTGTTGTTTAAACTTTTCTAAAGTTTGATCGTCTTTTAAAATGTCTAACGCAAAAGAAATCATGGATTTCACATCTCCAACATCTGCTAAAAAGCCAGAAACACCATGAATGTTTACTTCTGGAATACCACCAGTATTAGACGATATAACAGGCACTCGAGAATTCATGGCTTCGAGGGCGGCCAATCCGAAACTTTCAAACTCAGAAGGCAAAAGAAAAAGATCAGAGAAACACAATATTTTTGCCACTTCATTGGTATTGCCAAAGAACAATACTTTCTCTGAAATGCCTAAGGATTCACAAAGTTGCTCGGCCACCAATCGTTCGGGGCCTTCCCCAATCATCATCAGTTTTGAAGGAATTTTTTGTTGAATTCCATTAAAAATTTCAATCACATCTTGGATGCGTTTGGCAGGGCGAAAATTACTGACATGCGTAATGATGCGCTCATGGGGCTGAGCCATGGCACCACGCTGACAATCTTTCTTAGAAATGGGATCTTCTAAAGCCTCAATAAAATTATAAATCACTTGAATTTCTTTTTCGACATCAAAAAAGCTAAGGGTGTCTTGTTTTAAATTTTCGGAAACACAAGTCACAACATCAGAGGCATTTATACTGAAATTAACAGCAGGCCTATAGAAGGGGTGTTTGCCCACCAAAGTGATGTCAGAGCCATGTAAGGTGGTGACTATAGGAATTTGAATCCCTTCTTTAAGAAGCATTTGCTTGGCCATGTAGGCGGCATAGGCATGCGGAATAGCATAATGCACATGCAAAAGTTCAATTTGATGCATTTTGACCATATCCACCAACTTGCTAGAAAGCGCCAGTTCATAGGGTTGATAATGAAACAGGGCATATTCAGGAACATGAACTTCATGAAAATGAACACTTGGATTTAGACCGCTCAGTCTGACTGGCTGTTTGTAGGTGATGAAATGCACCTCATGTCCTCTTTGCGACAACGCCAATCCCAATTCTGTTGCCACAACACCACTTCCTCCAAAAGTAGGATAACATACAATCCCTATGCGCATACTCAATTTATTAAGGCATTATATATGAGCCCTTGAATTTTAGTTCTTAAGTTGGTTTCGATGAGTTTATTATTTTCCATAGTTGGATAGGTACGATTCGACAAAAATACATAAATCAAATCGGTTTCTGGGTCGGCCCAGGTATAGGTGCCTGTGAATCCCGAATGTCCATAGCTGTCCATAGAAACACAACCACAAGTTGGCCCCTCTTCTTCTAATTGAGGTTTGTCTAGTCCAACTCCTCGCCTGTTGCCTTGATCACAATAGTAACATTTATTAAAAGTGTCAAACGTGGTGTCCGAAAAATAGCGTTTACCACCATAATGACCTTTTTGCAGAAAAAGCTGCATGAATTTGGCTACATCATTGGCGTTGGCAAACAAGCCTGCATGTCCTGCCACCCCACCCAACATGGCAGCGCCCATGTCGTGTACATAACCTTGAAGGGTTTGATGCCGGAAATAGGTATCATTTTCAGATGGAATTATTTGTGATTTTGAAAATTTTATAAGCGGATTGAAAGTGGTGAATTGTGCCCCCATTGAAGCCGTAAAGTTTTGTTGAAATAATTTTTCAATTGGAACTTTTTCATGGGTTTCCACGATATCTTTAATTAGGTAGAAAGCCAAATCACTGTAACGATATTCAAGCTTATCAAGGAGATTGCTCTCATCGATTTTAGTTTCAATACTGTCGATATAGGATTTATGAAGGTATAATTGATCCGCCACTTTGATGGGAAATTCCAAGCTGGCATCGCTTCGATATAATGCTGGAAGTGGTTGATGGGTAATCGAGTCTATAGTTTCTAAATAAAAAGGAATCCAAGGGGTAAGTTTACCATAGTGACTCAAGATTTCTTTAGCTGTGAGTGCCGCTTTATTGGTGCCTTTGAGCCTGGGCAACCACTTTGACAAAGGACTATCTAGTAGGCGCGGGTGTTTTTCATAAAGTTTCATGAAAAGTGGCAAAGACGCTAAAATCTTAGTCATAGAGGCCAAATCGTAAAGTTGGTTCCATTCAACATTGTTTTTAGATTCATAGGTAGGTTTCCCAAACATTTTGTGCACGACAACTTTACCATGACGAGCAATCAATAACTGAACGCCTGGAGTCATTAAAGAATCTACAGCAGTTTGCACCAAACTGTCAACCTTATTTAGTTTTATTGGATCTAGCCCTACTTGCAAGGGATGTCCATAACTCAATCGGTCTAAAGGTTTGATATTTAAACCGCTTCCAACAGGAAAACGGCTGTGCGCGGTCACTGGCAAGCGTCCAGACGCGCCTAAGCCCCCAAAGAGCACTTGTGCTGCCGTTTGTTGAGAAACCTCGTTATTTTGATGGGCCACCAAAACAGTTTCGATTTCATTCATAAAATCAATCTCAGAAAGTGCATAGGGTTTTGCAAAAAGACACAAAATCACATTTTTTTCTTTGGCCATTTGTCGAAGGTGCTCCAATTCTAAGGTAGAAAGCTTATAGGATTTCCAAGGATTTTCATCAGATTGATGAATTCCAACAACCACGGTATTATAGGAGGTCAATGCTTTTTTATACATCAAACTTGTACTCGCAGAAACATAATCGACTTGGGTGTAGTGTTGAAGCATATCATAAAAAGTGTCCCCTTGTTCGGCGCCCATAGAAACGTAGGCTATTTTATGGTTTTGGAGTGCTTTGATGGGAATTAATTCTTGGTCATTTTTAAGTACTATCATTGATTTTTCAGTGAGCTCTCTAAACAACATACGCCCTTTCTCTGAATTTAAATCAGATTGCAACTGCTTTGTGTTGACCATTTTGTTTTTATGCAATCCCACTTTGTGTTTCGCTTTCAATATTTTTTTTACAGAGTAAGCCAGTCGATCTTCAGAGATTTCACCGCTTAAATAGGCCGTTTTTAATGCACCGACTGCAGCCTCTAAATTATTGGGAATTAAAAGCAAATCACTTCCTGCCAAAAAAGCAGTTAAATCGGGTGAGCGCCCACTTCCGTCACTGAGCGCCCCCTGCATGTTGAGGGCATCTGTAATAACCAAACCTTCAAAGCCAAGTTCATTTTTGAGTAACTTTGAGACAACCTTGTCCGACATAGAAGAAGGAACCCCTTTGTGAGGCTCTAGAGCAGGGACTTCGAGATGGGCCACCATAACTCCTGTCATGCCTTCTGAAATTAATTTTTTGTAGGGGTATAACTCCGTGTTCTTTAAACGTTTTTTTGAAAACCTAACAGTGGGCAATGTTTTGTGAGAATCGGTTGAAGTGTCGCCATGACCAGGGAAGTGCTTGCCGCTTGTGAGTAGGCCAACATTTTGCATGCCTTTCATCACCATAAGCGCTTTGTTGGTCACAATTTCTTTGGTTTCGCCAAATGAGCGGCTTCCAATAATAGGATTTTTGGGGTTGGTGTTGATGTCAAGAACGGGTGCAAAATTAATGTGAACACCTAACCTTTTTGCATTCAAGCCCATTTGTTGACCCAATCGATATAGCAAGCTATCTTGCTGAATGGCGCCTAAAGTCATGTTAAAAGGAAAAGCCTGGGTTTGTTGCAAACGCATGGCCAAACCCCACTCACCATCAATTCCGATCAGCAGTGGCACTTTGGCTTGGGCTTGAAGGTGATTTGTTAATCGTGCCTGTTTTAATGGAGTCCCTCTAGAAAAAATTACACCACCAACAGCATGCTTTTTAATATCATTTATTATTGAAGATAGGCGTAGCGAGTCGTGTTCAGAAAAAACCATAACCATAAACAACTGACCAATTTTTTCATCTAAGCTTAAGTTTTGATAAATACTATCAACCCACTGTTTTTGTGCTTCGAAATCACTTGATATGAGAGGGTCGGTGCGCTGGGCAAAAAGCGATCCTAGGGCGAAGAATAATAAAAGATTTCTGATCATCATTCGAAATTAACAAAAAATCATACCAAACTCGACTTATAGGAAAAAGAAATGCAGAAACAATTTTAAAAAATTAAAACCGAATCGAAGGTGAACTGAATTTTCTAATAAGCAGAACCTAATGTTTATTTGAAAAAACGTTGATGCCAACTTTCTTTAGCAGGAACTTCCCAAAATTGATCAAAGTCATGTTTGGTATCCACCAAATTGTTAAACACTATAGTGTCTTTAGAAACCGCATGTTGTTGTGCCATTTTTTTAAAATCTGACAAAGATTTGTGGGCTAAAAAAGCACCCTGTTTATAAGTGACATTCATTTTGTCAAGAAGAACTACATCGAATTTGGTTTCGATTTGTTGAACAAAATGAACCAATTTGTCGATAGCGCAACCTGTAGCATTTTGTGCGGTTTGGTCTAATCCAATCACAATAAACCTGTTATAAGGTAATGAAAATCCGGCCAAAAGATCGGCACCATGGGCAGTCCAATCTTGTAGAAATTTTGAAAAAGCCTCGTTTAACTCGGAGATTTCTAATTCAGAAAACGGCCGATTTGAAGGAAAAATCCATACTCTGGCGTCGTTTGGTAAGTTTTGAAAAGTGACTACCATTTTATGTCTGTTGCATTAGCAATCATTTCAGCCAAATCCATTACTTGAATCTCCTCCTCTTTTTGTTTGTGCTTCATGCCATCAGAGAGCATCGTATTGCAAAATGGGCAGGCAGCAGCCACAATGGTTGCTTTGGAGTCTAGCACTTCTTCGGTTCGGGCAATGTTGATGTCTTTGTGACCCTTTTCGGGCTCTTTAAACAATTGGGCCCCACCTGCGCCACAGCACAATCCTTTTTGTTTACAACTTTTCATTTCAGAAATTTCGGCTTCTATGGCGCTAAGGAGTGCTCGAGGGGCTTCAAATTCGCCGTTGGCACGCCCCAAGTAGCATGGGTCGTGAAAAGTAATTCTTTTACCCCTATAAATGCCACCCTCAATTTTGAGTTTTCCTTCAGCCAATAGTGATTTCAAGAATTGCGTGTGATGCATAACTTCATATTGACCACCCAAAGCAGGATATTCATTTTTTAGGGTATTGAAACAGTGCGGGCATGTGGTTACAATTTTCTGAACACCATATCCATTTAGAGTTTCAATGTTGGATAGCGCCTGCATTTGAAACAAAAATTCGTTACCAGCACGCTTAGCAGGATCGCCTGTACAGCTTTCTTCTGTTCCTAAAACAGCAAATGAAACCTCAGCTTTATTGAGCAATGTCACAAAAGCTTTGGTGATCTTTTTAGCGCGCTCATCGAAACTACCTGCACACCCCACCCAAAAAAGCACTTCGGGTTTGAGGTCTTTGGCAACACAATCGGCCCAGGTTGGAATGTTCAGAGACATAGTATTGTTTTAATCATGAAAACCGTCATCAAAGACTTGAATCGTTACTTCTTTATCGATTAGATCTGTGAATTTTCCGTTATAACGAGTGGCCTTCACCAAATGGTTGTCTATCCAATGGTAGTTACCTCCTCGTGGTTTACCCATCAAAAGACTGTGGTATTGAAAACCGTTATTTTTTAGCCATTCTTCTGTGACTTGACGATGCTCCTCAGTTCTTGAAGTGAAAAAACAAATCACATGACCTTCTTCATACCAACGGTTGAGCGTTTCTAAAGCGTCAGGATAGACTTTGGCAGTGGCCATTCTTTCGGGCTCTTCGTTTGGAATATCGTCACAGATAGTGCCATCGATGTCTATTAAATAATTTTTAATTCCTTCGGGAAGTACTGGACTTACGTGTGCTCCATTTTCTAGCTTTTCACTGAGTAGTTTGTCAACTTCTTCTTGCTTCATAAATATAGTTTAACTTAAAATTTCATTTTTCCAATTCAGTCGGTCTTGTTGATTGAAAGGCCATGGGGCACCATTGTTTTCTATGTTGTTCATCATGTTATTGAGCTCAGAAGGAGCTGCTGATTGTTCCATGACTAAAAAGCGACGCATGTCTAAAATAATTGACATGGGATCAATCCCGATGGGGCAAGCTTCAATGCAAGCTTGACAGGTTGTGCAGGCCCATAGTTCCTCAGAGGAGATATGATTTCCAAGCAATTTCTTGTCGTCATCTCTAAAATTCCCATGATTGAGGTCTATGTTTTTACCCACCTCTTCAAGACGGTCACGAGTGTCCATCATCACTTTTCGAGGGGAAAGTTTTTTTCCTGTTTGATTGGCGGGACATACGCTTGTGCATCGACCACATTCTGTGCAAGAATAAGCGTTTAGCAATTGAATCCATGATAGATCCATCACATCTGAAGCTCCAAATTTAGCTACTTCAGAAGTGCCAGAACTGGAATTTGGATCTACTGTTGGATCCATCATCAGTTTTACTTCATGCGTTACGGCATCCATATTCGAAAATGCTCCTTTTGGATTTAAATTGGCGAAATAGGTGTTTGGAAAAGCCAAAATGATGTGTAAATGCTTGGAGTAGTATAAATAGTTAAGGAAAAACAAAATTCCAATAATATGAAGCCACCAGAATGTCCGTTCGAAAACAACTAACATATTGGTCGAAAAATCAGCCATGAGGGGAGCAATGAATTGGCTAATAGGGAAACTTCCGGCCACTGGATAGGTATCGAGCGCACGGTGCTGTAACAAAGAGTCGGCAGCATTCATGCTCAAAAACAAGACCATCAACACCACTTCGATATACAAGATTAGGTTGGCGTCATGCTTTGGCCAACTTGTCATTTCAGCACTCCAAAATCGTTTGATTTTTAGAGCGTTTCTTCTAAGCCAAAAAACAAGCACCGCCAAAATCACTACCAGAGCAAAAACTTCAAAACCAGCAATTAGAATATTGTAGAATGACCCCAGCAAAGGAGCAAAAAGTCTGTGGGTACCCAATAAACCATCTAGCACAATCTCGATCAGCTCTAAGTTAATGAATAGAAACCCTACATAAACAACGATGTGTAACAGGCCTGCAACGGGGCGCGTGATCATTTTAGATTGCCCCAAGGCTACTAGAGCCATGTATTTTAATCTTTTGGCTGGTTGGTCAGATCGGTTTTCAGGCCTTCCTAAACGAATATTTCGAATGAGTTTTCTGACATTCCTAACGAATAAAAAGAGTCCTCCCGCGAGAAGTATGGCAAACAAAATATTTGGTAAAAACTTCACTTTTATTTTTCGGGATTGTTGGTTTTGTAGGGTTTTTGTTTTTTACCAAAAACAGAAAAATGCACATACCGTTTGGGGTTTAAACGCATGTCTTCAAGCAATTTATCCAATGATTCGGAGGCGGTGGTGAGGTTTTCGTATAAGGTTTTGTCATGAATCAAACTACCTAAAGTGCCTTGACCTTCATCGAGAGTTGCCATAATTTTTGTTAGGCTTTCAGAAGTCTGATGTAAGTTTTCAAAAGTTTCATCTAAAGAAGCAGCTTCCAACTGGGCTGTAATTTGTTCTAAGTTTTTAGAAGTGTTTGAAAGTGAAGTAATGGTTTGCGAAAAGTTAGATTGCTGTCCTTCAACAATTTGACGGATTGAGGCGGCGATAGTTCCGAATTCTTGCATGGAACTGTTGAAATGTGAAACGCTTTGTTGAAGGTTTTTTCTTGTTTCAAGATCTAGCGTTTGATGAATGGCTGACATCACAGAGTCAGCACTTTGAATCATTTGTTCGATTTTGTGCTGTAATGGTGCCAATTTTTCGTTGGCCAATTCTGTTAATCCTGGTGAAATTGAGGAGGGAAGTGTATCTCCAGATTTGGCCAACATCGTGTTGTTGAAATCAGGAATAATGGCCAAGGACTTTCCACCAATCAAACCAGCTTCATAAATCTGTGCTGTACTACTGTTCGAAAAATCAAAATCATTATTTACCCTAAATTTTACAACCAAATGGGCTTGACTGTTGGCAAATTCTATGTGTTGCACAGAGCCCACTAAAAACCCATTGATGGTTACAGGGGTACCCACTTGAAGGCCTTCAACATCGTCATAAACGGCATAGAAAGTGCGTGCCGATATTAGAATGTCTTTTGACTTTAAAAAATTAAATCCAAAATAAAACAAAAGGATACCCGCAATGACCATAATCGCAGTTCGTATTTCATTTGTTTTTTTCAAGTGAATGGGCTTTAAGTATTAGATTACAAAAGTAGAAATTATTTCACTAAGACACCCACTATTTCTTTTGTAGGGACAAGGCTTCGCTGAGCGTGATGTATGAGCCCCTATATTGGGCAACAATAAAACTGTTAGTAAATCCCAGTTTTTGTAGATTTTCATGAAGTAATTTGATGTCATCGAGCACATGTGTAGCACCAACATAATAGCGCTGGAGTGTTCCAAATTCTTTTCGATAAACACCCTCTACACCCTTAAAATTATTTGGGGTGGTTGAAATGATTTTTGAGCTTGCAGCAATTTGAACAGCAAAAAGGGGCTGATCTAAATCAGCAACCGAATCGACAGTATTGGGTGCGTCAAAGACCCTTGTGTCAGGTTTTGAAATTTTTCCTTGAATTCGATTTTTGTAAGCAATTATGGCCTTCGAAATGGTTTTGGCCATCTCTTTTTGGCCCTTTGTAGAATTGAGATACGCCCCCTCCTTTTGGTTTGTCAAAAAACCTGTTTCTATTAAAACAGATGGCATATAAGTGTTGCGAAGCACCAAAAAGCCAGCCTGCTTTACTGTGCGGTCATTTCGGCCTAGGGCATTCACAAATTGTTCCTGGATGTGGCTGGCGGCATCGATGCTTTGGTCGAGATATTCTTCTTGCATCAACACCAATCCTATTACCGACTCTGGATTATTAGGGTCAAAACCATCATACTTTTGTTCGTAATTGTCCTCTAGAAAAATAACCGAATTTTCCTTTTGGGCAATCTGAAAATTACGATCATTTTCGTGTAACCCCAAAACAAAAGTTCCCGCACCATTCACTTGTGGCTTTGGGGAAAAGGCATCACAATGCACTGAAATAAACAAATCTGCATTGGCTTTGTTGGCAATTGAAGCACGAACATTTAGATCCACAAAAACGTCTTTTTTTCTTGTGAATATGACCTCAATATCGTCTTCGTTTTGTAGCCATTTTCCTATTTCTAGTACAATGTTCAGTGCAATACTTTTTTCATAATAGCCGTTGCCTCGGTTGCCTGGATCTTTGCCTCCATGCCCTGCATCGAGTACAACCTTAAAAGTTTTGAAATCCACTGATTTCGAGCTTTTTTGGGCCCATATCAAAGGTTGACTAACAACAAAAAGAAGTGCAACGCAAAGCAAAAAAATGAAGTGTTTGGGTTGGTAGCACAATTTGAATTTTAAAAACATAAAAATCCTTTTTTTATCTGTCAGCCAAAATTTGTTGTAATTTTGGAGGCGATGCAAAAGCGGCTCAGCCATACAAAAATACACCGAAAAAAAATGCCAATCAACTTTTGGGCTGTTGCAATGCTGTTCATCTTCATAAGTCTTGGATCCAAGGCTCAAGAATCTTCAATAAACACTGAGACTGCAGACAGTATTAAAATTGACAGTGTTAAAGTCAAAAAACCTTTGCTTTTAGACCTTGTCAAAAGATATGCCAAAGGATCCATGAAAATTAGCAGACCAGAGAAAAAACTATACCTTGTTGACGAAGCCGAACTTTATTATCAAGACGTAGAACTTAAATCGGGAATTATTGTACTGAACTATGAAACCAGCGAAGTGAGTGCGGGTAGAATTCGTGACACAACAGGTACGCTGGTGCAATATCCCGTTTTCAAACAAGGAGGTGATGAAATTAGGCCCGACTCTATTCGCTTTAACTTTGATACCAAAAGGGCAATCATTTGGAATTCGAGAAGTGAGCAAAACGACATGAATGTTTTTGGAGAAATCACCAAAAAAGAAAACGACTCGGTCTATTTTGTGAAAGAAGCACGCGTAACGACAGCACCCGACCCCAATGACCCCGATTATTTTATTCGAGTTCGCAAAGGGAAATTTGTGCCCAAGCGTAAGATTGTAGCAGGTTTAAGTAACTTGTATATTGAAGACGTTCCAACCCCTGTTTTTTTGCCTTTTGCCTATTTTCCTCTTACTGAAAATCGGACTTCAGGATTTATTTTTCCAACCATTGGAGAAAGTGGACAACGAGGATTCTTTTTCCAAAATGGAGGTTATTATTTTGCCATTAATGATTATTTTGATTTGGCTGTTTTAGGCGATTATTACACCAACGGAAGCTATGGATTTCGCTCTGAAACCACATATTATAAAAAATATAAATTTAGAGGCAACCTCAGTTTTAGATTCGAAAATTTAGTTTCTGGCCAAAGAGGGCTGCCAGGATATTCAAAATCTAATATTTACAATTTTCGTTGGTCACACAATCAAGATGCCAAAGCCAATCCCAATAGTCGGTTTTCTGCATCAGTTAATTTAGGAAGTAGCAACTATTTTACGCAATCAGTTAACCAACTCAATTCTCCCAATTTCCTAAACAATACGCTTAGCTCCTCGGTTTCCTATTCTAAAACCTTTTCGGGATACCCCTCCGTGAATTTATCACTCACAGCATCTCACTCCCAAAACACCCGAACACAAAGTGTTAACATGACCCTCCCTACTTTTCAGGCCAATGTGGAGCGGATTTATCCTTTTGCCAAAAAGGATGGCATCAAGAAAGGTATCATACAAAACATTAATTTTCAATACAGTGTTAGGGGTGAAAACAGAATTCAAACCACTGATTCTCTTTTTCTAAAAAAAGAAATGTTTGACAACGCACGTGCTGGCATGAAACACAGCATTCCTATCACCACAAACTTTAAGCTTTTTAAATACTTGAGTGTGAGTATGGGCGGTAATTATAACGAGGTTTGGACAGTTGAAACTACTAAAAGAAACGACTACGATTTGGTTGCCATGAAAGAGGGTGCTAAAGATACCATTCGCGGTTTTGATCGGTTTAGAGAATATAACTTCAACACAAGCCTGGGCACAACTTTCTATGGAACTTTCAACTTTGGAGAAGATAAGAAAATTCAGTCTATAAGACATGTGGTTCGACCTTCAATCAGCTATAACATCAACCCAAGTTTCGATGAATATTATGATGAATACATCATTGATGCCGACGGCAACACTCGAGATTACACCAGATTTGAAGGAGGCCTCTTTGGCACCCCAGGCAATCGATTTTCTAGCGCCATTGGCATGAGCCTGAACAACACATTCGAAGCCAAGGTTAGAGACAAAGATTCAACAGCCACCGAACCTAAAAAAATTAAACTTCTCAACAATTTAAACTTCTCTACCAGCTACAACGTATCAGCAGATTCTCTTAGATGGAGCCCGGTAAGAATGTCAACAGGAGTAGGGTTGTTCGACAACAAAATGAATGTCAATATAGGTGCTACTTTCGACCCCTATGCTGTTGACCAAAATGGTCAACGCTACAATACTTTTAATGTAAAAAACGGAGGCGCTATATTGCGCATGACCAGCGCCAACATGAACATGGGCTATTCTTTTAAAAGCAATAAATCTAAGTCTGACAACAGCAATAAAAGGGGATTCGACAACAGTCGAGATGGGGGTCGAGCAGACGATCTTTTTGGGCAAGGCAATGACTTTTCAGATAGCAGCTATCAAGAAAGTGATGAGGAAGATGATGATGAAAATGAAGAACCTAGCCCCTTTTACACCAACAACATGCCCTGGGATTTTAGACTGGCTTATTCCCTCACCTATTCAAACGCTCGGCAACAGCGTGAGATTTCGAACAACTCATTGATGTTTTCAGGAAACATCGAGCTTTCTCCTAAATGGAAAGTGGGCATGTCTTCGGGTTATGATTTTAAAAATAAAGGGGTAACCTATACCCAGCTTCGCTTCGATCGGGATTTGGGAAGTTGGCGCATGAATTTCAGTTGGGTACCATTTAGTGAAAGAGCTTCATGGTACTTTTTTATTGGAATAAAATCTGGGTTGCTAAGCGATCTTAAATATGACAAGCGAAGAGAGCCTGACAGAAGACTTTAAAATTTATCTAAAATATTCAAACTAAACTTTATGAAAAAAGAAATCATTTCAACATCTCATGCCCCACAACCCATTGGGCCGTATAACCAGGCAATTTTAGCGGATAATACGCTCTACATGTCGGGACAAATTGCACTAAACCCCAAAACAATGACTTTAGAATTAGACAATATAGCAGATGAAACCCGTCGTGTGATGAAAAATCTGGAGGCAGTTCTAGCTGCTGCCAACATGAAGTTTGAACATGTAGTGAAAACGAGCATTTTTTTAAAAGACATGCAACAGTTTTCGGCTGTAAACGAAATTTATGGACAGTTTTTTGATGAAGCTACAGCACCGGCCAGAGAAACGGTACAAGTGGCGATGCTTCCAAAAGATGTAAACGTAGAAATTTCAATGATTGCCATACGCTAAATCAGCACCCCAGTTTTTGATGGTAGGCCACCAATCCTTCAATGGGTTTTTTGATCACTATTCCTTTCTTTAGACCGAAGGAATCAAGAACAGTGGTTAACTCTTTTTCGAGATAAAAACCTATAGAACCAATGAAATGAATGGGGATTTCTTTGTGATCATCAAACAAAAAAATCTGGTTTTTAACAAACAACTTAAGGCCTTTTCTAATTAACTTTTGACAATATTTTTCTTCTTTGTGCTCGATTAAAAATTTGGCAAAAGTGGCTAAATAAGTGTTCGGGTTTGGCTTTCGGTAGAGGAAGTCTTTAATGGTTTCGGCAGACAAGTCGTGTTCTTTGGCAAAAGTTTTGGATAGGGATGCTGGCATGCGTTCAAAATAATAATCCCGAATCAACTGACGACCAAAGTAGTTGCCACTGGCATCATCCATTAATATATAGCCCAGCGAGGTTACCTTTTGAAAAACATCCTTTCCATCGAAATAACTGCAATTAGAGCCCGTGCCTAAGATACAAACAATCGAAGGCTCGCCTGGCGATGACACAGCATACACAGCCGCATAGGTATCTTCTTTGATTTGGATTTCAGCATGATCAAAAATCTTTTCGAAAACCGATTTGATAAGCTTTCTGGGAGATTCAATACTACAGCCTGCCCCATAAAAGTAAAGTTGAGAAACGTCGTGGCGATTTTGATAGAGTTCAAAGTTATTGATGACCCTTTCTTCTATAATATGATCTGAGAGTACTTGGGGGTTTAAGCCGAGCGTTTGGGTTTCGAACAAGACCTTTCCTTTCTCATCCAGTGCAATCCAGTCGGTTTTTGTAGATCCGCTATCGACTATGAGTTTTATCATGATTTTCTATCCAAATTAGGTTTGGAAATAGACTGCGCTTAGGACAGACTTTGAACGTGCAAAGCTAGGTCGATGAGTTTATTGGAGTAACCGGCTTCATTATCATACCAACTCACCACTTTAAAGAAAGTGCTATTAAGCTGAATTCCTGCATCAGCATCAACGATTGAAGTACGTGCATCACCAATAAAATCTTGAGAAACAACAAGGTCTTCGGTATAGCCCAAAACTCCTTTCAATTCGTTTTCTGAGGCGGCTTTAAAGGCAGCTTTTACGGCTTCGTAGTTTGTTTCTTTAGAAAGCTTTACGGTCAGATCCACAACTGAAACATCAGCGGTGGGTACCCTAAAAGCCATTCCTGTTAGCTTTCCTTCTAATGCGGGAATCACTTTGGTCACAGCTTTTGCTGCGCCCGTGGAAGCGGGGATGATGTTCAATAATGCACTTCGACCACCACGATAATCTTTTCTTGAGGGACCATCGACAGTCATTTGGGTTGCTGTTGTGGCATGCACTGTTGTCATAAGTGCTTCTTCAATACCAAAAACATCATTGAGCACTTTTGCTACAGGAGCCAAACAGTTGGTGGTGCAGGATGCATTCGAAACTATGGTGTCTGATGCTTTAGCGTCCTTGTGGTTCACACCCATCACAAACATGGGCGCATCGGCTGAAGGAGCAGAAATGACCACTTTTTTAGCACCACCATCAATGTGGAGTTGTGCCTTTTCAAGAGTAGTAAAAATCCCGGTGCACTCTGCAACAACATCTGCACCAACTTCATCCCATTTAAGTTGCTGAGGATCACGTTCTGCAGTGATTCTAACCAATTTACCGTCAACCAATAAATTGCCGTCTTTAGCTTCGATTTTAGCATCACAGTTACCGTGTACAGAGTCATATTTTAACAAATAAATCAAGTGATCTAAATCTAATAAATCGTTAATGGCTACAACTTCTACATTGCTTCGCTTGAGGCTGGCACGAAAAACCATGCGACCAATTCTTCCAAATCCGTTAATTCCAATTCTTAATGTTGACATGTTTGAGTTTTTTTTTAATTTTAAGTTGTCATAATTTCGGAGACTCTTATGAGTTCCTTGTTTATTTTTGATTTTCCTTTAATGGCTTTATTCAACGGCGTTAGCACCATTTCACCATCTCGGATCCCTACCATGTAGTTCGATTTTCCTTCGAGTAAGCTTTCAACGGCTTTGACCCCCATTCTACTGGCCAACACTCTATCAAAACAAGACGGAGCGCCTCCACGTTGCATGTGTCCAAGCACGGATACTCGAACTTCGTAGTCGGGCAAGTTTTCTTCGACATATTCAGCCAATTCGAAAACATTTTTTCCTGTTTTGTCTCCTTCAGCCACTACAACAATACTAGAAGATTTTCCAGATTTTCTACTCTTTTTCAAAGAATTCAGCAACCGTTTTAGCCCCATGTCTTCTTCGGGAATTAAAATTTCTTCAGCCCCAGCTCCTATTCCAGTATTAAGTGCAATATGACCTGCATCTCGACCCATGACTTCAACAAAAAACAAGCGACTGTGAGAAATTGCAGTATCTCTAATTTTATCAATGGCCTCAACGACTGTGTTTAGAGCAGTGTCATAACCTAGTGTGTGTGAAGTGCCAAAAATGTCATTGTCAATGGTTCCTGGAATTCCTATAACAGGAATTCCAAACTCTTTCTGAAAGATCATGCCTCCAGTAAAACTTCCATCACCACCAATCACGATCAAACCATCAATGTGTTCTTTTTTAAGGTTTTCGAAGGCTTTTTGGCGACCTTCATTGGTTCTAAATTCGTTTGAACGAGCAGATTTTAGCTTGGTTCCACCCTTATTAATGATGTTATTAACGCTTCGGGCATCCATTTCTTTAAAAACGCCTTCGATCAAACCTTGATAACCCTTATAAACTCCTATGCAAGTGATCTTATGAAAAGCACAACAACGCACCACTGCTCTTATGGCAGCATTCATACCTGGGGCATCACCACCTGAAGTGAGCAAGGCAATTTTTTGAATTGGAGTGTTGATTTTCATAAGCGAGGGCAAAATTACAAACTATATCTTGAAACACATGAGCATTGATGGTTTTTTTAACAAAAAAATAATGAGACAAGATAAATTATTTAGAATTCGATTTTTGACTCGTTTTTAGAGAGATAAATTCTGGGAGTTTCGAGTTCACGGAGCCTGATTTTGTAGCTTTAGGTTTCGTGGTGATTATTTTTTTTATCAGTGACTTAAAACTATCAAAGTCCACTTGGAATACCATTCCAACTCCTTGAGTATAACCCAATTCATCGCCCAAATACTGAAACTCATTTTCTTTGTTAAAAACACGTGCACGAAGGCTCCCATCTTTGTTGAGTAAAAATTCAATTTGAACATCTCCTACAACAACAGTTTCTTCTACACCATTTACAGGAACTCCAAATTTTCCATTTACAAGAATTCGGTCACTAATTCGTGTATTGAGGGTGAGTCCCAAACGATCTCTAGTTCTAAGGGTTGATGCCGCATTGCGATCACCTTGCACCAAATTGATTCCTACATTCATTTTTTCATCTTCACCAGCGAAAATGTTTTCAAAAACACCAGAGGCTTTTTGGAAAAGGTTGTTTACAACTGTTTGAGAGCTAATGGAAAAATCGTTGACAAATCCACCCTGAACTAACAAGTACACCGCTTGAAGCTGCCGCCTCTCAGCGTCTTGAAGTCTGTATTCTAGCTCAGAAAGTAAAGCGCCTCTAGTATTGGGAAAATCGATGCTGAACTGTGGATTGTCGAGCTTTAGCAAATTTCCGGTGAGGTTGATCGTTACTTCTGTTGGGATTTTTTTGTTGTAGGAGTCGTTTTCCAACAAAAGTGCTGGATTGGCACCTCCTGGCACATCATATACAGCCTGCATGTTGAGTTGGGCGCTCAGAGGTTTGCCTTCCCAAACAATGGTCCCTCCTTCTTTGAGCGCAAATTCTTTTTCGAAAATTCCTAAGTTTTTAAACAAATATTGACCTTCATACGCAATAAAATCACCCCACATATTAAAAGCTCCATTTGTGTTTATTTCCATCAGAATATTACCAGCTCCTCTGCCCTTTAGTGTGCTTCCTGTTTCCTGATCAACAACAATTTCTAGGTTTGCATCGCGAGTCACATCTAAATCAAAATTGAGTAAAAGTCCGCTAAGCGCTGGCTTGGTTATTGAAAAATTTTCTTTGAAGGTGCGCCTAGATTTATTTACAAACTGAATGTAGGATGCTTGTTCAAGAGTCGTAGCGTCACTCACTGGAATGGAAATGGAAGTGCCTTGGGCTGTTTGCCCACTAACGTCGATGGTTAGCGATTTTGCAGGACCATGAATGCGTGCTTCTCCTTCAAGAAAAGCGTTGCCATAATATAAAGAAGTGGGTGTTTTTTTTGTGTTTAATACCAATAGTCTATCGGTTTGAATGCCCAAATCAAATTGCCAGTCTTTAAAGTTCTGATGTTTTACACGACCAAACAAAGTGCCCTTGGAATTGAAGTTTTTATCTGCGAGCGCTATGTTATGAATAAAAAATTCATTTTCGCGAACTTGGATTTGGGCCAAATTTTCAAAATTATAATGAACAGCCAAGTATGGCACAGACATGCCACCATCTTTTAATAATAACTCACCGTTTAATTTTGGGTTTTTAAAGTTTCCATCCATTAAAACATCGCCACTTAAGAAACCCTTGTAATCAGAAATGATATCGGTTCCGGTGGCAGTTAGAGGAGCTAACGGAAAATCGAACAACTTTAAATTGAGGTTAATGGGTGCTACCGATTCAAGGCCAAATGTCCCCCCTAAGCTTAGTTTTGTTTTATTGTTGTCAATAATTTTTGCATCCAACACAAATGGCTCCAAAGCCGAGGTCGCTGTGACCGCTACATCTGCAGTACCAATGGGCTCATTGTTGAGCACAAGCTTGTCAATATTTAAATTTGTATCGGCTTCGTATTTTTCTTCATTTTTACTAAGTTCTATTTTTCCGTTTATTAATCCATCAAGGACTAAATTGGGGGTATCTGGCAGAATGTTAGCCAACTGAACATCGTCAAAATTTATTCTTAAAAATTGTTTATCGCCTTTCTTGTGTAAAGCTTGAATTTGCAGTTTTTCCAAACCGCTTCTTAAACGCACCTCTTTGAGATCGAATGTGCTGTTGATAGGGTTAAAAATAAGTTTATTGTATTCGGTACCCAAATCATCAATTTCCCAAGTTCTTGACTTTACAACAAAGCTTGAAGGCTGCATTCCAACCACCCAATTGTTATCCACGTCTATGGTATGATAAAAGTTTATTTCATGGTTGTTTCGGGTGGATTGATCTAAAAACTGTGCCTTAAAGAACAAGGTGTCGTTAACGACCGTGTTGATAAGACTAAGCTCGTTCGCCCTAAGCACAGACGAAGCCACGCTTTCGGTTTCTAAATAAGCATTGTAGAGCGGGTTTTTAGTGTTCATCTGAAAATCAACAGATGAAAAGGAGGTGTTTTTATATTGGATAGAAGGCGCTCGAAACCTTACCCTGAATAGCTTGCTGTCAGCATCAACCTTTCCTTGAACAAAAGTGTTGTCATTCACGGAAAGTTCTGGAAATAAGGCTTGTGCAATTTTTCCTTTGAGGTTGAAATTGAAATTAAAGTACTGCCCCTGCTGAACATTGACCGGTTGATATCGTTCAAACAAACCTCCAATGCTGTTGGATACCAAAATGGGGATTTGCTGCCAATTGAATTTCCCTATTAAAATTCCAGAAATGACATCAGAAGAATTGATGCTCAAAACCCGAACACCCTCTTGCAATCTCGATTGCGCTGAAAAATCATCGAAGACAAAAGTTTGGTTGTCGGCTCTGAAACTGGCTTGCTTGATTTGCAAATCTCCAATTAAGTCTTGTAAAGTTTCTCCTTCAAGTTGAGCAGAAAAACGACCAACAAATTGAGCATTTTCTCTTTCAGAAAACCCTAAGGTCGTCAAGTCTGCTTTGGTTATGGAAGATTCAAAATCAAACACACGTCTTTGGGATTTTAGATCCACTTTCCCAATAAAATCCAAACCCAAATGAGGATCATCAACCGAAATTTTGCCATCAAATAATTTGTCTTGTAGCTGTCCAGAAAGTGCAATGTTTTGATAGTTGTAATTCCTAAAATTTAATTTTCGAATGACACCTTCAACCTTAGAATTGACTTCATTCAACGTCAATCCTTGGCCGTCAACTTCTAAATCAAAAGCAACTTGTTCTAATTCTGGCACTCCTAAAATAGACCCTAAATGAAATGCAGAGGTACTCACATTGCCAGTATAGGAAGCGCGGTCAATATCCTTTAAGTTAGACAGTTTTAGATTGAGATTTAGAGCGCCCAACTTTGTTTTTGCGTTTAGTTTTGTTTGAAGTTTCTGAGGGTTTATATTTAGGTTTCCATCGACATCAAATGCGCCTAATTTTTTTAAAGAACTTGGCAAAAGTGTGCCAAAAGCCTGAGGTAGTAGTGCTTGAAGCCCCAAAGATGTTGATGTAATTTGAAAGTTTGAAGTTTGTAACGTCCATGGGGTTGCGTGATCAGTCAACTGGGTCGCAGCAAGTGTGGTGTTCAATGAAATATTTTCATTTTCCAAAACAAAATCGTTGAAGCTTAAATCGTTTAAAGTGCCCGAAATTATTCCAGTAGTTTTAAGCGCACCGTCATCTGCAAAACCGTTATAAAACTGTTTTAACTCAAGAAGTGCGATTTCTGAAGGTTTAATCTTAAAATCAATCTGAACTTGATTGGCGAAATTTCGCAATCCGCCCCTGGGATATTTCAGTGTCAAATCACCATGAATATCAGACTGCATCGTGTTCAATTGCATGTTTAGTGCGGTCATATCATAGGGGCTGTAATGAAAGTCTGATGTAAATTGTTCAATTTTACAGAATTGATTGATTTGGGTATTAAAGTCCTTAAAACGTACCCAAACATGCTCGCCGTCAATTTTAAACTTGCTGGCCATTAATGAAATAGCTTCAAAAGCTAGAGATTTTGAGTTGGGGTTGTTTTCATCAGAAACACGTACAGAACCGTTGTTCACAAAAAGGTTATTGGCCTTAAGTTGAAATGGTTGTGCATTTTCAGGTGGAGCGTTGGCTTCAAATTTCTTAATGAAGATATCAAGGTTTGAAAGCGTGTCCCCTTTGTAGGTTTTAAGATTTAAGAAAGGCGTTTCGAACCTTAAATTTCCCAAATTAAAAACCCCAGCGGCCAGCGCAGAAAAGCTCCTTACGCCCATGTTCAAGGTTTTAACATCAATTAGGGTGTCTTGTTTGTAGTCTTTAATGTGAATTCCTGAAAGCGCAATTTGACCGCTGTAAGTCAATTGAAACTTATCAATTTGAATGTTTGTATGAAATCTATCATTCAATTTGTTCGTAATGCTTTGCGCCACAGAAGTTTGCACGGCTGGTAGGGCACTCAGCCCAACCAAAACGAGAAAAAGCGCAATCAAAACCAAGAGGGTTTTACCGATAAATCGGAAATGTTTTTTGATAGGTTTTAAAGTCTTAACTTTGCTCATTATACAACAATTGTGCCTCGTTATATACTTGGAATCGAATCATCGTGTGATGACACTGCAGCCGCGGTTTTATGTGACGGGCGCGTGTTGTCTAACGTTATTGCCAACCAAGAAGTGCATATCGCCTACGGAGGGGTTGTGCCTGAGTTGGCTTCTAGAGCCCATCAACAAAACATTATCCCTGTTGTTCAACAAGCGATTGCACAAGCAAATATCGATAAAAAACAGTTAAGCGCCGTGAGTTTTACGCGTGGACCAGGATTGCTGGGTTCTCTTTTGGTGGGCACCTCATTTGCTAAATCTATGGCCATGGGGCTTAAAATCCCACTCATTGAGGTCAACCACATGCAAGCACATCTGTTGGCGCACTTCATTGAAGACGAAAGTCAAACGAAACCCAAATTTCCTTTTCTTGGTATCACACTTTCTGGTGGTCACACCCAGTTTGTCTTGGTTAAGGATTATTTTGACATGCAAGTGGTGGGGCAAACACTAGACGATGCTGTGGGCGAAGCTTTTGACAAATGTGGAAAAATGTTTGGACTTCCTTATCCTTCTGGACCTTTAGTTGACAAACTCGCTGCCGAAGGTGACCCTGTGGCCTTTAATTTTCCCAAACCCGAAGTTGGCGGATTGGATGTAAGCTTTAGTGGACTTAAAACTGGAGTACGCTATTTTTTAGAAAAAAAAACAAAAGAGAATCCCAATTTTATTGAAGAAAATCTTGAAAATTTGTGCGCTTCACTGCAATATACCATCGTTTCTATTTTGTCACAAAAGTGGAGCCTAGCTGTTGAACAATTAAAAGTTGAAACCATTGCCATAGGAGGGGGTGTGTCCGCAAATTCCGGAATCAGAAATGCGCTAACAGAAGGCGCTAGGCAAAATGGCTGGAAGGTGCATTTACCAAAATTCGCCTACACTACCGACAACGCCGCTATGATTGCAATCGCTGGAGACTTAAAGTTTAAGCAATCCCTTTTTTCTAATCTAGATGCTGTGGCTTCAGCACGTCTGAAATTTTAGCATGGATTTATTCTATAGCCCATCACTTCAAAAGAACGCAACAGTACATCAATTCGATAGGGCTGAAAGCAAACATATTGCAAAAGTTCTTCGAAAAAAAGTGAATGACCTCATTGAAATTACCAACGGAAATGGATTGTTGTGTCGTGGAAAGCTATCAGAGGTTCAAGATCGGATTTGCACACTTAGAATTACAGAACAAAAAATTATGCCACAAACTGCTCCACCGCTACATGTGGCCATTGCCCCCACCAAAATGAATGATCGTTTTGAATGGTTTTTAGAGAAAGCCTCAGAAATTGGGATACAACAAATCACGCCCATCATTTGTGATCACTCGGAAAGAACTGTTTTGAAACCCGAAAGACTTCATAAAATTTTGGTTGCCGCACTCAAACAATCCAAACAATACTACCTACCTCGATTGAACGTGGCTATGAATTTTAACGAGTTGATCAACCAAAACAATCAAGGGCAACTGTTTATAGCGCATTGCAACGACAACTTTCCGAAAAAAACCCTTCAAAAGTGTTTGTCAAAACCTGAGGCTGTAACCATATTAATTGGCCCAGAAGGAGATTTCAGCCTAACAGAAATTGAACAAGCTTTGGCTGTTGGCTACACTTCAGTTTCATTAGGAAACACCAGATTACGAACAGAAACTGCCGGAGTGGTGGCTTGTCACACTACAGCCCTTCATTTTTCTATTTAAATTCATACATTTACAACATGACAGCGAGAACCATTTCGAGTGGAATTATTCGTGCTATAGCCATACTAACTGCACTTTGGCTATTGGGTCAATTTTTCATAGCAATCAGGTTAGTGCTCATTTATCTTGCACTGGCCATTGTCATCTCTTTAATAAGTAGGCCTCTTGTTATTTTTTTAAAAAAATATCTAAAGTTTTCCAATATTCTAGCCACTCTTGCCAGTATGCTACTCATGCTCATTGCAATGTTTGGTTTGGTGGCCTCTTTTGTTCCATTGGTATTAGAACAAGGAAAAAACCTGTCACTTTTGGATGTCGAAGCTCTAAAAAACAACCTTCAAACACTCTATTTTGAAGTGGCTTCTTTCTTGTCACAATATAACATTAACCTTTCTAAAACTTTTTGGGACAATCAGTGGGTTTCTTCTCTTGATTTAGAAATTGTTAGTGATTTGGTGAATCGCTTGGGCGTTTTGTTGGGCAATTTAACCATGGGGGTATTCTCTGTAATTTTTATTAGCTTTTTTTTAATTAAAGACAGTAAAATTCTTGAAAACGCTTTGTTTGTACTCCTGCCCGACTCTAAAGAGGCTCGGGTAAAAAAATCATTAAATACCATCAAAAATTTACTGTCTCGTTATTTCGTTGGGCTACTCACTCAGTTTTTAATTCTGTTTATTTTTTATTCAATTCTGCTCAGTATTTTTGGAGTTCATAATGCGTTGGTGATTGCGTTTTTGTGTGCCCTATTAAACCTCGTCCCCTATTTGGGTCCCATTGCTGGTGGCATTTTAATGATATTGTTAACCATGACAAGTTTCTTGGGACAAGATTTTAGCAGTGTGATTATACCTAAAACGATCTATATCGCAATAGGTTTTATGGTAGGACAACTTATAGATAATTTCTTCACGCAACCTTTAATCTTTTCTAAAAGCGTTCGTTCACACCCCTTAGAAATATTTTTGGTAATCATAATATTTGGACTAATTGGCGGTCCAATTGGGATGATTGTTGCCATACCAACCTACACCGCTCTGAAAGTCATTTTAAAAGAATTTTTAGCCAACAACAAGATTGTTGTGGCGCTCACCAAAAACTTATAAGACATCATGATACTATCCAACACAGAAACCTTACCAGGCAAAGAAATTGTTGAAATCCTTGGGATTGCACGTGGCAGCACAGTGAGAACTCGAAACATCGGCCACGACATCTTTGCAGGGTTAAAAAACTTAGTGGGCGGGGAAATAGAAGAATACACCAAACTTCAGGCAGATGCCCGCGAACAAGCCATACAACGCATGATCCAAGATGCCGAAAAAATGGGTGCTGATGCCATTGTAAATATTAGGCTAACCACGTCGGTAGTGATGCAAGGCGCATCTGAATTGTTGGCTTATGGAACTGCTGTAATAATCAACTGATATGCGACTACTCATTTGGGTTACATTGGGTTTGCTTTTGTTCTGGGTGATTCGGAATCGCCAAAAACAAAAAGACCAAGAAGACTTTGAAAATCGAGACAATTAATGAATAGATTCCTCTCGAATTTTTTGGTTTATATGGCTGTATTATGCACTATAATCTCCTGTGATGAAAGCCACATCGAACCACAAATCATCGTCGATAAAAGTATCACCAAATATGGTTCTACCGTTCTAGAGAATCATGCCGTTTCTTTTCTATTTAGAAACAAAACCTACACACTCAAAAGACAGGGATCAGCCTATGAATATCAGAGAGAATCTATTGATCAAAACGATACCATTTTTGAAACCTATCGCAGCAACGGTTTCTATGAAAAAAGAATAAATGGTGTTAAAGTTGCCGTTTCACAAAAGGAGGTTGAAATCAATAAAAATTCGATTAACTCAGTGGCTTATTTTTTTCTTTTACCATTACCACTCAATGATCCTGCTGCCATAAAGAAAAGCCTTGCAAATCAAATCTTACAAAACGTAAAATATCATGTTGTGGAAGTCAGTTTTAATGAAAAAGGAGGTGGCTCAGATCATGACGACTTGTTTGTTTATTGGATCAATTCACAAACATTTTATATAGATTATTTGGCCTATCGCTACAACACTAATGGTGGTGGAATTCGATTTAGAAAAGCGGTAAACCAAAGGAAAGTGAATGGTTGGCTTACCCAAGATTATCTGAACTACAAACCCATCGACAAAAAAACTTCTTTAGAAAAACTTTTAGAGCACTACCAAAACAATCAGCTTGAGTTGGTTTCTAAAATTGAAAACAAGAACATTCAGCTGTTCCCTTTATTTTGAATTAATTGGTCAAAATAAAGGATTACGTAAAAGCTGTTCTTAACAATTCATACAATAATCTACAAATGTTGATTGAGAATATTTTCGAGTCTTTCTTGTTTGCCGCTTCTCAATGGAATGTTCTGATTTTGTGAGGCCAATTGATATAAATCGGTCAACTTCAATTTTCCTTGTTCAAAATCACGACCTGCACCGCTCGAAAATGAATTGTATCGATCGTCGACAATAGCCTTGAAATTAGAGTCGTTCAACACTCTATCGGCAACCAACAACCCACGTGCAAAGGTGTCTGCACCTCCAATGTGTGCAAAAAACAAGTCTTCCAAATCGGTTGAATTCCGTCTTAATTTGGCATCAAAATTTATTCCACCGCCTTGCAAACCGCCACTCTTTAGCAACACAATCATGGCACGCGCAGCTTCTTCAACATTGTTTGGGAATTGGTCTGTGTCCCATCCATTTTGGTTGTCGCCTCTGTTTGCATCAATACTTCCAAGCATGTTTTCGTTGGATGCGACCGTAAGTTCATGCTCAAAAGTGTGTTGAGCTAGCGTGGCATGGTTGACTTCTATGTTGAGCTTGAAATCATCTTGAAGGTTATATTTATTTAAAAAACCTATGGCTGTGGCGGCGTCAAAATCATATTGATGTTTAGTGGGCTCCATGGGTTTAGGCTCAATAAAAAAGGTGCCCTTAAACCCTTGACTTCTGGCATAATCTTTGGCCATCGTAAGAAAGCGCGCCATGTGGTCAAGTTCTTTTTTCATGTCCGTGTTAAGTAAAGACATATAGCCTTCTCTTCCACCCCAAAACACATAATTTTCACCGTTGAGGGCAATTGTTGCATCTAAAGCAATTTTAACTTGAGCCCCTGCATGAGCCACCACATCAAAATCGGGATTCGTGGCCGCACCATTCATATACCTTGGATGTGAAAAACAGTTGGCAGTACCCCAAAGGAGCTTAATGCCTGTCTGTGCTTGCTTTTCTTTAAGGTAGTCTGTAATGGTTAATATTCTTTTCTCAGACGCCAAAAGTGATTCGGCTTCTTTGATCAGATCAAAATCATGAAAACAATAATAATCGAAACCCATTTTAGAAATAAATTCAAATGCTGCATCTGCTTTATCTTTAGCAGCTTGCAATGGATCTGGGTTTTGATCCCAAAGAAAAGACTGTGTTCCTGATCCGAACGGATCTGCACCTTGGCCACAGAAACTATGCCAATAGGCTATCGCAAATTTGAAGTGCTCACGCATGGTTTTTCCTGCCACAGGCTGCTCGGGATTATAGTATTTGAAGGCCAAGGGGTTTTTAGATTCTTTGCCTTCAAATTGAATAGGATCTATTCCCTTAAAATATTCGTTTGTTTTCATGGGTTTTGATTGTTGTTTAACAAAAATTTTAACTCTTTTTTCCAAGCATAATATGCCTTCATATAAGGCTCGGAATCTTTGTTGGGCGTAAAGTTTTTCAGTTTCACATTTCTACTCATCACCTCAAAAAGTGAATGGTACCCGCCTTCCACTAAAGATGCTGCTCGAGCAGCTCCAACGGCACCCGTAGTTTCGTAGAGTTCAATCTCATGCCCAATAATGGTGGCTATGGTTTCAGAAAAGATTTGTGATTGAAACAAATTGTCATTTCCTGTTTTAATAACACCTACTTGAGCATTGTCGGCTTTCAACAATTCCAGACCATAGGCAAAAGAAAATGCAATGCCCTCTAATGTTGCTCTACATAGGGATGATTTATCATGAACATTAAGTTTGAGGTTTAAAAAATGGGCGCCCACTACTCGATTGCTCAACATACGCTCGGCACCGTTTCCAAACGGCATCACAGAAAGACCATTTGAGCCAACAGCTTGTTGTTCAGCCAATTGGTTCATGTCGGTATAGGTTAACAGTGAAGTCGTGTCTTTTAACCATCTATACATCACCCCAGATCCATTAATGCACAACAATTTTCCAATGATTGGACAATCATTGGTGTAATTTACATGAGCAAAATGATTCAGCCTTTCATGCTCTTGGGTTGTAATTTGATCAGTTAGGGCATAGATAACCCCCGACGTGCCACCAGTTGCAGCAACATCTCCAGGCTTCAGCACATTTAGGGACATGGCATTATTGGGCTGGTCACCTGCTCGATAATAAATTGGGGTGCCGACTTGCAAACCAGAAAGTTCGGCAGCGGCTTGATGGACTTGACCTTGGTTGGTGAAATTTTCAACAACATCAGGAATTAGACCCCTGTCGAGCTCATAATGGTTCATCAACCAATATGCTGGCGAATTGTTTTTGAAGTCCCACAGGGTGCCTTCAGACAAGCCTGTAAGCGTAGTGGATATTTGACCTGACATTTTGTAGGCAATGTAATCGCCCGGCAACATAAATTTGTGAATTTTTTCATAG
>CAYZFD010000013.1:0-34572 GCA_964477735.1 uncultured Flavobacteriaceae bacterium
ACCGAAGGAGAAAATGTGGTTTTATTTGATAAGCACACAAAATTCGTGACAGATTTGTTGGATGCTTCAAACGTAACCTACACAAAAACCGTTACCGCTACAGGATTGACAATTGAAATGGCTGCAGACACTTACTACGTTGGGTTCCCAACTAGAGCCAATGGAAGAATTAAACCTTACCTGGACACCAATCTATTTGCAAAGCCTGCAGACTGGGTGACCAATAAGAAAAATGAAGGCAAACCCATCTTCCCCTACCTTGTGATGACAGCTGCAGAAAGTCACTTAATGGTGGCAGAAGCTATTGTTAAAGGTTTAGCAAGTGGTGATGCACAAATGCATTATCAAACAGGCTTACGCCACGCCATGAAACTCTGGGAGGTTGCGGATGCCGATATTGATACCTTCATCGCCAACGAAGCCATGGCACTATTAAATGGCACCAAAGATCAGAATCTAGAGAAAATTTCCTTGCAAAGATGGTTGGTCAACTACACTAACGGATTTGAGGCATGGGCCATTGTTCGTGACTCAGGCTACCCAAGTGGCTTATATGCTGGGGTTAGTGATGCCGACATCTATACTTTGGGTGACCTAAACGGAGCCTATCCCCAAAGAATGCGCTACGGTTCAAACACCTATAACACCAACGGAGACAACACCAAAGCAGCCGTGAGTGTTCAGGGTGAAGATGTGCAAGGCACCAAACTATGGTGGGCCAAATAAAGTAAATCCATTCAAATAAGCCATTCATAATGAAAAGACCTGTGGGCAACTGCAGGTTTTTTTATGGCATCAGAAAAACAATTATAAAATCCTTTTAAATGCTTAAACAAAAAAACTTGTAGCATAAAAAAACCCCCTGTAAGCAGGAGGTTTTTTAGGTTTTAACTAAGACAGTAACTTAGGCAGACTTTACGAAAGGCAAACCAGTTTTAGTGTTTTCCACTACTTTTTTACCAGAAGGCAAATCACATGCATTAGAACGCTGATCTTTAGCGAAATAATAAATGGTTTGGTTTCTACCACCCTTAAGCGTTACATCTTTAGAGTGTAAAAAATAAGTCTTTCCTTTACTGTTTTGAAATGAATAAGCCATAATACTTTAATTTTTAGTTGGTGAAATGTACAAAAAAACTTTTAACCTGTACACCTTCGTATAAAAAAAAAGTATAAATGTTAATAAATACGTGGTTTTAGCCTAAAAAAACAGCCCTTAGGTCAACAAATTGCCCTGCTCATCCCAGGCTGCTGGCGTGTTTCGAGTAGATTGGTCGATGCATTTTTCTAGCCATTCCTCCTCATAAGATAGTCCCATGGCATCTAACACATCGTCGGGAACACCATTCCAAACATTTGGCCTATTGCCCTGATACCCTAGCTCTGCAATGCCCACCTTGGAAGTGTAATAGCCTGTCATGGTGAGGTTGCGTACCAAAGCAAAAAACTGAATGTTTTGAGGTTGCTCACTCGCCGAAACTCCTTCAAGAGGATAGGCCATCTGGTCCATCAGGGTGTGTTGTTGCGAAGGCTCACAATCCACAAATTTTTTACCAAAATTTTCAAGGGCATCTGCATCTAGGCGCATCAAACCTCCTCTCAGAGGTACTTGAAAATCAGGAACATCCTTGGCCATAAACTCAATCAACTCAGGAACCTCAGCCTCTGCAATAGACCCATGATCGTTAGGTGGGAGTATGCGATCGGCCAATACCGTAAGCGTATGCATTTCATGTGCATTGAAGAAAGTTTCTTCGAGAAGTTTTAGATCTCGCTCAATTTCGTAATCTTGTTTTCCATAATTGAATTTGTTTAGGGCTTCCTGCACCGCTTCAGGCGTTGAATTGGTGAGGCAACTTTCTAAAAGTACGCCCCCTGCCAGGGTTCCTATCATCAAAGATTTTATACTTGCTCTTCTGTCCATGGCTTATAAGTTTTGTTTTTTAATTTGTTCGATAATGTAGTCTGATGTGCGCCAAGCCAATGCCAATATCGTCCAAGTTGGGTTTTTATCGGCTTGAGAAACAAAAGGCCCTCCATCTACAACAAAAACGTTTTTGGCATCATGAAGTTGTTCATAGGCGTTCACAACCGAAGTTTTTGGATTGTTCCCCATCCTGGTTGTGCCCACTTCGTGAATGATGCGACCAGGAGCCGCCAAACCATAATTTTCTGCTTTTGTGGGCTTACTGCCCAAAGGAATTCCGCCCATGTTGGTGAGCACCTCTTCAAAAGTATCTTGCATGTGTTTGGCTTGTTTAATTTCAAAATCTGACCACTTATAATGAAACCGCAGTACTGGAATGCCAAACTCATCAACCTTTGTTGGGTCTATTTCGCAGTAGTTGTCTTTTCTAGGCACGGCCTCACCCCTTCCTGACATGCCCACAACGGCACCGTAATATTTTCGCATATCGTCACGAAGTACTTGGCCGTATCCGCCCACTCTCAACCCAAAATATTCATTGATCCAGTTTACATTAAAGCCCGCACCATAGGAAGGTTGCCCCATGCCACCCCACACTTCGATGTGGTAGCCTCTTGGAAAGTCTAAATTTTTATTGTCGAGCCACCAGGGAGAATAGACATGCATACCGCCCACGCCGTCTTCGTTATAAATTTTTCGATCGAGCAAAGGAGGCAACACAGCCATCCTGTCAGCGCCCGTGGAGTCGTGTAAATATTTGCCTACATGATTAGAACTATTGCCGAGTCCATTGGGGTGTTGTTTGCTTTTAGAATTCAAAAGAATACGTGCCGAACTACAGGCCGAAGCCGCTAAAACCACCACTTTTCCCCTAAGCTTATATTCTTGTCTGTCCTCCTTATTGATATAAGAAACCCCTGTTGCTAAACCTTCGTCATTGGTGGTTACATTTTTCACCATGGCATTCACATACAAATCGACTTGCCCTTTAGATTTTTGCGCGGGGAAAATGAGACAGGAGCCCGAAGAAAAATCGGCATAAACGGAGCAACTTCTGTTGCATTGACCACAATAAAAACAAACGCCTCTTTCACTGTTGATGCGTTTGGTGAGGATTGACAAGCGCGAAGGAATTACATCTACGTTACTTTTTCTGGCTCCTTTGATATAAAACAACTCGTGAAGCCTTGGTTTGGGGGCAGGCAAAAAAAAACCGTCAGGGTCGTTATAGCGGTTTTCTTTACTTCCAAAAACGCCTATGAGCTTATCCACTTTGTCATAATAGGGTTTGATGTCGTCATAGCCTATGGGCCAATCATCACCCAAACCATCAATGCTTTTTCTTTTGAAGTCGTTGGGGCCAAACCGCAATGAAATTCTACCCCAGTGGTTGGTGCGTCCTCCAAGCATTCTAGAACGATACCAGTCAAATTTGGTGTCGTCTTTGTGCGTATAGGGTTCACCCTGAAGTTCCCAGCCACCATAAGCCATGTCGAACTCCCCAAATGGGCGAAGCCGATTGCCAGCACCTCTTCGGGGTGATTCCCAAGGGTTTTTTAGCTGGGTCATGGTTTTAGGATCAGCAGGATCGAAAAATGGTCCCGCTTCCACAACTGCAACGTGATAGCCAGCATCGGCCAACACTTTGGTGGCCATTCCACCGCCAGCACCTGAACCCACCACTATGATGTCATATTCCTTTGATGAGGTTTTAATTTGAAGCATACTAAAGTTTTTTGATTTTTATATTTCGATATGCAATCACCCCAGGATGATCTTGTAAGCACAAATGCCCCGTGGGGTATTTGCCAAAGCCTTTCCAATCGGCAAATTTGCTTTTCGAAACCATCTCCTCCCATTTTTCGCCATGAAGTGGGAAGCTGTTGATTTTAACGTCATTATGAACAACAACCCCAAGGTTTTCCTCGTGATTGATACGAATATGAAATGAGTTCCATACTCCAGCAGGTTTGGTAACTAAGGTGTCTGGGGCACGTAAATCATATAAAGCACCAGCAACATAAGGCCTTCTATCGGGCATACCCTGATAAACTGTGGGGTCTAAAACTTGTATTTCTGGACCAGTTTCGTAGGGGTGTTCATATTTTTTGTCTTCAGACACGCCCCACATAAAACCACTATTGGCTCCCTCAGAAACTTTCCATTCAAAATAAACCTCGAAATTGGTGTAGGTGCCGTCGGTAAGCAAACTTTTATCACCTTCACCTTCAGCCAAACTGGAGTTAAAAGTAAGAACACCATTTTCACTAGTCCAGCCTTTTTTGGTGCCATCATCTTGGAAGATGTGCCAACCTTCAAACCCTGATTGAGGCGACAATAATGCCCAAGAATCGTCTGAATTTTGCTGTTTTTTGGAGGTGGTTGTTTGACAAGCAACAAGTGTGATAAAAACGAGAAGTGTTAAACTATATTTTAAATTCATGATCCTTGATTTAAACATCTAATGACCAACCTGGTCTTCTTGTGCGACCCACAAATTGATTGGCTTCTTCTAGGTTTGTAATGCGCATTTGTTCTCCATCCCACAATAACTTTTTTCTGCCATAATAATCGTGGCCTCCGTTGGGGTTTTCCTTTCTTAGCAAGTAGCTGCGAATGGCCAGGTTGCCCATCAAAACTGTTTCTGTGAAAGGACCTGCATAGGCTATTGATGACGTGAGATTTTGATGTGCCTCACTGCCATAACCTGCCTTACAAGCCTCAATCCACTTCCATGCGTGTTGATATTCAGGCCCAATTTGATTATTGGTATCAAAGTAAACGACCTCTTCGCCTGGCAAATAGAGTCGTGGTTCAAGCCCATATACCCCACAAGTGATAATGCCTTTTTCGCCAATCATCATGACGCCATTAGAGCCATCGGGACCTGCTAGAGGATCATTCTCTGGAATAAGGTCAGGACGGCTGGGTCGAATTCCACCATCCATCCAAATCATTTGAAGTTTGGTTGGATTTTTTTCTGTCGCTTCAAAATCTATGGTAACCATGGATGAAGGTGGACATCCTTCAGGGAAATAATCAGCTGACCACATTCTACTATACACAGAGCCAATGCTACACTCAACAGCAGTTGGGTAGTGCAAGCCCAATGTCCGATATGGAACATCCATGATGTGGCAACCCATGTCGCCCAGTGCGCCCGTTCCAAAATCCCACCAACCTCTCCAGTTGAAGGGGTGCAACTCTGAAGTATAGCCTCTTTGAGAGGCTGGTCCGAGCCACAAATCCCAACTTAGAGCATCGGGTTTGGGCTTAGATCCTGGCTGAGGCATCTCGCCACCCTGTGGCCAAACAGGGCGATTGGTCCAAACATTTACAGTTGAAATCTTACCTATTAAACCTGCATCAACCCATTCTTGTATTTTGACCACACCCTTGTTTGAGGCACCTTGATTGCCCATTTGGGTAACAACCTTGTTTCTTGCAGCAGCCTCAGTGAGCATTCTGGCTTCCTCAATGTTGTGTGTGAGTGGCTTTTGAATGTAGGTATGCAAACCTTGCTCCATTGCCCTATAACCAATCACCCCATGCGTATGGTCGGGTGTTGATATGGTTACGGCATCAAGATCTTTTTCTTGATCGAGTAATTTTCTAAAATCTAGATAAAAGTTAGCTTTAGGAAAACGATTTCGAGTGTCGGTAACGCCATGGATTCCAAAGGGATCCACGTCGCAAAGGGCCACAACCCGTTCACGACCATTCACAGTGGCGTTTACAATATCCGAACTTCCCTTTCCCCCAGCACCGATGGCGGCCAACAACATTTGATCACTGGGAGGAATGTAGCCATTTCCACCCAAAACATGTCGAGGAACGATATAAAAACCTGCCCCCATGGCAGCTGTTTTTTTGATGAAAGAACGACGAGAATTTGATGAACTCATAATGGGGTAGTTTAAAAGTATTTTCTCAAATTTAGGCAATTTTATTGTAGAAAAAAATTGTTGGTGGTGCAGTATATTTTAAAACCGCATCCAAAAAATGTATTTTTTTGTAGTTTAGAGGTCAACATGTTCACTATGAAACAAAACACCACATTTCTATTTTTCTTTTTCAGTTTTTTCTTCTTCTGTTGCTACGGACAGCATCTAGAAAACAAAAACATATTGCTTGTTTATGGTGGTTGGGAAGGTCATCAACCTGAAGCTTTTGCCAAAAGAATGTCGGCTTGGCTTCAGGCACAAGGTGCTTCTGTTTCGGTCACAAACGACTATTCGGTTTATGAAAATGAGGAATCATTAAAAAAAATAGATCTCATTTTACAATATGTGACCATGGACAAACTTTCTGAGGCGCAACACAACGGATTAACCAATGCTGTGAAAGCAGGTACAGGAATTGCAGGCTGTCATGGAGGATTAGGTGATGCTTTTAGGGAGCAAACAGAATATCAATACATGATTGGAGGGCAGTTTGTGAAGCACCCAGGAGGCTTTGTAAACTATACCGTAAACATCACCAACAAAACAGATGAGATCACGAAAGGTGTGCAGGATTTTAGCTTAATATCCGAACAATATTATATGCATGTTGACCCTGCCCTTGAGGTTTTGGCAACCACACAATTTAGTGGTGAACACGACCCTTGGGTCAAGGGGGTAACCATGCCCGTTTGCTGGAAAAAACAATATGGAAAAGGGAAAGTGTTTTACCTTTCAATTGGGCATGCTCCTGAGAATTTTGACATACCTGAGGTATGGACCATCCTCACTAATGGGCTCACGTGGGCCTCTCGATAATACATTATATATATGGAAAAAACATATTACAAACCCGAAGATTTAAAGAAGTTTGGTGAGATCACAAATTGGAGCCCAGATTTAGGCAAAAAGTTTTTCGAATATTACAACAGTGTTTTTGAAGAAAGTGCACTCACCGCAAGAGAAAAATCACTAATCGCCTTAGCCGTCGCCCACGTGGTGCAATGCCCCTATTGCATTGACGCCTACACCAAAGATGGATTGCAAAGAGGCATCGAAAAAGATGAAATGATGGAGGCTGTTCACGTTGGTGCAGCCATCAAAAGTGGTGCAGCATTGGTTCACGGCGTTCAAATGATGAATAAATATGACAAACTCAGCATGTAATGGCCCACAAATCTCTCCATTCACAACACAAACCGTTGGCAAACCCAAAAACGCAACTAAAATTTTTGTCTAACGGGATTTTCGAAACCAAACTCCCGCACTTTAGCCAAAAAACAGTTCCTTTTTTAGAAAAGGGATTGCGCGCTAAAAAAACGGAAATTCTTCAACTCAATTTAGGGTATATGTGCAACCAAGTCTGTGCACACTGCCACGTAGATGCAGGCCCCGACCGAAAGGAAATTATGTCGAAAGCAATCATGCAAGACTGTTTAACCGCACTTGAAAAATCTAAAGCCCACACCCTCGATTTAACAGGTGGTGCACCCGAGATGAACCCCGATTTTCGTTGGCTGGTTGAGGCAGCTCGTAAAACCCAAGTTGAAGACATCATTGTGCGCTCAAACCTCACCATTCTAAGGGCCAATAAAAAATATTTTGACCTTCCTGAGTTTTTTGCAAAACACAAATTACACGTCGTTTCATCTTTACCCTACTACAAAAAAGGTAAAACTGACAAACAACGTGGCCAGGGCGTTTTCGACAGTTCTATATTAGCCCTTCAAAAACTCAACGAAGTAGGCTACGGAATTGAAGGCAGCGGCTTGCTATTAGATTTGGTTTACAATCCAGCGGGGGCTTTTCTTCCCACAAACCAAAAAGCATTAGAATCGGATTTCAAAAAAGTGCTTTTTGAAGATTTCAACATTAAATTCAACCGGCTTTTGGCCATCACCAACCTACCCATTAGTCGGTTTTTAGAGTTTTTAGTGGCCTCAGAAAACTATGAAGATTATATGGAAGCCTTAGTGAACGCTTTCAATCCAGCGGCACTACAAAATGTGATGTGTACCAACACCCTTTCCGTGGGTTATGACGGTCGATTATTTGATTGTGATTTCAATCAAATGCTCAATCTAGAAGTGAATGCTAAAGTGAAAAATATTTCAAATTTTGACGCCGCAAAACTCGAAGATCGGCCTATTGAAACTTCTCAACATTGTTATGGCTGCACAGCTGGTGAAGGCAGTAGCTGCCAAGGCGCTGTTATTTTATGAAAAAATTGCTCATTATTTTTGTTCGCAATCCCATTTTGGGGCAAGTAAAAACACGTTTAGCCAACAAAATTGGAGCTGAAAACGCACTTTTAATATATCAGAAATTGCTTGAACACACGGCTCAACAAAGTGCTAAAGTCCTGGCCAGAAAAGAAGTTTGGTATAGCCAACAACTTCAAAAAAACGATGTTTTTAACGAGAACATATTTGACAAAAACCTTCAAACAGGAAAAGATTTAGGCGCTCGAATGGAAACTGCTTTTAAGCAGGGGTTCGCTAAAGGATTTACACACATAGTTTTGATTGGCAGTGACTTACCAGGCTTAAACGCCCAAATCATTGAGGATGCCTTTAGGGTACTTCAAAAAAAACCTGTTGTTTTTGGCCCTGCCAAAGATGGTGGTTATTACCTCGTTGGATTGAACACACCGCAGTATAAAATTTTTAAAAATATCAAGTGGGGTGGAAATGATGTGCTAGCAGATTCGCTTTCCCGTATCAACCAAAATTCTGTAAGTTTGTTAGAAGAAAAGAACGATATCGACACCTATGAAGACTTTATTTCTTTTCCAAAATGGAAAAATATAATACCATAAATTTATGTTAGAATCTCTCGAAAAAGCAACAGAATACCTTAAGCAACGCGGGTTCGTATTGCCTGAAATTGGCATTGTTTTAGGAACGGGTTTGGGTCAGTTGATAGATCACATTGAGGTCATCAAAACTGTGAGTTACAACCTCATCCCGAACTTTCCGACGGCTACTGTTGAATTTCATGATGGAAAATTGATTTATGGGATTTTAGGCAACAAAAAGGTTGTGGTGATGCAAGGTAGATTTCATCGTTATGAAGGTTATTCTTTGCAAGACATTACTTTTCCCATCCGTGTAATGAAAAGACTTGGAGCTCAAAAACTACTGATCAGCAATGCCTCAGGCGCTCTCAATTTAAACTTTAAAAAAAGTGAGTTGATGCTCATTGAGGATCACATCAACTTGCAAGGAGACTCTCCTTTGGCTTTTCAGGGTGTTGATGCACTGGGAGAACGCTTTGTTGACATGAGCGAACCCTACGATTTAACATTAAGGAACAACCTAAAAAACATTGCAAAAAAAAATCAAATAACCCTACACAGTGGCGTGTATGCTGCAGTTGTGGGGCCACAACTGGAAACTAAAGCCGAGTATCGATTTCTCAAAACTATTGGTGCCGATGCGGTTGGCATGTCCACAGTGCCTGAGGTGATTGTAGCCAACCATCTTAAAATGCCATGTGCGGCCATTTCTGTGATTACAGACGAATGCAATCCAGACCATTTAACCCCCATCAATGTGCCAGAAATCATCGCCATGGCCAAAAAGGCTGAGCCCAATCTTGTTTTGCTTTTCAAATCCTTAATCGAATCTTTATGAGCTACTTAGAAACCACCAAAAACGTCTATAAAGAAGCGGCCATAAAAGCCGATGTGGGTTTGTGTTGCACCACTACCCCCATTTGGAAACTTCCACAACTAGATATACCCACCAAAATGCTCGAAATGAATTATGGGTGTGGAAGTACCGTGCATCCAAGGGATTTGTCGCAAAACCCTACCACCCTTTATGTGGGTGTAGGCGGAGGCATGGAACTGCTTCAATTTTCCTATTTCAGCAGAAAAAAAGGAGGCGTGATTGGTGTAGATGTTGTAGATGAAATGCTTGAAGCTTGTCAAAAAAACTTAAATCAGGCCGCCATTCAAAATCCATGGTTCGACCCAAGCTTTGTGCAGCTTAAAAAAGGAGATGCGCTACAACTTCCTCTTGAAGACTCAAGCATTGATGTGGCTGCACAAAATTGCTTATTTAACATTTTTAAAACCGAAGAACTTCAAAAAGCACTGCAGGAAATGTATAGGGTTTTAAAGCCCCACGGCAGACTTGTGATGAGCGATCCCACCTGTGAACAACCTATGAATACAGAATTAAAAAATGACGAAAGATTAAGAGCGCTTTGCCTCAGTGGTGCTATTGCGATAAAAGACTATTTGAAAATGCTAACCGACGTAGGGTTTGGAACCATCGAAATAAGGAGTCGTAGGCCCTATAGAATTTTAGACCCAAAACATTATCCCACAAAAGAACTTGTCTATATTGAGAGCATTGAGGTGTGTGCCATCAAAGATCCCATGCCCGAAGATGGCCCTTGCGTATTTACAGGTAAAACAGCAATTTATTATGGCCAACAGACCTATTTTGATGATCAGAATGGTCATATTTTACTCCAAAACCAACCCTTAGCTGTGTGTGACAAAACTGCCAAAAACCTTCAAAACCTAAACCGTAAAGATATTTACATCTCTGAGTCAACATTTCATTATGACGGTGGAGGCTGTTGTTAAAAAAACTGCATGAGCTCAAAAACACATACAGTCATCATTGGAAATGGAATTTCGGGCAGCACACTGGCCCTTCAATTGCGAAAAAAAAATAGTGATCCCATCACCCTTGTTTCCAAAGAATCTCCCTATTTCTTTTCCCGAACAGCCTTGATGTATGTGTATATGGGCCATATGAAATGGGAACATTTAGAACCTTATCCCCCTAGTTTTTGGAAAAAAAACAACATCAATCTGGTTTTTGATGAAGTGAAAAGCATCGACTTCAATGCCAATAAATTATTCTTGAGAAAACATGAAAACTTAGCGTACGATCAGCTGGTTTTGGCCACAGGTTCTAAACCTAATTTCTTTGATTGGCCTGGTCAAAACCTAAAAAATGTGCGTGGATTATATAGCCGACAAGATTTGGAGGCTTTGGAAAGTGCTTCAGAAAAAATTAAAAACGCTGTTGTTGTGGGTGGCGGTTTAATTGGGGTTGAATTGGCCGAGATGCTATGTAGTCGTGGCAAAAAAGTCACTTTTTTGGTTCGTGAGTCCAGCTTTTGGAACAATGTTTTAGCGCCCGAAGAGTCGGAAATCATTTCCAAGCACATTGTCGAAAACGGAGTAGATCTGCGACTATCCACAGAACTTAGTCACCTCGATGCAGACGATCTGGGTGCTGTTTGTGCTGCCAACACTAAAGATGGGGATCGTATAGCATGTGAATGGGTAGGCATTGCAACAGGTGTTTCGCCAAACCTTGATTTGGTAAAAAACACTACCCTCCACACGAAAAAAGGTATTGTTGTGAATCGGCTACTAGAGACCAATCTACCAAGGGTTTATGCGATTGGTGATTGTGCCGAACAACTTAATCCTATTGAACATAGACCGAGTGTAGAAGCAGTTTGGTACACAGGTCGCATAATGGGAGAAACCCTAGCAAAAACTTTAGCAGGAAATCCGACAGCTTACAAGCCTGGACATTGGTTTAATTCGGCCAAATTTTTTGAACTCGAATACCAAACCTATGGTTGGGTATGGGCCAAGCCCAAAACTGATGAACAGCAATTATTTTGGTCTGAAAAAAGTTGTAGCCTCCGTTTGGCTTATAATCATAAAACAAGGCAAATATTAGGGTTCTGTAGCTTAGGATTGCGATTGCGCCAAGCTGTTTGTGACCGTTGGCTTGAGGAAAAAATTTCGATAGAGCAAGCCGTCAATCAATTAGAAAAAATTCGCTTTGATGCAGAGTTTGCACACAATCCCTACCCCAAAATTAAGCAAGAGTTTTTAAGACAACTTCATGAAATCATCTGAATTTTTTATGAATACTGGGCGTGGCCTAGGGTTTTTAGGGTGCATTGGAATTTTTCTTTTGAGCTTCCAAAAAAACCTGTCCTCGAATGTTCTTATCATTATTGGCTTGTTGTCTAGCGTTTTGATGGGTATTGTTCTTTTTTCGTACGGACGCTATCACCAAAAATCGGCTGGAATTCACAACAATAAAAATTGGACATCATCATTGACAGCACGCGGCAGTTTCGCCTGGATTTTAGGCATACTTATTACAGGTTTTTATGTAATGCTTTATTGGTTTCCGGAAATTCTCGGAAAAGGAAAAGCTGGATTCGCAAACACAGGCTTAGTAGGTTTGTTTGATCCTCTCAGCATCCTATTCAATGGCCAACCCGCAAGTGAATGGTTTGTTTATGGGGTTCTATACACCTTGGCGGTTTTAGGTTTTGGCATCAAGTTTTATTTAAAATATCGAAACAATGCCTACCAAAAAATTCGCACACTATCTGTCATGTTTTTTCAACTGGGGTTTGCTTTTTTAATTCCAGAAATTCTTCAGAAACTAAACCCATCAAAGCCATATTTCAACAAAGACTTTAAAAACATGTGGCCCCTAGATTATGATTTTTTCTATGATTGGCATCTAAATAATATGCTTAACTCGGGCAATCTTGGTCTTTTTATGCTCATTTTTGGACTGGCTCTTGTTTTTATTATCTCTCCGGTACTCACCTATTTTTTTGGTAAAAGATGGTATTGCTCATGGGTTTGTGGCTGTGGCGGATTGGCAGAAACTGCAGGTGATCCTTTTCGACACTTGTCATCAAAAAGTTTAATTGCCTGGAAATTTGAGCGTTGGAGCATTCATCTAATCTTGGTTTTCGTAACCGTAATGACCATTGCTGTCATTTACACTTTTTTAGGCAAAAGCCCAGAGCATTCGGCACTGAGTCAAAAAAGCTTTGTTTGGGGAACAGCTTTGTTTTTCGTTTTTATGATGATCATTTTATGGTTTTGGAAACGAAAAGAACTTCAAAAAGATGCACGCATAGCTCTACTTTCTTTGGGCGTGATTGTTGTTGTTACCCTGTTATTAAACTTCAGCTTTTCGGAAAAGCATGCCTTTTTTATTTCAAGTTACGACCTCCGAAAATGGTATGGGTTCGGCATTGGCGCTGTGTTTAGTGGAGTTGTTGGGGTTGGGTTTTATCCGCTTTTAGGAAGTCGGGTTTGGTGTCGTTTTGGATGTCCAATGGCAGCCATTCTGGGGGCACAGCAACGGCTATTCTCAAAGTTTAGAATCACCACAAACGGGGGACAATGTATTTCATGTGGGAATTGTAGCACTTATTGCGAAATGGGTATTGATGTAAGAAGTTATGCTCAAAAAGGGGAAAATATTGTGCGGTCTTCTTGTGTGGGCTGTGGCATTTGTTCGGCGGTTTGCCCCCGAGGCGTTTTGAATTTAGAAAACGCTAGTTTAGAAACTCGACACGTCAGTTCTCCTTATTTTCAAGACCACAAAAATGACTAAAATTGCTGTAATCATTCCTGCCTTCAATGAAGAAAGAGCCATCAAACATGTGCTGGCAGACCTTCCGAACAACATCAATGAAGTGGTGGTGGTAAACAATGGTTCAACCGACCAAACGGCAATTCGTGCCCAAGAAGGAGGCGCCACCGTTTTAACGGAGAACAACAAAGGGTATGGGTATGCTTGCCTAAAAGGAATAGATTATTTAATCAAACAAGAAAATCCGCCAGAGATTGTTGTCTTTATCGATGGAGACTACTCCGACCACCCAAATGAGTTATACGACTTAGTGAATCCTATTCTGAAGGGGAAAGCAGATTTTGTTTTAGGTGCAAGAGTTAAATCGAAAAGAATGGCGGGCTCCATGACCCCACAACAAGTTTTTGGCAATGCACTCGCCACCACACTTATGCGCCTGTTTTTCAACAGTCGTTTTACAGATTTAGGCCCTTTTCGGGCCATACGTTTTTCTACACTCCAAGCCTTAGAAATGCAAGACAAAACATATGGATGGACCGTTGAGATGCAACTGAAAATTTTAAAGAAAAAAATACCATATGTCGAAATTCCCGTTTCATATAAACAACGAATTGGGGTTTCAAAAGTTTCGGGTACGATAAAAGGTACTATCTTTGCGGGAATAAAAATCTTGGGGTGGATTTTCAAATACAGTATTGGATGATGCAATTCGAATGGACACAATTGACCCTTCCGCTGTCTATTCTACTGATGATTGTTTATGCTGTTGCACTCCTCCTCATTCTTTTTTACGCATTGTCACAGCTCAATTTGCTGTTCAACTATTTGTCTTTTCACAAAAAAAACCCGCCCGAAAACCAAACGCTCGACACCAGCGACCCTAACACAGTTCCGCATGTTACAATACAGTTGCCCGTTTTCAATGAACTATATGTAATTGAGCGTTTACTTGAGTGTATTGCCAAAATCAACTATCCACGTCAAAAACTAGAAATTCAGGTTTTAGATGATTCTACTGATGAATCTGTTGAAGTCACCGCTCGTTTGGTTTCAGAAATGCAAACCGTTGGGATTGATATCCAGCATATTAGAAGAAAAGACAGAGTTGGCTTTAAGGCTGGAGCACTTAAAGAAGGGCTTAAAACTGCCAAGGGTGAATTTATTGCCATTTTTGACGCAGACTTTTTACCCTCCGAAGATTGGTTAAAAAAAACCATTCCCCATTTCAATAATGAAAACATTGGTGTTGTTCAAACTCGTTGGGGACATATTAATAGAGATTTTTCAGTGCTTACAAAAATTCAGGCTTTTGCACTAGATGCGCACTTTACTCTCGAACAAGTGGGACGAAACAGTAAAGGGCATTTCATCAATTTTAACGGCACCGCAGGGGTCTGGCGCAAGCAATGCATCATCGATTCAGGAAACTGGGAGGGGGATACACTCACCGAAGATTTGGATTTGAGCTATCGAGCACAATTGAAAAATTGGAAGTTTAAATATCTTGAAAACATTGAAACTCCTGCCGAGTTGCCTGTGGTGATCAGTGCTGTTCGCTCTCAACAGTTTCGATGGAACAAAGGAGGAGCAGAAAACTTTAAAAAAATGTTTTCTAGAGTTATTTCTGCAAAAAATATCCCATTAAAAACACGGCTTCATGCCACAATGCACCTGCTCAATAGCACCATGTTTTTTAGTGTACTGACTGTAGCGCTATTAAGCATTCCGATGCTCTATATTAAAAATGAATGGGGGCATATGATGTGGTTTTTTAACATCACGAGTTTGTTTATCATTAGCACGCTTATTTTTTTCATTTGTTATTGGTTTGTTTACAAACGGATGCACGGTAGTGGTTTCTCAAATTTTTTAGAATTCATCAAAACATTCTGCACTTTTTATGCCATCGCTATGGGCTTTTCACTGCATAATTCTATCGCAGTTTTGGAAGGGCATTTGGGCAAAAAAAGTGAATTTATAAGAACCCCAAAATTTAACCTTTCCTCTTTTGTAAATAACATTAAATCAAATAAATACATCAAAGGGGCTGTTTCAAAAAACACGCTAATAGAAGCTTTGCTAACCCTATATTTTATCTTTGGCATGTATAGTGCTTTTGTGGTGGGAAAAGAAGGTGATTTTGGACTTTTTCCATTCCACTTGCTATTGTCTATTGGTTTCGGCTACGTCTTTCTTACGTCTATTCGATCTAAATTATAATGTTTATACGGTATTTTTTACCGCTCACATCACTCTCCTTAGTCACCTATGTTTGCCTTGCAACGACAATTGCTCGTCATGATTTTGGCTGGCTACTTTTGTCTTGGACGCTGCTATTTCTCTTGACCTATCAACTTCTTAAACAACGCCAAAGTTTTTGGACATTGATCATTGTTGGGTTGATCTTTCGAACTGTTTTTTTCTGGGATCTCCCAAGCCTTTCACAAGATTTTTATCGCTTTGTTTGGGATGGACGACTTTGGGCAGCCAGCCTGAACCCTTACATCATGACCCCAAATGAATGGCTTGCTAAAAATGTAAATATTGAACAAGCTCAAGCACTTATTGACGGAATGGGCGCTTTGAGTGCCCGAAATCATAGCAGCTATCCACCACTCTACCAGCTGCAGTTTTTTTTGGCCAACAAATGGAGTGGCCATGATATTTTATCAGCGGTGAATTGGCTGAGAAGTTTCAACTGCATGGCAGACATTGGATCTGCGCTTTTGGGTCGCCATATTTTAGAAGCCATTCAACTGCCAAAAGAAAATGTTTTTTGGTATTATCTCAACCCACTACTTATCGTTGAAGGAACAGGGAATGTGCATGGAGAACCCGTAATGGTTTTTTTAATCAGTCTTGCCGTTTATCTTTTAATTTGTAAAAAAAAGTCTTTTCTCTCAATTTTGGTCTTGGCGATGGGTGTTCTCATCAAATTGATTCCCCTGATTTTTTGGCCCTTTTTTATACGTTCGTTTTCCGTACTCAAAAAAATAAAATTGACCTTTATTTTTTTTATCATACTGGCCGTTGGGTTTTGGCCAATCTTGCTGAATGGATTTGAGCAAAATATCTTGGACTCAGTGGGTCTATGGTTCAAACATTTTGAATTTAACTCTGGGGTTTACAAACTATTAAACAGCTTAGGCAAGCTTGCTTGGGGTGCCTCTTTTAAAAATATATTGAGATTCGCTTTGCCTTTGCTAACCATTGGACTGGGAGGTTGGATATGGATCAAACAAAAGCCTGAAAATAGATCTTTTTTACATGCTCTTTTTTGGATGATATGCGCTTATTACCTGCTCAATCCAACCGTTCATCCATGGTACTTAATCACTCCATTATTTTTGGGAATTTTCACGCCCTACCGCTTTGTTTTGCTTTGGAGTGCACTCATTGTGTTGAGTTATGCGGCCTATCAAACCAACCCGGTTGAAGAATCTGCGTGGCTACTAACGATAGAATATGGCCTAGTAATTGGCTTGGCTGTATGGGAACTGTTTTTGAATCAAAAAAAATGCAAATCCCTAAACCATCTGTAGGCTATTCAACTCTTGTTTACTTAAGTTGCGCCAATGCCCTCTGGGCAGGTCTTTTTTGGTGAGCTGGCCAAGCATAACCAAATCCAATTGCAGAACTTCTAAATTTAAGGCTTCAAACATTCGCTTCACTAATCTGGAATCAAGATGAACAAAACGAAACCCAACCTCTCTCTTACTTGCACCACTAACATGACTGACTTCCATTGCTTTATAGAGGTTTCCATCTAGTTCCACCCCCTCTGTCAATTGCTTTAAGTGTGTGGCCGTGACATTGGTTTTGGTGACTACATGAAAAAGTTTTGGAAAATTATGTTGGGCTGTTTTCAGTTTTTTTAACATCAGCTCGTCGTTCGTGAAAAAAACTAGGCCAGAAGTCTGCCGGTCGAGTCGAACCAAAGGTGTTAAACTCACTGGAGGTGCTTTCAGGAGAAGGTCTTCGACGACTTTGGTTCCTCTTTCACCCTGGGCAAGCATACCAAATCCTTTGGGTTTGTTGAGCAAAATGTAGGTGGGTTTTTCAGCCTTAATCGCCTGTCCATCAACCACAACCAAATCTGTTGGTTTTACTTTGGCGCCCATTGCAGTGACCAATTTCCCATTGACGGTAACGACCCCCAGCTCAATAAACATGTCGGCTTCTCTGCGTGAACAAATCCCCGAATGGGCTATAAACTTGTTCAATCTTATGCTGTCTTGCTGACTTTTAGCGGTTGAATTTTTAGAACGATTGTTTTTTCTGTCAAAATCCTTCATTGCTTCAAAAACCTTTTGAGCTGCGAAAGTATGAAGAATTCTATAGCAAACAGAAAAGCGACTACAAATTAAAACTGCTGATTAGTGACAAGCCATTTTCTAGGTAATCATATTGATAAACGACTCGGTTACCTATAACAATGAGGTGACTCTCTAGTGGAATCACATCAAATGCAGTGATCGATTTTTCGTGTTGTAATAAGGATAATGATTTAAGGTTTTTCTTATCAAAAACTTTCAATCCAAATTCGCCTTCACAAACCATAAGCAAGTTGTCTTTAATTCCCAATCCAAATGGGTTTTCCAAGTTATAGGAAGTATGAAAATAAGGATTATCAATATTGGAGATGTTAATAATTTCAAGACGACTTTGTTGGTTTGCGGCGGCACAAAAATTTTCGGCACGCAAAGTGACGTAGGCAAAATCATCTTGAACAACGACAGGGTCACACATGGTGGCATGCGTGAATTGAGAAACGTAAATGGGATTTTCAGGATCTTCGAGTGCATAAATATAAACCCCATCTCGACTTCCCACAAAAAGATGTTCTTTGCTGTAAAACAAGGTTTCGGCCATCCATGTGATATAAGTATTCGATTTTTTTTCAGGTTTTTGAGGTACTTCTAAAGAATAAACATGCAGCTGTGAACGGTCGATGGCATAGAGGTGATTATCGGCAATTTTAAACCGCGCTAAAGAGCCCCCTTGGCCTGTTGTGCTGGTAGTATTGCTTTTAACAAAGTCGCTACTCTCGAAAACCCCATCTATCATGATGTTCTCTTGCTTTTTTCGCAATTCTTTCGAAGAGTTCCAACCCACAACTATAGTGTTTTGAGGATCGAAACCTTCAAAATTATATTGGTAGGGCAAATCGGTCTCTATTTCGGGATAGTTCACATAGTTAGGAAAAGCGTTTGGGCTGCGGTGTAACACTTTGATTTGAAATATATTGGTTAAATCGAACACAAGTAAATCTGTGTAACTATCGACATATAAATAATTGCCGAGCATTTCCATGTCAACATTTCCAGGAATTCTGATAAATGCCTTTTTCTGAGGGTTAGTGGCATTAGAATTGTCAATGATGTGAATTCCTTTATTCAATTCGTTAACAAAAAGATAGGGGTGTTTGTAATATATTTTACCTGTTTGAGTAATTTCCTGGCTTTCTTCTACACGCACACCAGCACGAACCTCATCCATGGTCATTAATATGGGGGAATAAAGCTCATAAACTTCATATTCATCATTGGTATCGGTGCAAGCAGCTAGAGCAAAAGCAATCAAAAAAAGAATTGAAATGCGCATGTAAAATTGTTTTTTTTGAATTATCAAAAATCAAGCCAAAAAAACTGACATTATGTCATATTTCATAAGAATATTTTATCTTTGCCAAGTGAACAAATGCATCGAATGAAAAAGGAGTTAGACGAACATTTACAAGGATCCGTTTTAGATTTTCCTACCACCTCATCAAATCAGGGCGGAAAATTATTCATCGAGTCTTATGGCTGCCAAATGAATTTTTCGGACAGCGAAATCGTAGCTTCTATACTTTCCAAAGAAGGTTATCGCACCACGCAGGCGCTTGAGGAAGCCGATTTGGTGTTGGTTAACACTTGCTCGATTCGCGAAAAAGCTGAACAAACCGTTCGAAATAGACTGGCGCATTTTAATGCTGTAAAAAAATCAAACCCTAAGATGAAAGTTGGCGTTTTGGGATGCATGGCTGAACGCCTTAAAGCCAAGTTTCTTGAAGAAGAAAAAATTGTGGATTTGGTTGTTGGACCAGATGCTTACAAAGACCTGCCAAACTTGCTAAGAGAAGTAGATGCCGGCCGAGAAGCCGTGAATGTAATCCTATCAAAAGAAGAAACCTATGGTGACATAGCACCTGTTCGATTACAAAGCAACGGCGTGAGTGCATTTGTTTCCATTACAAGAGGTTGCGACAACATGTGCACCTTTTGTGTGGTGCCCTTTACCAGGGGAAGGGAACGAAGCCGAGATCCGAAGAGTATTGTTGATGAAGTCCATGATTTGTGGAACAAAGGCTTTAAAGAAGTGACACTATTAGGTCAAAATGTTGACAGTTATTTGTGGTATGGAGGTGGACTGAAGAAAGACTTCGAAAAGGCTTCAGCACTGCAGCAAAAAACAGCCATAGATTTTTCGAAATTACTCCATTTGGTCGCCCAAGCGCAGCCCAAGATGCGCATTCGATTTTCAACATCAAACCCACAAGACATGTCGGTTGATGTGCTCCACACCATGGCATCACATCACAATATTTGCAACTACATTCACCTTCCTGTTCAGTCGGGAAGCGATGCTGTTCTGAAAGCCATGAATCGCCAACACACTCGAAAAGAATACATGGAATTGATCGATAACGTTCGAAACATTCTTCCAGATTGCGGAATTTCACAAGATATGATAGCAGGCTTTCCTGGCGAAACTGAAGAAGACCACCAAGACACGCTTTCTCTTATGGATTATGTGAAATACGACTTTGGTTTTATGTTTGCCTACTCGGAAAGGCCAGGCACCATGGCCGCCAGAAAACTCAAAGACGATGTTCCTGAGGATGTGAAAAAAAGAAGGTTAAGAGAAATTGTTGACCTCCAACAAAAACACTCAAGATACAGAACACAACAGTTTGTGGGCAAAACAGTTGAAGTGCTTATTGAAAAATCTTCGAAAAAATCTGATGATGATTGGAGCGGGCGCATTCCCCAAAACACTGTTGTGGTTTTTCCAAAAGAAAATTACAAAATTGGCGATTTGGTTAGAGTGACCATCCACGATTGCACCTCCACAACCCTGATAGGAAAAGCCGTTGAACTTGTTAATGAAAACTGAGATGGATACTGTTCAAAGCATTAAACAAAGGTTTGAAATTATAGGAAATGACCCAACGCTCAATCGCGCCTTAGAAAAAGCAATGCGCGTGGCACCAACCGAAATTTCTGTGCTAGTCACAGGGGAAAGTGGTGTTGGTAAGGAGAGCATCCCAAAAATCATTCACCAATTGTCACACAGAAAACATGGAAAATATATTGCTGTTAACTGTGGCGCCATTCCGGAGGGCACTATAGACTCGGAATTGTTTGGTCATGAAAAAGGAGCTTTTACGGGTGCTACTGCCACAAGACAAGGCTATTTTGAAGTAGCAGACGGGGGCACAATTTTTTTAGATGAAGTTGGCGAATTGCCGCTGCCCACCCAAGTGCGATTGTTAAGGGTGCTAGAAAATGGGGAATTTATCAAAGTAGGGTCTTCAAATGTTCAAAAAACCAATGTTCGCATCGTAGCGGCCACCAATCTTGATATGGTCACAGCCATCAAAAAAGAAAAATTCAGAGAAGATTTATATTATCGATTAAGTACAGTCGAAATTCATTTACCCCCACTTCGCAAAAGATCAGGAGACATTCATTTGCTGTTTAGAAAATTTGCTTCAGATTTTGCGCAAAAATATCGTATGCCCACCGTAAGATTAAATGAGCAAGCCCAAAAAATGCTCGAAAATTACCGTTGGCCAGGCAACATCAGGCAGTTGAGAAATGTAGCCGAACAACTTTCAGTGTTAGAGCAAGAACGTGCCATTGACCAAGAAATCTTACGTCACTATCTGCCAAACCATCAAACACAACTACCCGCCATCATCGATAAAAAACAAGAAGAATCAAGCTTTTCATCGGAAAGAGAAATTTTATATAAAGTACTTTTCGATATGAAAAGTGATTTGAATGATCTTAAAAAACTCACCAGAGAATTGATGAATGCTGGAAGCACACAACAACTCCAAAAAGAGCACGAAGGACTTATCAAAAAAATATACCCAGACGAAGAGGAGGACAAGGCAGATCACGTATTGGAACTTCCAAAATCTACAACTGAAGTCATTCCTCGGGATGAACAAGAAACCTATGATTATGTAGAAGATATTGAAGAAGAAGAAACACTAAGTCTTCAAGACAAAGAACTCGAACTTATAGTAAAAGCGCTCGAAAGAAATGATGGAAGGAGAAAAGCAGCTGCATCAGAACTTGGTATTTCTGAAAGAACCCTTTACAGAAAAATCAAACAATTTGACCTTGATTTATAAAAGTTTTCAAGTTAATAATGTAGTTTAGTATCACATGAAAAAATCAAAATCAACGCGCATTAAATTAAGCTTTAGTCTTGTAATTCTGATGATTGTCATGGGGTGCAAGTTCTATTCATTTACTGGAGCCTCAATTCCTGATGGCGTCGAAACTTTCCAAGTGAATTACTTTCAAAATGAAGCTGGAAACAACATTGGTTCGGTCTTTGAGCCCGGCTTAGACCGAGATTTTACCCTAGCCCTTCAAGATTTGTTGATGAACCAAACAAACCTTCAGTTGGTTTCGAATAGCGGACACCTCATATACGAAGGTGAGATTGTAGAATATAGGGTTAGCCCAATGTCGGCTACTGCCCAACAAACTGCTGCCCAAAACCGATTGAACGTTAGTGTGAATGTGCGTTTTTTCAACACACTTAAAGAGGAAGATGATTTTGAGCAACGCTTTAGCCATTTTTATGATTTTCCTGCCGAAACACAGTTGTTTAATGTGAAAGCTGAAGCCCACGAAGTAATTTTTGAACGCATCACACAAGACATATTTAATGCCTCGTTGGCCAAATGGTAGTGAATGGAAGCTAAAGAATTTTCAAAACTGTTAGACACAGACAGCAATCAAACGAAGCAACAAGGTGTTGCGCTCAAAAAAATCTTAAAAGACTATCCCTATTTTCAAGCAGGTTGGGCCATGTATTTAAAAGTGCTCCGTGAGCAAAAAAGTCATCAATACAATTCGGTTCTAAAGCGATGCGCTGCTCGAACCACAGATCGAAGTGTGTTGCTAGCGAAGATTGGTAATGAAAAAACAGCTAAAAAAGTCGAAAATTCGGTAGAAGATGTTGTGCCAGGGAGTCCGTTAGAGTTCGACATGAGTGAAATGCATTCATTTTCAGAATGGCTTTCTGTGACCAAAGCAAGACCCATTAATCGATCTGAAAAAAGTAATGAAAAATCTGCCAAAACCATCGAACTAATCGATCGATTTTTGGCTTCGAATCCCAAAATTGAACCTTCAGTCAGCAACAACAAACAAGAGAACTTGGTAAAGGACCAAAAAATAGACCCTCAAGAGATGATGACCGAAACTTTGGCTCGAGTCTATTGGGAACAAAAAAAATATAAAAAAGCCTTGCAAGCCTACAAGATTCTTCGCTTGAAATATCCAGAAAAAAGTGGTTTCTTTGCAGACCAAATTCGAGCGATCAAAAAGTCTATCGAAAAAAATAAAAAAATATGAGCACATTTTCAATATTTCTAGCCCTAATTATTGTGGTTTCCTTTCTTTTGATTTTGGTCATCATGGTTCAAAACCCAAAAGGTGGTGGTTTGTCCTCTTCATTCGGAGGGGGTGCGCAGCAACTTGGTGGCGTGCAAAAAACTACCGATTTTTTAGACAAAAGCACCTGGGTGTTGGCGAGTTTATTACTCATCCTTATACTCCTATCTAACACAACGATTAATCGTGGCGAAGGTCCAGCAGAATCTTCCCTTTTGGAAGGAGAAGCCATTGAAACCGCTATTCCTGAAGAACTTCCAGAGGTTCCTGTTGAGGAGATTCCAGAAATTCCAGCAGCAGAATAAAAAATTAAAATTTTTTGCTAAAAAATGTCAAGCTGTCAGTGTCTTGGCATTTTTTATTACAAGCTGTCAGTTATTTCAACTTTGGCATGATTACTGAACAACTGCGTAAACGTTAAAAATTTTAGAATTTCTAAATAAAAAATTATGAGCAAAATAACATTAAAACCATTGGCCGATCGTGTTTTGGTGGCGCCTGAGGCGGCTGAAACCACAACCGCATCTGGCATTATTATCCCTGACACTGCAAAAGAAAAACCTCAAAAAGGCAAGGTTGTGGCCGTGGGTCCTGGAACATCCGAAAACCCTATCACTTTAAAAGTGGGCGACGTTGTTTTGTATGGCAAATATGCAGGCACTGAGCTCAAACTAGAGGGGAATGACTATCTCATCATGCGTGAAAGTGACATTTTAGCAATCGTTTAACGAATAAATTAAATTAAAAATGGCAAAAGACATACAATTTGATGCACAAGCAAGAGAAGGCCTCAAAAGAGGGGTTGATGCGCTTGCCAATGCAGTAAAAGTAACACTAGGTCCTAAAGGACGAAACGTGATCATTGGAAAATCTTTTGGAGGTCCACAAGTAACCAAAGACGGTGTGAGTGTGGCCAAAGAAGTTGAACTCGAAGATGCCCTCGAAAACATGGGCGCTCAAATGGTGAAGGAAGTGGCTTCTAAAACAAATGATTTGGCTGGCGACGGAACCACCACAGCAACCATCCTGGCCCAAGCCATTGTTAAGGAAGGCTTAAAAAACGTAACGGCTGGGGCAAATCCTATGGACCTCAAAAGAGGGGTTGACAAAGCTGTTGAGGCGATTGTTGGAGAACTCAATAAACTCTCAGTGGAAGTAGGAACATCAACCGAAAAAATCAAGCAAGTAGCCTCTATTTCAGCCAATAATGACGAAACCATTGGCGAATTAATCACTAAAGCTTTTGAAAAAGTGGGTAAAGAAGGGGTGATTACTGTTGAAGAAGCCAAAGGAACAGACACCTATGTAGATGTGGTAGAAGGGATGCAGTTTGACCGTGGCTACTTGTCGCCCTACTTCGTGACAAATTCCGAAAAAATGGAAGCCGATTTAGACGCACCTTACATTCTATTGTATGACAAGAAAATTTCTGCGATGAAAGACTTGCTTCCTGTATTGGAGCCTGTTGCACAAAGCGGAAAACCCCTTTTGGTAATCGCTGAGGATGTTGACGGAGAAGCATTGGCTACTTTAGTGGTCAATAAACTACGTGGGGCACTAAAAATCGCTGCCGTTAAAGCACCAGGTTTTGGTGATCGACGCAAAGCCATGCTCGAAGACATTGCCATTTTAACCGGAGGCACTGTAATTTCTGAAGAGCGCGGATTTACACTCGAAAACACCACCATAGACATGTTGGGAACTGCCGAAAAAGTGACCATCGATAAAGACAATACAACCATAGTGAATGGTTCTGGTGATGGAGCGCAAATCAAAGCGAGAGTGAATCAAATTAAAGCGCAAATCGAAACCACAACCTCTGATTATGATCGTGAAAAACTTCAAGAGCGTTTGGCCAAATTGGCTGGTGGTGTAGCTGTGCTTTATGTGGGAGCTGCCTCCGAAGTGGAAATGAAAGAGAAGAAAGACCGTGTGGATGATGCCTTACATGCCACTCGTGCCGCTGTAGAAGAAGGTATTGTTGCCGGAGGTGGGGTTGCCTTACTCCGTGCACGCACTGTACTTGAAAAACTTGCAAGCGACAATTTAGATGAGGTCACTGGAATTCAAATTATTTCTAGAGCAATTGAAGCACCTTTGCGCACCATTGTGGAAAATGCTGGTGGCGAAGGATCTGTGGTGGTCGCCAAAGTACTCGAAGGTAAAAAGGATTTTGGATACGATGCCAAATCAGAGCAATATGTTGATATGCTTAAAGCTGGTATTATCGACCCTAAAAAAGTGACGCGCATTGCACTTGAAAATGCAGCGTCTGTCGCTGGAATGATTCTAACTACAGAATGTGCCTTGGTTGACATCAAAGAAGATGCTCCTGCCATGCCCCCAATGGGTGGCGGTGGCGGCATGCCCGGAATGATGTAATCAAAAATTTTTAGAAAAAGCTGCTCAAAATGAGCAGCTTTTTTTTGGTATTGTTTTAAATTTACCAGATGAATCATCATGAAATTTTACTGACCGTTACGTCCTTACTTTTGAATCAAAAAAAACCAACCAAAAGCCTAAACGACGTTTGCGCCTACCTTCAAAAAACCATAAAACATTATGATTGGGTGGGGTTTTATTTTCACCATGAAACAAAACCCGAACTCCATCTTAAAGCCTATGCTGGAGCTCCCACTGATCACACCATAATTCCCTTTGGAAAGGGCATTTGTGGACAAGTGGCGGAACTTCATCAAAACTTTTTAGTGGACAATGTGCATGCACAAAGCAATTATATTGCCTGCAGCATAGATGTTAAATCCGAATTGGTGGTGCCCCTTTTCAGGAACGGAAAAAATGTGGGGCAAATCGATATCGATTCCCATACCTTGGCCGCTTTCAGTTCAGCTGATGAAACCCTACTAGAGGAAGTCAACAAACTTGTTTCAAAACACCTCAATTGGGAAGCATTTTTGGCCTAAAATCTTGTGATAAGTTTCTGGTATTGCTTTGAGAATTCCTATTTTTGCCGAAGCAATCATCTAATTATTTTATGGAAAATTCAAAAAAAATTAACGCTGCCTTAGTTTCTGTTTTTAGCAAAGATGGATTGGCACCCATAGTACAAAAATTACACGAGCTAGGCGTGACCCTCTACTCTACTGGTGGTACAGAAGCTTTTATCAAAGAACTTGATATTCCAGTGATTGCTGTCGAAGACATTACTTCATATCCCTCGATCTTAGGAGGGCGGGTTAAAACACTACACCCTAAAGTTTTTGGAGGGATTTTAAACCGTCAAAATTTAGACTCTGATCAACAAGAAATTGCACAATATGAGATTCCTCAAATCGACTTGGTGATTGTTGATTTATACCCTTTCGAAAAAACGGTAGCCTCAGGAGCATCAGAAAGTGATATTATTGAAAAAATTGATATTGGAGGTATTTCCTTGATTCGTGCTGCAGCCAAAAACTTTGAAGATGTGGTTTGTGTTTCCTCCATGTCGGACTATCCACAGTTCTTGTCAATACTCGAAGACCAAAATGGCTACACGGATAGAGAAACAAGAAAACAATTTGCGGCAAAAGCTTTTCATATTTCATCTCATTACGACACAGCGATTTTTAACTACTTCAACACTTCAGAGGATACATTAAAATTAAGCTACTCAACGTCTCAAACTCTACGCTATGGCGAAAATCCACATCAAAAGGGTGTGTTTTTTGGTGATTTTGATGCGATGTTTAGCCAACTTCATGGAAAAGCATTGTCCTACAATAACCTTTTAGATGTTGATGCAGCTGTGCAATTGATGTTAGAATTTTGGGAAGATGCGCCAACATTTGCCATTCTTAAACACAATAACGCTTGTGGGTTATCCACAAGGAAAAAACTAGTAAACGCCTACAAAGATGCCTTGGCCGGGGATCCTGTATCGGCCTTTGGAGGTGTGCTGATGGCCAACCGCCCCATCGATTTAGAAACGGCAGAACAAATCCATCAATTATTTTGTGAGGTGGTCATTGCGCCCACCTTTAACGAAGATGCTTTTTCTTTACTTTCACAGAAAAAAAATCGCATCCTTCTGAAATTTAAAAATCCCCAAATGCCCCCCAAACAGCTACGAAGCTGCCTTAACGGCCTGTTATTGCAAGAAAGAGATGGGCACACAGATTGCCAAGAGGATTTCACATATTGCACCAACAACAAGCCTTCGGAAGCCGAGATCGAAGATTTGTTGTTTGCCTCCAAAATCTGTAAGCACACCAAGTCTAACACCATTGTTTTGGCCAAAAACGGACAACTGCTTGCATCAGGAACAGGGCAAACTTCTCGAGTGGACGCTTTGCGACAAGCCATAGAAAAAGCACATTCATTTTCAATGGACTTAACAGGTGCAGCAATGGCCAGTGATGCATTTTTTCCTTTTCCTGACTGTGTTGAAATTGCCCATAAAGCAGGGATTCAGAGTGTGATTCAGCCTGGCGGGTCAATCAAAGATCAACTAAGCATTGATTACTGCAATGAAAATGGCCTAAAAATGGTCTTGACTGGGGTGCGTCATTTTAAGCATTAATTTGTACATTTACAAAACTTTAGCTAAAATCAGCAGATGGGATTTTTTGACTTCCTTACAGAAGAAATAGCCATTGACTTAGGAACTGCAAACACTTTGATCATCCACAATGACAAGGTTGTTGTGGACAGTCCGTCTATTGTGGCCATTGACCGTACAAACAACAAAATTATTGCAGTTGGACAAGAGGCTAACCTCATGCAAGGCAAAACACATGAAAACATCAAAACTATTCGTCCACTCAAAGACGGAGTGATTGCCGATTTTAACGCCTCAGAGCAAATGATAAATTTGTTTATCAAAAACATTCCCTCGCTCAAAAAAAGATTTTTCACACCCTCATTGCGCATGGTGATTTGTATTCCATCGGGAATTACAGAAGTTGAAATGCGCGCAGTTCGGGAGTCTGCGGAGCGCGTAAACGGTAAAGAAGTTTACCTCATTCACGAACCCATGGCAGCAGCCATTGGAATTGGAGTGGACATTATGCAGCCCAAAGGAAACATGATTGTTGATATTGGGGGCGGAACCACAGAAATAGCCGTCATTGCATTGTCGGGGATTGTTTGTGATAAATCAGTGAAAATTGCAGGTGACGTGTTCACCAACGATATCGTGTACTATATGCGCACCCAACACAACCTTTTTATTGGAGAGCGCACGGCCGAACGCATTAAAATTTTAATCGGATCAGCCTCAGAGCAATTAGAAAACCCCCCAGAAGAAATGTCTGTGCAAGGACGTGATTTGCTTACTGGTAAGCCCAAAGAGGCGATGATTTCATACAGAGAAGTGGCCAAAGCGCTCGATAAATCTATCATACGAATAGAAGACTCTGTTATGGAAACACTGTCTCAAACACCACCCGAACTAGCAGCAGATATTTACAACACAGGAATCTATTTGGCTGGCGGGGGATCTATGCTGCGTGGACTTGACAAAAGACTTTCACAAAAAACAGATTTACCCGTTTTCATTGCAGAAGACCCTTTGCGCGCTGTGGTTCGTGGAACTGGAATTGCCCTAAAAAATCTTGAGCGCTATAAAAGTGTCCTCGTTAAATAACTGATTCATTATGCAACAGCTTATCAACAGCCTCTTGCGCAACAAGAATTTGCTGTTGTTTCTGCTATTAAGTGGCCTATCATTCTCATTGGCTGTGAACTCGCATAGCCATCACCAAAAAACCTTTTCAGGTTTAACAGCTTATATTGGCGGTGGGCTCTATAGTTTCAAGTCAAGCATTGTTCAGTATTTCAAGTTAAAACAAGAAAATGAAACGCTTGTCTTGGAAAACGAGCGTCTAAAAAATCAATTAGAGACTTCAACACGTGAAGTGAACAGGCATACATCTGACACACTTTTCGGCTATAAAACAGCTAGAGTTATTAAAAATAGCTTCACAAAACCCAACAACTATCTGCTCATCAACGTGGGGGCTGAAGATGGTGTATTGCCAGAAATGGGATTGATAAACGACCGTGGGGTTGTGGGCGTTGTGTTAGAAACCTCCCCGCGTTATTCTAGTGCGATTTCGCTGTTAAATGGTCTCATTAAGATCAATGCCATCGTAAAAAATACACAACATTTCGGAAGCCTGCAGTGGAATGGCAAAAACCCAACCCTAATGCAACTTCATGACATACCGAAACTGGCTAGAGTGAACGTGGGCGATACGATACTGACAGGAGGAATGTCTGCCATATTTCCTCCCAATATCCCAATTGGAAAAGTAACAGCTGTTGAAACACCAATTCTAGAAAACTACTTTAATATTGAAGTGCAACTGTTTAATGACCTGACAAATTTAGATCACCTATATGTCGTTGAAAACAAGCATCTGAATGAAATAAATTCTCTACTAAAGAACACTCTCGATGAATAATGTAAAGCTTGTTTTTTGGTTTTTGTTTTTAGCCTTTTTTCAGGCATTTGTAGTTGATCAATTTATATTTTTTGACCGCTTTATCCCCTCGATAGCCCTTCTCTTTTTAATATTATACCCATTGAATGCATCAATTTTTGGATTAATCTGGTGGGCATTTTTATTTGGTTTTGTGCTCGATCTGCTCACCATGAATCTCGGCATGCAAGCCTTTGCTTTTACATGTGCAGCCTATTTTAGATCCTTTTTACTAAAGATAAGTCTAGGGGTTAGTTATGAATATCAAGTGGCAAATATTTTTCAAGTCACAAATCAACAAAAAGCTGTTTTCATCATTTTGCTTATTGGAGTTCACCACTTGATTCTTTATAGCTTAGAGGCTTTTTCTTGGACAAAGGCAGGGTGGGTGCTTTCCCAAACTTTGGTGTCTGGTCTATTCAGTTTAGGTGTTTGTTTGGGTGTTTTATACCTACTAAAACCCATCAAATGAGAAGTCGTTTATTCCCAGTCTTGGCAGTCGCTATAGCTCTAATTTTAATGGGGCGTTTGTTTTATTTACAGGTTCTCAACAATAAATTCGATTTGCTTTCTCAGCAAATTTCTGTTCAGCGTCTATATGATTATCCCGAAAGAGGTTATATCTATGATCGAAATGGAACACTTTTGGTCGCCAATCAAGCTTCCTATGATGTAATGGTAATTCCTAGAGAAGTGGAAATTACAGATACGTTGGAGTTTTGCAGACTTCTCAAAATTGATAGAGAAACCTTTAACATTACATTGGCCAAAGCCAGAATTTATTCGCCTCGACTGCCCTCGGTTTTTATAGCTCAATTAGAAAAAAAAGACTATGCGGTGCTTCAAGAAAAAATGTGGAAGTATAAAGGTTTTTACATTCAGCGCCGCTCTATTAGAGATTATCGCACGCCATCAGCAGCCAACATTTTAGGCTACATTAGTGAAGTGAATCCCTATGACTTGCAGCAAAACAAATACTATCAGTCGGGTGAACTCATAGGCAGGCAGGGAATTGAAAAAGTTTATGAGCATGATTTGCGTGGCACAAAAGGTGTAAGATATCTCCAAAAGGACAATTTCAACAGAGTAATTGGATCTTTTAAAGAGGGTAGCTATGACACCCTCCCCAGCAAAGCAGCCGATTTAACCCTCACAATTGATATTCAACTACAGGCCTATGCCCAAGAACTCATGCAGAACAAGCGAGGGGGCATTGTGGCCATAGAGCCATCTTCGGGAGAAGTATTGGCTTTGGTGAGCACCCCAACCTATGAGCCCAATTTGTTGGTGGGAAGAAATCGCTCTCAAAACTTCAATGCACTTCAAAAAGATACCATCAACAAACCTTTGTTCGACAGAGGTTTACAAGGTGTATATCCACCAGGGTCACCGTTTAAACTTATAAACGGACTCATTGCTCTTCAGGAAAATGTGGTAAACTTAAATACCAAAATTACATGTTATGGGGGGCATTACTATGCCAAAGGACAGTTTATGGGCTGCCATTGCGATCCAGGAACAACTAACGACCTAAACAAAGCAATATACAACTCTTGCAACACTTTCTTTGCCAATGCCTATCGAAAAAGCATTGAAAAGTTCGACAATCATGGTGAAGGACTGAACCAATGGGCGAACTACGTAAAAGGTTTTGGTTTTGGGGACTATCTCGGCTATGACCTTCCTACGGGTCAAAAGGGTTATGTTCCCACCGCTGATTTTTATGACCGTTGGTATCCCAATAAAAGCTGGCGCGCTGTCACCACGCTCTCAAATGGCATTGGCCAAGGAGAATTGCTAACAACACCCATTCAGTTGGCCAACATGGCCGCTACAATCGCAAATCGCGGACATTACTTCAAACCTCATTTTGTTAAATCCATAAGCAACCGAACAATAGACAGCACCTTTACCACACCAATGCCCACTGGAATCAAACCTGAATATTTTGAGCCTGTAATTGAAGGTATGAAAGATGTTGTTTTGAAGGGAACAGCTCGAATTGCACAAATCCAAAATATTGAAGTTTGCGGAAAAACTGGAACTGCAGAAAACTTCACGCGTATTGGGCAAAAACGCGTACAACTCACCGATCACTCTGTTTTTATCGCTTTTGCACCCAAAGATGATCCGAAAATTGCCATAGCAGTCTTTGTCGAAAATGGGTATTGGGGCGCTCGATGGGCAGCGCCCATCGCCAGCCTTATCATCGAAAAACATATTTTTGGCACAGTGAAACGAACATCTCTTGAAAATCGTATGATTGAGGGTAGTTTAGAAAAAGAATATAGCAAACCTTTAAGCAGTAAACCCTTCAATATCAATGAATAAAAGCCCATTTAGCACCCTCGACTGGAAAACCATTTTTTTGGTGGTTAGCCTCGTTCTAATTGGACTTGTGAACTTGTATTCAGCCACCCAAGGTGCTTCGCATCAAAACATTTGGTCTTTAGAGAACATGTTCGGAAAACAACTTTTTTTCGCCTTTTTGGGTTTTGGCTTTTCTTTTTTAATCCTGAAAATTGAGTCTAGAACTTTTGAAAGATTTAGCAGTGTTTTATACATCATCGCCCTTCTATTGCTAGCTGGTCTTTTTGTTTTTGGAAAAGAAGTGGCTGGCGCACGCTCCTGGTATCCCTTAGGTAGTTTTGGTTTTCAACCCTCAGAGATAGCTAAATTCATAACTGCATTGGCACTCGCTAAATACCTCAGTGATATTCACACCGACATCAAGAACTTTAAACACCAATGCATGGCCTTCCTCATTTTCGTGATTCCCTTGTTGCTTATCCTACCACAACCCGACCCGGGAACTGCTATGGTTTTTTTAGGTTTTTTAATTGTACTCTACAGAGAAGGACTTCCCTATATTTACCTACTTGTGGGAGGTGCTTTTGTGGTGCTCTTTCTGGCTACACTCCTATTTTCAGCTACACATGTGAGCCTTGCGATTGTTTTGATCGGCACCATTTATTTCTGGATGACTAGAAAAAAAAGAATAAGTACTTTTTTACGCCAATTCAGTGTAGTTGCACTAGCTGTGGGCTTTTCATTTTCGGTCTCTTTTATATTTAATAAAGTATTCGAACAGCGCCATCGTGATCGCTTTAATATAGTTTTGGGTAAGTCTATTGACGTAAAAGGCATTGGCTACAATACCAATCAATCTCAAATTGCAATAGGTGCTGGAGGCTGGTTTGGGAAAGGATTTTTAGAAGGCACTCAAACCAAAGGCAAGTTTGTCCCTGAACAACCCACAGATTATATTTTCACAACACATGCAGAGGAATGGGGCTTTTTGGGATCAGCCATTGTCATTGTATTGTTTTTTGGACTGATTATTCGCATTATTCTACTTGCAGAAAAGCAAAGGCACGATTTTAGTAGAATTTATGGCTATGGTGTGGCTTCGATCTTATTTGTTCATGTCGCCATCAATCTGGGCATGATTATGGGCTTGGTTCCCACAATAGGAATCCCGCTTCCTTTCTTTAGTTATGGCGGCTCGAGTATGCTTGGATTTTTGTTGATGATGGCTATTTTCCTAAAATTAAATGCCTATCGTATTCAAGAATGGTAGTGCTATTTTCTCAGGTCCATGATATCACGAAGGGCATTGCCTAACAACATAAAAGACAGTACCAAAAGCATAATAGCAACGCCAGGCACCAAAGCCAAATAGGCCTTACCTAAAACAATATACTGATAGTGGTCTTTAATCATAGACCCCCAACTAGGGATCGGGGGTTGTGCCCCAATACCCAAAAAGCTCAAACCACTTTCGATGAGAATAGCAGAAGCAAAATTTGCTGTTGCAATAACTATAATTGGAGCCATAATATTGGGCAGTATATGCCTAAATAAAATCCTAAAATCAGAAAAACCCAACACTTTAGCTGCTGCAACATAGGGTTGATGTTTAGTGCTTATCACCTGTCCGCGTACCACGCGCGCGACTTCAACCCACATGGTGAGGCCAACGGCTAAAAAAACCTGCCAAATGCCTTTCCCTAAGGCTAAAGAAACAGCAATAACCAAAAGTAGGGTGGGGATTGACCAAGTGACGTTGATCAACCACATGACAATAGCGTCGGTTCGACCTCCGAAATAGCCACCAATAGCGCCCACTGAAATGCCAATAATTAAAGAAATTATGACCGCTATGAAACCAATAGAAAAAGATATTCGGGTTCCGATTATGAGCCTACTGAGCACATCACGCCCATAGGCATCTGTGCCCAACCAAAATTTTCGATGACTGATGAAATGATTCAGTTTTTCGGGCTGAATTACACCAAAATCAGACAAAGGGAAAAAACGTTCTTCCCCATAACCATCATAACTAAAAGAGGTTACTGCCACGCCTTCTTTTTCAATTCTATAACTTGAAATAGGCCACTCTGAAGATGGATTTGGATCTCCCATAAAGAGCTTTTTTAAACTGCTCGAAGGATTGAAATTTGTGGTGGGCAATTCTAATATTAAACACTCAAAACCAGGAGGTTGGCTATGAATAGACAAGTGCATTTGGTTGGCGTTAGTGGAGTTGTCGGATGCCAAAAAATAGGCAAAAACAGACACTAAGGCGGCCATGATAATGATCCCCAAACTAAAGACCCCCCAAAATTGATGGGTAATTTGACTTAGTATGGAACGGTGCTTAAATGTTGCCAACCGCTAATTGAATTAGTTTTGTTGCTGAACAGCTAACTTTTTTGTAGGCAAAAATCTTAATTTGAGACTTTCAAGGATACTCACCGCTTCATCGACATATAGATCTTTTTGAAGGGCTTCATACCAACGCATACGTTTTTCTTCAAGGTCAGGGTTGGCTTCAAAATCTAACTTTTCATCAGGAAGTGCTCCAAATTGCAATCCATTTCTAAAGTCTTGAAGTGCCTCCATTTTTTTTGAAAAATCACGATCACTTTCGAGTTCTTTACGATAACTTTCCAAGCTTAAAGGATAACTTGTGTCATTTTGTTGATCGCGAACCCATCGTGCGTTTTCATCGATTAATTGCGCAAATGGGTTGGCCTCAATGCGCAAACGACTGCTCGCCACTACTTCGTCATAATTAAGGTAACCGTCCCACGATTTATAAGTGGCCTGTGGAATCTGGTCCCAACTCATAGGGTTATCTTCGTCCTTTTCGCCCACATCAATGTAGGAGTAGCGTCCAGGCATCACCACATCACTTTT
>CAYZFD010000013.1:34672-37688 GCA_964477735.1 uncultured Flavobacteriaceae bacterium
TCATAAAGGACTTCAATTCGATCCTTGGTAGATTTTACCTGAACTATTGGTCCTTCTTCAACAAAAAGTCCAGCAATATCAACCACTGTTTGCAAGGACCCCCCACCGTTAAAACGCAAATCGATAATGAGCCCTTCAATATCAGCATTTTTAAGTTTAACGATCTCATTTTTAACATCAATGGCCGCATTGCGTTCGCTATAATCATCGAAGTCAATGTAAAATTTTGGAAGGTTAATCAAACCATATTTACGCCCTCCTTTTTTGATCAATGAGGATTTGGCATAGGATTCTTCCATCACCACCACATCTCTTTGGATAGGCACTATGGCTATGGTGCCATCTACTTTTTTCACTGTTAAACGCACCTCGGTACCTTTTGGTCCTTTAATAAGTTTTATGGCATCTTCGAGTCGCATCCCACCAATGTCAACTGGTTCATCTGTAGCTTGTGCAACCTTTAATATCTCATCCCCAATTTCGAGAAGTTTGCCACGCCAAACGGGACCTCCAGAAATGATATCTACAATTTTGATGGCTTGATCTCTTTTTTGTAAACGCGCTCCAATGCCTTCAAACTTGCCCGACATGCTGGTGTCAAAAACATCTTTATCTTCAGGAGCAAAATAAAAAGTGTGTGGGTCAAACTGAACAACGAGTGCATTGAGGTAATAGGCAAACCAATCTTTTTCTTGCAAGTCGTCCATCAAATCAAAGAAATTGGCCATGTTTTGAAGTGTAACCTCTCGCGATTCCTTTTCAATTTCAAGGGCTGTTTTCATCACATACAGGCTGTCCTTTTTCTTTTTTTCCTCCTCTTCACGAAGTTTACCGTCATAAATGGACAGGGTTGAAAACTTGAGTTGTTTACGCCACTTTAACCTACGTGCTTCCAAATTTTCAGGATAATTTTGATTTTCATAATCAGCATCTAAAAAATCTTCAACGCTGTAGTCGAAGGGGGTGTTTAATATGTTTTGATAATCCTTTTGCATTTCTGCCAAACGTTTTTGGAAACGGTTGTAGGTGAGTTTGAAAAAGCTCAAGTCTAAATCAACCAATTGGTTGTCGAGATCGTAAGCATAACGCTCAAACTCGTTGAAATCGCTGGCAAGAAAAAACCTTTTTTGACCGTCGATGGATTCTAGATAATCGGCAAACATGGCAAAGGACAAATCGTCATTAAGAGCCTTGGGCTCGAAGTGCCCACGATCGAGCACATAGGAGATCAATTCAATTAAAAGTTTGTCTTTGTCGGGATTATCGAACTCGCGGCGACCAAAGCTCCAAACGGCAACTAAGGCGGCTAATATCAAAAAAAAGTATGAGCTGTTTTTCTTCATGTTAAAGAATTTGAGTAGCGTTTTCATTAGCCTACTAAATTAAATAATTTTTATGGTTTTCAAGGTTATTCTCTATGTTTTTGTTGTGTTTTGAAGTTAAATCCCCAAACAATTTCATTACTTTGTACAAAAATTAGACCAGCATGGCACGACCACTTATCTTAGTGACCAACGATGACGGCATTACAGCACCTGGATTGCGAACACTGATTGGGGTCATGAATCAAATCGGGGAGGTGGTGGTAGTGGCTCCCGATGCACCACAATCTGCAATGGGACATGCCATCACCATTAATTCTACATTACATTGCAACCAAATCACCATTGACGACGGACCACAAAAAGAATATGCGTGCTCTGGAACTCCAGCAGACTGTGTGAAATTGGGCGTGCATGAAATTTTAAAAAGAAAACCTGATTTGTGTGTTTCAGGAATCAACCACGGCTCAAATGCTGCTATCAACGTAATTTATTCTGGAACCATGAGTGCCGCTATGGAAGCGGGAATTGAAGGAATCCCAGCCATCGGATTTTCGCTTTTAGACTACGATTGGGGTGCTGACTTTAGCCATAGTGTTTCAGTTGTAAAAAAAATTACAACTCAAGTTCTAGAAAACGGATTGCCACAAGGGGTGGTGCTCAATGTGAACATCCCCAAGCTGAAAACATCAGATCTCAAAGGCATAAAAATTTGCCGACAGGCCAAAGCTTATTGGGTTGAAGAATTCGACAAGCGAACCAATCCTCAAGGACGAGAATATTATTGGCTCACAGGAACATTTATTAATGAAGATAAGGGAGAGGATACCGATGAATGGGCACTACAAAATGGTTATGTATCTGTTGTACCCTGCCAATTCGACCTCACCGCACATCACAGCATTCAACAACTGAACACTTGGGACCTTTGAACCATCAAAAGGAATTTGTTTTGGGAATTTTAATAGGCCTAGGATCCACCCTCTTAGGCTGCGTGCTGGTTATTTGGCTACTCACAAATCAGCCTATTGATTTAGCACTCGAAAACCTAATTGAACAACAGCGAATTGGAAGCCTCATCTCTTTAGGTGCAATACCTAATTTGTTTCTTTTTTTTGGATTTCTCCGACAAAGAAAAGACGCCTACAGCAAAGGAATATTAATGGCTACTTTCATAGTGGCCATCGCCACACTCATCATTAAAATCACGCTTGGCTTATGAAATATTTCATTATCGCTGGTGAGGCCTCAGGAGATTTGCATGCCAGCAATATGATTAAGGCGCTGACACAAATTGACAACGAAGCTGAAATTCAAGGCTGGGGGGGCGACTTGATGGACGAAGCGGGAACAAAAATCCTAAAACATTACAACAGTTTAGCTTTTATGGGTTTTGTTGAAGTGTTGATGAACTTGGGCACCATTATGAAGAATTTCAGAGAATGTAAAAAACAAATTTTGGATTTCAACCCTGATATTGTAGTTTTTATTGATTACCCTGGCTTCAACCTACGCATGGCAAGATGGGCCAAAAACAAGGGCTTTAAAACGCATTACTACATTGCACCACAGGTTTGGGCATGGAAAGAAAGTCGGGTGAAAAGCATGAAGGAAAACATTGAAATGCTTTCAGTAATTTTGCCATTTGAAAAAGATTTTTTTGAAAAAAAACACCAATTCAAATGTCATTTTGT
>CAYZFD010000014.1:0-4577 GCA_964477735.1 uncultured Flavobacteriaceae bacterium
CTAAAGCGCACCTCAGATAAAGTTCAAAAAGAACAAGGCGAAGTTTTGTCCGTAACCGAAGAAACCCTAAACGGACTCAAAATCATTAAAGGTTTTGGTGCAGAAAGGATTTTTGAAGCAAAGTTCCAAAAAACCACAGATCGATTTTTTATTTTTTCAAATCGTTTATTAAACCGCCAAAACTTGGCTGGGCCTGTGAGTGAATTTCTTGGAATTGCCGTAATTGGCACCTTGCTTTGGTATGGTGGTCAGTTGGTTTTTGTAAAACAAGTTTTGCAACCCGCCGCTTTTCTCACCTACATTGGATTGGCCTATGGAGTGCTAACGCCAGCCAAAGCCATTAGCAAAGCCTCTTATGGCGTTAAAAAAGGGAACGCTGCTGCCGAAAGAGTTTTGGAAATTTTAGAACAAAAAAACAACATCACCGAACCAGAAAATCCTACCGATATTTCTGCATTTAATCAAATGATCTCCTTTCAAAAAGTCTCCTTCCAATATGAAAACGACACAGTTATTGATCACGTAGATCTAGAAATCCCAAAGGGCAGTAGCATAGCCTTGGTGGGGCAATCAGGAAGTGGAAAAACGACTTTGGCTCACCTCGTTCCTCGATTCTATGACGTAACTCAAGGCGAAGTTTTAATTGACGGCGTCAATATTCGGCAATTTCCTAAATCTCAACTTCGTGCATTAATGGGCATCGTTACGCAAGACGCCATTTTGTTTCACGATAGTGTTCGAAACAATTTGTTGCTGGCCAAACCAAACGCAAAAGACTCCGAGATTATCGAAGCTTTGAAAATTGCCAATGCCCTTGATTTTGTGATGGAACTTCCCGAAAAACTCGAAACCATTATTGGTGATGGTGGCAACAGGTTGTCTGGTGGACAAAAACAACGGTTGTCAATTGCCCGAGCGGTGCTCAAAAATCCGCCTATAATGATCCTAGATGAAGCCACTTCTGCGCTAGACACAGCTTCGGAACGGCTGGTCCAAGATGCCCTCGATCGGATGATGCAAAACCGCACCACTATTGTGATCGCTCACCGTTTGTCAACCATCCAAAATGCCGATCAAATTGTGGTTCTTCACAAGGGAAAAATTGCTGAACAAGGCAACCACCAAAATCTTTTAGCACAAAATGGCGTATATAAAAAATTAATAGACCTACAATCTTTTTCTAATTAACAACACTGCTGATTTTTGTTTGTTAACTTTGCTCGCTGAATTCTAAGAACATGCGCTTACATCGAAACCTGGTCCTGGCTGTCATCGACGGCATGCAACAAATTTTTAATGAGGAAAAATATGCCGACAAATGCATCCAAGCCCTTCTTAAAAGAGATAAACGATGGGGCAGTAAAGATCGTGGTTTTATTGCTGAAACCCTTTATGAAATGGTGCGTTGGAAACGCCTCTATCAAGAGATTGCCGAGGTCAAAGCCCCCTTTTCTAAAACAGATCTTTGGCGGATGTTTGCTGTTTGGGCCACCCTAAGAGGCATACACTTACCCGAATGGAATCAGTTTAGCGACACACCCACAAGGCGCATTAAAGGTCGGTTTGATGAACTTACAAAACAACGCAAATTTCGAGAATCCATCCCTGATTGGCTCGACGAATGGGGCGTCAAAGAACTAGGGGAAAAGAATTGGACTCAAGAAATTTCGGCCCTAAACCATCAAGCTTCAGTAGTACTTAGGGCAAATTCCCATAAAGGCTCAATCGAGGAACTGATCGAAAAATTAAACTACGAACAGATTACCACAACAAAACTTTCGGGCATGCCGTCTGCTTTGGTGCTCTCAGAACGCAGCAATGTTTTTGCCACTGAAGCATTCTCAGAAGGTCTTTTTGAGGTGCAAGATGCCTCTTCACAACTGGTGGCACCATTTCTTGAAGTTTCACCAGGGATGAAAGTTGTGGACGCCTGCGCTGGTGCTGGCGGAAAAAGCCTACACCTGTCTGCTTTGATGGAAAACAAAGGACAACTCATCGCCTTAGACATTTATCAGAACAAGCTCAATGAACTCAAAAGGAGGGCTAAACGTGCCGCTGCTTTCAACATTGAAACCCGTTTAATCGAATCTTCAAAAACCATCAAAAAACTGCACCTAAAAGCCGACAGGGTACTCATTGATGCACCTTGCACGGGCATGGGTGTTTTAAGAAGAAATCCAGATGCCAAATGGAAGCTCTCCCCCGATTTTGTTACAGAAATCACGCAAACACAAGCCAACATTCTTGAAAACTACTCTAAAATGGTGAAACCAGGCGGGAAGTTGGTTTATGCCACTTGTTCAATTATGCCCTCGGAAAATAGGATTCAGGTTGAAAAATTTTTAAAAAGCGAAGCTGGCGCGTCATTCGAACTTGAAGATTCAAAATCCATAAGCCCTTCAAAATCTGGTTATGATGGTTTTTTTATGGCACGAATGATTCGAAAATCGGCTGTTGATAAATAGGGGAAATGTTCCTTAATTCACGAGATCATTTTCACGATAACTGTTCGTATTTTTGTGTTTTCTAATCGATCATAAAACCGCTATGATTCTTTTTTTCGGACAAACGAACTACCGAATTTTTGCTGTTCAAACCAAAACACCCCTCTCGTCAAAAAATATCGAAAAACTTTCCTGGTTATTTGGCGACCAACCCCCAATAAACACACAAACCATTGAAGGGGAATTTATTGGCCCTCGACGAGCCATGATTACACCCTGGAGCACAAACGCTGTCGAAATTGCCGAAAATACTGGGATAACAGGATTGATCAGAATCGAAAGTTTTACCCTTTTCACGAATAGCTTTGACCCCATGCTTTTCGAAAGATTTCAAGGTCTAGATCAGGACATATTTGAAGTTGATGTGGTGCCAGAACCCATTCAACATATTGAAAACATAGCCGCCTACAACCAGCAAGAAGGCTTGTCATTGAGTGATGATGAAGTTGGCTATCTTGAAAAGCTCTCTAAGCGGCTGGGAAGGCCCTTAACAGATTCTGAAGTTTTTGGTTTTTCACAAGTAAACTCAGAACATTGTCGCCATAAAATTTTTAATGGCACTTTTGTTATTGATGGAAAAGAAAAAAAAGAAACTCTTTTTCAGCTGATCAAAAAAACCTCAAAAACCAACCCCAACGATATCGTTTCGGCCTATAAAGACAATGTAGCTTTAGTGAAAGGCCCTCAAGTTCGTCAGTTTGCACCAGCACGGGGAGATCAACCCTCATTTTATCAAGAAACCAATATAGATAGTGTGATTTCATTGAAAGCCGAAACACACAATTTTCCCACTACCGTTGAACCTTTCAATGGAGCTGCAACAGGTTCTGGTGGAGAAATTCGAGATCGATTGGCTGGTGGAATTGGCTCATTGCCTTTGGCAGGAACCGCAGTTTACATGACGGCTTACTCGAGATTAGAAGCAGGTCGTCCATGGGAAATTTTGGCCGAAAGACCATGGCGTTATCAAACCCCGATGGATATTTTAATTAAGGCATCGGATGGCGCATCTGACTTTGGAAATAAATTTGGTCAACCCCTCATTGCAGGCTCTGTATTCACTTTTGAGCACCAAGAGAACGACAATTTTTGGGGTTTCGATAAAGTAATTATGCTCGCAGGAGGCGTTGGGTTTGCCAAGGCTGATCAAAGCCATAAAAAACTTCCCAAAAAAGGAGATAAGATTGTGGTCATGGGTGGCGAAAATTATCGAATTGGCATGGGTGGCGCAGCAGTCTCATCGGTTGATACCGGAGCATTTAGCAGTGGAATTGAACTGAATGCAGTTCAACGTTCAAATCCTGAGATGCAAAAAAGAGTGGCCAACGCCATCAGGTCTATGGTTGAATCTAACAAAAACAACATCGTTTCTATTCACGATCATGGAGCTGGAGGTCACCTAAATTGCCTCTCAGAACTGGTTGAAGAAACTGGTGGGGTCATTCAACTTGATCAGCTTCCAGTTGGAGATCCTACCCTATCGGCCAAAGAAATTATTGGGAACGAATCTCAAGAACGCATGGGTTTGGTGATTGGAGAAAAGGATTTGCCTATGCTCAAAAAAATTGCTGATAGGGAGCGCGCTCCCCTATATGTGGTTGGGGAAATCACTGATGACAAACGATTTTCTTTTGTTTCAAAAAATGGTGAGGAAAAACCAATAGATTTGGCCTTATCAGATTTTTTTGGTAGCTCGCCCAAAACGATCATGAACGACCAAACGGTGGACACCGTTTTTTCGGAATTGCACTACAATCCCGAAAAAATATATGACTACACGGCCCAGCTTCTTCAACTAGAAGCTGTTGGTTGCAAAGATTGGTTGACCAACAAAGTGGATCGCTGCGTATCAGGACGCGTGGCCAAGCAACAGTGCGTGGGGCCTTTACAACTTCCCCTAAACAACTGTGGTGTAATGGCCCTCGATTTTAGTAGCCTTAGAGGAGTAGCTACCACTGTAGGACATGCGCCCGTGAGTGCATTAATCGATCCTGCTGTGGGTAGTCGTGTTGCCATTGCCGAAGCACTCACAAACATTGTTTGGGCTCCTTTAGAAAAGGGACTGAAGTCTGT
>CAYZFD010000014.1:4677-36066 GCA_964477735.1 uncultured Flavobacteriaceae bacterium
ATTTTTAACGTGGCTCAATATAGAGACTATTGGTATAAAACCTCCTACCTACTAGATCGAAAACAAAGTGGAGAAGTCAAAGCTTTAGAACGCTTTAACAATTATAAAAAGCAAGCTTTAACCTTTAAATTTCCAACTGCGTTTGATGGTGCCCATCCACAAACCCCAACAAAACGAATCAAGGCAGCTGTTATTAGAGAAAAGGGCAGCAACTCAGAAAGAGAAATGGCTTATGCCATGCACATGGTGGGCTTTGATGTTCGAGATGTTCATATGACAGATTTGATGGAAGGCCGAGAAACTCTCGATGACCTGCAGTTTATTGTGGCTGTGGGTGGTTTTTCTAACTCCGATGTTTTAGGCTCTGCCAAAGGATGGGCAGGTGCTTTTCGCTACAATGAAAAGGCTAGAAAAGCGCTTGAACAATTTTTCAAGCGCCCCGACACACTTTCACTAGGTGTTTGCAATGGCTGTCAGCTTTTTATTGAATTGGGTTTATTACATCCTCAAGCCATTCAAAAACCAAAGATGTTGCACAATGATTCTGGTAAGTTTGAATGCAACTTTACCTCTGTTGAAATTCAAAAAAACAATTCTGTCATGTTTAAAGACATGGAAGGTGCAAAACTTGGAATTTGGTCAGCACATGGAGAGGGCAAATTTCACCTGCCCGAAGAAGAATCAACATATCAGATTGTAGGGAAATATGGCTATGATGCCTACCCAGCAAATCCAAATGGTTCAGATTATAACACCGCCATGCTGTGCAGTGAGGACGGGCGACACCTGGTGATGATGCCTCATTTGGAGCGGGCTACTTTTCCATGGAATTGGGCTTACTATCCCGAAGATAGACAAAACGACAAAGTGTCGCCATGGATAAATGGTTTTGTTGCCGCCCACAAATGGCTTCACAATTTCTAAACATAAAAGATTAATTTGTAAATTGCCTGCTAGAAAAAATTTAGCATGGCACAACTACCCACAAGAATTTTTGACATACTGGAGCAGCAGGCTTCCCAAAGCCCCCTAGACAACATTCTTTCTACCAAATACAATGGCCAATGGGAAGGTGTTTCAACAACCGAGTATTACAATCAAGCACAGCAAGTGAGTCGTGCCTTATTGTCTTTGGGTATTAAAAAAGGAGATAGAATTGCCATGATATCCAGCAACAATCGCACAGAGTGGTGTGTGATGGATATGGGTATTTTACAAATCGGTGCTATAAATGTTCCCATCTACCCGACCATTGGTGCCGAAGATTATGAATATATCTTAAACCACTCAGAATCGGCTTACTGTTTTGTTTCATGCGAAGAGGTATTGTCGAAAGTTCGAGTCATTCAAAAAAACGTGACTTCACTTAAAGAAGTTTACTCATTCAACAAACTAAAAGATTGTAAGCATTGGTCTGAAGTGCTGAATATTGGAGCGGAAAACAACAATCAAAAAGAAGTTGAAAGCATCAAAGAAAGTATAGAGCCCACCGACTTGGCCACCATTATTTACACTTCTGGCACAACAGGTCGTCCAAAAGGGGTTATGTTGAGCCATCACAATGTGGTGAGTAACGTATTTGCCGCTTCAAAACGTCTTCCCTTAACACACGGCAAGGCAAAAGGCCTAAGTTTTTTACCCGTTTGTCATATATATGAGCGTGTACTCCTCTACATTTACCTCCAAAACGGGGTTCGAGTTTCTTTTGCAGAATCACTCGAAACCATAAGCGAAAATTTAATTGAACGAAAGCCCGATGTCATGAGCGCAGTGCCCAGATTGCTCGAAAAAGTTTATGATAAAATATATGCTAAAGGTGCTGCTTTAACTGGACTCAAGAAGACATTATTTTTCTGGGCTGTAAATTTAGGGTTGCGCTATGAACCCTATGGGCAAAATGGCTGGTGGTATGAACTGCAATTAAAACTGGCAAAAAAACTTATTTTCTCAAAATGGAAAGCTGCTTTGGGCGGGAATCTTAAAATGATTTCTTCGGGGAGTGCCGCTTTGCAACAGCGTTTGGCTCGTGTGTTCACCGCCGCTGGCATTACCATCATGGAAGGTTATGGTCTCACAGAAACCTCACCTGTAATTTCTGTAAATGATATGCGAAATGGAAACTACCGGTTAGGCACCGTAGGGCGTGTCATTGACGGTGTTGAAGTGAAAATAGCCGAAGACGGCGAAATCCTCTGCAAAGGACCAAATGTTATGATGGGCTATTACAAAGAACCCGAAATGACAAGCAGTGTGATGACAGGCGCATATTTTCACACTGGGGATATTGGTGAAATTGATTCAGATGGGTTTCTGAAAATTACAGACCGGAAAAAAGAAATGTTTAAAACCTCAGGCGGCAAATATATAGCACCACAAATCATCGAAAATGCTTTTAAACAATCACCCTTTATAGACCAAGTTATGGTGATAGGCGAAGGCCAAAAAATGCCAGCCGCTTTCATACAACCAAACTTCGACTATACCAAAGCTTGGGCCAAACGAAAAAACATTCACATGGCTAAAGACAATCAAGAATTGATTAAACAACCCGAAATCATCGAAAGATTTCAGAAAGAAGTTGATTTTTACAACAAACCCTTTGGCAAATGGGAACAAGTGAAAAAGTTTGAATTAACTCCCGACGTTTGGAGCATCGAAAAAGGTCACCTCACCCCCACCATGAAACTGAAGCGTCGTGACATCAAACAAACCTACCTTTCACTTTTCAATAAGATCTACGAAATAGAGGCTTAACAGTTTTCTCGTCCTTTAATAAAAATATTTTTAGTTCATTTATTATGCGTGCATAATATTATTTTATATATTTGAATACAAAATAAGCGATGCACAAGAAAACCATAGATTATGCACTAAGAGCTACTTGGCAAGCGGTGGCTAAAATGTATAACGAAGAAGCAACAAAATTTGACAGCACCATGTCGGCAGGATTTACCCTATTGAGCATAGACCCTGAAAATGGAACTCCTTCAACATCATTAGGCCCAAAAATGGGCATGGAAGCCACAAGCTTATCACGCATTTTAAAATCTATGGAAGAAAAGGGGTTCATTGAAAGAAAACCTAATCCAGAAGACGGGCGAAGTGTTTTCATTTGTCTGACTGAACTTGGGGCAGAAAAGCGGAACCTCGCTCGAAAAGTCGTTTTGGAATTTAACGAAGATGTTCAACAAAAAATTGGCAAAGAAAACCTCAATCTATTCTTTGAGATTACAGAAAAAATAAATGATTTGATTTTACAAAAGCGAAAATCAACATCACCCATACTAAGCAAAACCACCTAATCTAACAATCCCCTAAACATGAAAAGAAACATCAACAAGGTTGCAGTAATTGGCTCAGGCATCATGGGTTCAGGCATTGCCTGCCACTTTGCCAACATCGGAGTCGAAGTTTTGCTTTTAGATATTGTTCCAAAAGCACCAAATGAAACACAAAAATCTAAGGGACTTACACTATCCGACAAAGTTGTGCGAAACAGTGTTGTGAACACACAGCTCAGCCAAGCGGTTAAATCTAAACCTTCACCCCTCTATCACCAAAAGTTTTTATCTAGAATCACAACTGGGAATCTCGAAGACGACATAGAAAAAATCAAACATGTTGATTGGATCATAGAAGTCGTAATTGAACGATTAGACATTAAAAAACAAGTATTTGAATACCTTGAAAAGTTTCGCAAACCAGGAACTTTAGTGACCTCCAATACTTCTGGAATTCCTATTGCTTTTATGAATGAAGGTCGAAGTGATGACTTTCAACAACATTTTGCCGTAACACATTTTTTCAATCCCCCAAGATACCTCAACCTTTTCGAAGTCATTCCAGGTCCAAAATGCAAGCCAGAAGTTATTGATTTTTTAATGCGATATGGTGAAAAGTTTTTGGGTAAAACTTCAGTTTTAGCCAAAGACACACCAGCATTTATTGGCAATAGAATTGGAATTTACGGCATTCAAAGTTTGTTTCATCAGGTCCTGGAAATGGGCCTTACTGTTGAGGAAGTAGATAAACTCACAGGACCTGTTATTGGAAGACCCAAATCGGCTACATTTAGAACGGTTGATGTAGTTGGACTAGACACACTAGTGCATGTGGCCAAAGGACTCTATGAAAATTGTCCCCACGATGAAAGACGAACCCTATTTGAGCTTCCAGAATTCATTCAAACCATGATGAAAAACAACTGGTTAGGTAGTAAAACAGGGCAAGGGTTTTACAAAAAAATAAAGACCGAAAATGGAAAAAGTGAAATCCAGACTCTAGATCTGGAAAAAATGGAATACCGCCCAAGAAAAAGCGCCTCTTTCGCCACTCTCGAACTGACCAAAACAATAGAAAATGTTCGGGATCGCTTCGCTGTTTTAGTCAATGGAAAAGACAAAGCTGCCGCTTTCTACCGCAAGAGTTTCGGTGGACTTTTTGCTTATGTGCAACAAAGAATTCCAGAAATCTCTGACGAACTATACAGGATTGACGATGCCATGAAGGCAGGCTTTGGTTGGGAATCAGGGCCTTTTGAAATTTGGGATGCTATCGGACTTGAAGCTGGCGCCAAGCTCATTGAAGCAGAAGGTTTAGAAGTCTCCAAATGGGTACAAGACGCTATAAAAAACGGCCATAAAAGTTTTTATAAAATAATTGATGGCAAAACACAATTTTATGACCCCAAAACAGAAACTTACCTCACCAAACCTGGTCAAGAAACCTTCCTAATCTTAGACAACATTCGTCCAAACAAAACGATTTGGAGTAATGCAGAGTCTGCCATTTCCGATTTGGGAGATGGTATCATAAATATAGAATTTCGTTCCAAAATGAACACCATTGGCGGTGGCGTGCTACAGGGACTCAACAAAGCCCTTGATGTAGCCGAAAAAGATTTTCAAGGTTTAGTGATTGGAAATCAAGGCGCTAATTTTTCAGTTGGTGCCAACATCGGAATGATTTTCATGATGGCTGTAGAGCAAGAATACGATGAGCTGAACATGGCTATTCAAATGTTTCAAAACACCATGATGCGCCTACGATACTCTTCAATTCCAACCATTGCAGCACCGCACGGCATGACTCTAGGTGGGGGTTGTGAATTATCAATGCACGCCGACAAAGTGGTGGCTGCAGCAGAAACCTACATTGGACTGGTTGAATTTGGGGTGGGCGTCATTCCAGGTGGAGGGGGCTCAAAAGAAATGACCTTGAGAGCAGCAGACACTTTCCGTAAAAATGACGTGGAACTGAATGTACTTCAAGAATATTTTTTAACCATAGGAATGGCAAAAGTTTCTACTTCGGCTCACGAAGCCTTTGATTTGGGCATTCTCCAAAAAGGGAAAGACATCGTTATTGTAAACAAAAAACAGCAATTGGCTATGGCTAAAAAACAGGCTGTTTTGATGGCTGAATCCGGATATACTAAACCCATTCAAAGAACCGATATCAAAGTATTAGGAAAACAAGCTTTGGGCATGTTTTTGGTAGGAACTGATGCCATGAAGGCTGGAAAATATATTTCAGAACACGATAAAAAAATTGCCAACAAACTGGCCTATGTCATGGCTGGGGGCGACTTGTCACAGCCTACCTATGTGAGCGAACAATATTTGTTAGACATTGAACGCGAAGCATTTTTATCACTTTGCTCAGAACGAAAAACACTGGAGCGCATCCAGCATATGTTAAAAACAGGAAAACCCCTAAGAAACTAAACCTAAAAAAATGGAAACAGCATATATTGTAAAAGGATATCGTACAGCAGTAGGCAAAGCACCCAAAGGGGCGTTTCGTTTCAAAAGACCCGATGAATTGGCCGCCGAAACCATTGCCTATTTATTGTCACAATTGCCCTCGTTTGACAAAAAAGCACTAGATGATGTGTTGGTGGGCAATGCCATGCCCGAAGCGGAGCAAGGATTGAACATGGCAAGACTCATCTCTCTTATGGGATTGCAAATCGAGGATGTTCCTGGCGTAACCGTTAATCGCTATTGTGCTTCCGGTCTTGAGACATTAGGCATGGCCACTGCAAAAATTCAGGCGGGAATGGCCAGTTGTATTTTGGCTGGTGGCGCTGAGAGTATGAGCTATATTCCAATGGGTGGCTATAAACCTGTCCCAGATTATAAACTCGCCAAAGCAGGAAAAGAAGATTATTATTGGGGGATGGGACTCACAGCAGAAGAAGTCGCCAAACAATTTAAAGTCTCAAGAGAAGATCAAGATTTGTTTGCTTTTCAATCTCACCAAAAAGCCTTAGCCGCTTTAGAGAAAGATACTTTTCAATCTCAAATTGTTCCCATTGAAATAGAAGAAACCTATTTGGACGAAAATCACAAAAAAAGAACTCGAAACTATAGGGTTAATAAGGACGAAGGCCCTCGAGCAGATACGAGTCTCGAAGCTTTAGCAAGCCTACGCCCTGTGTTTGCTGCAGCCGGATCGGTAACTGCTGGCAATTCCTCCCAAATGAGCGATGGAGCGGCCTTTTTGCTAATTGTAAACGAGGAAACGCTTAAAAAATACAACCTAGAGCCCATCGCCAGGCTGGTCAGTTATGCAGTAGCAGGTGTACCCCCAAAAATTATGGGCATTGGACCAGTAAAAGCCATTCCAAAAGCACTAAACCAAGCAGGACTTAAACTGAAAGACATTGACCTCATTGAGCTAAACGAGGCCTTTGCCTCACAATCTCTTGCAGTGATTCGAGAATTGGATCTTAATCCAGAAATTGTGAACGTCAATGGCGGAGCCATTGCCCTGGGCCATCCTCTAGGGTGTACAGGAGCAAAACTCACGGTACAAATTTTAGAAGAATTGAAAAAACGACAACAAAAACTCGGCATGGTGACCATGTGCGTGGGCACAGGACAAGGTGCCGCAGGAATATTTGAATTGCTCTAATTAACAACAAAATGGAAACAACAAAAAACTTAACCCGAGGTGGTGCTTTTATTGTATCTGAGACCAAAGCACAAGACGTATTTACGCCTGAAGATTTCACTGAAGAACAACGCATGATGCGCGATGCCGTTAAAGAATTTGTGGACAGAGAAATTTGGCCAAACAAAGCACGTTTCGAAAAAAAAGACTACGCTTTCACAGAAGCACTCATGCGGCAGGCAGGAGCGCTTGGATTTTTAGGGGTGGCAGTGCCCGAGGCCTACGGAGGAATGGGCATGTCATTTGTTTCAACCATGTTGGTTTGCGAATATATTTCAGGTGCTACGGGTTCTTTTTCTACAGCTTTTGGCGCGCACACAGGCATTGGAACCATGCCAATTGTACTTTATGGAAATGAGGATCAAAAACAAAAATATGTTCCTAAATTGGCGAGTGGTGAATGGTTTGGATCATATTGCCTCACCGAGCCCACGGCCGGATCTGATGCCAACAGCGGCAAAACTAAAGCCGTGTTAAGTGATGACGGAAAACACTACCTGATTTCTGGACAAAAAATGTGGATTTCAAACGCAGGATTTGCCGATTTATTTATTGTTTTTGCCCGAATTGAAGATGATAAGTACATCACCGGCTTCATTGTTCCAAATGAACCCAAAAATGGTATTACTTTGGGCGAAGAAGAGCATAAGCTTGGCATTCATGCTTCCTCTACGCGTCAGGTGTTTTTTAACGAAACCAAAGTGCCCGTTGAAAATATGCTAGCGGAGCGTGGGCAAGGGTTTAAAATTGCTATGAACGCACTCAATGTTGGCCGCATCAAGTTGGCTGCAGCTTGTTTAGATGCCCAACGTAGGGTACTTGACGAAGCCATTAAATATGCCTCAGAAAGAGTACAATTCAACACCCCTATCATTCAATTTGGAGCGATCAAACAAAAAATAGCACAAATGGCCACAGACATTTACGTGGGCAGAGCAGCAACCTACAGGGCAGCCAAAAGTATTGAAGATAGAATTGCGCTACGCTTGGCCGACGGCAACACACATCAGGAAGCCGAACTAAAAGGGGTTGAAGAATATGTAATTGAATGTTCCATTTTAAAGGTTGCCATCTCCGAAGATTGTCAATATTGCACAGATGAAGGAATTCAGATATTGGGCGGGATGGGCTTTTCAGCAGAAACGCCCATGGAATCGGCTTGGCGCGATGCAAGAATTGCTCGAATATACGAAGGTACCAATGAGATTAACAGAATGCTTTCGGTGGGTATGCTCATCAAAAAAGCAATGAAGGGGCAGCTCGATTTACTCAACCCTGCCATGAAGGTAGCTGAAGAGCTTATGGAAATCCCCTCTTTCGAAACTCCTGATCCCAATCAATTGTTTGCAGAGGAGAAAGACATTCTAGCAAAACTTAAAAAAGTATTTTTGATGATCGCTGGTGCAGGTGTTCAGAAATTTGGCCCAGAGCTAGAAGAACAGCAACAACTCCTCATGGCGGTTGCCGACATCTTAATTGAAATCTACATGGCTGAGTCTGGTATATTAAGAGCAGAAAAAAACGCCATAAAAAATGGCGAATCCCAAGAAAAAATTGGAATTGCTATGGCTAAACTTTATTTGTTTCATGCTGTAGAAACCATCAATACCAAAGGAAAAGAGGCCATTGCCTCGTTCACTGAAGGCGATGAGCAACGCATGCTGCTGATGGGTTTAAAGCGATTCACAAAGTATATTCATTTACCTAATGTGGTTGGACTCAGAAATGAGATCGCCGAAAAATTAGTTTCAGAGAACAGATACCCATATTGAGCAATTTAATATCTTTGTTTAAGTTTTATGGGGTAACATAGCACAATAAATAAACACTTTAGCTGTTTTTATTTGATAAAGTTCCTATAGAACTGCCCCTTGATTACTGGTTTTTGATAAAACCCACTTATGCTAAAAACTTTATTGAGAAGTTGATGGTACATGAATGTGAACACAGCATTGATGTACTGTCGCTTGAAGTTATAAAGTCATTTGATCATTTTAAAATAAATTAATGAATACACTTTAAAATTTTCAAACCATATTGAAACAAACGTCATAACCTAACAAATTTAAACAAGTAGTCTTGAAGCATCTTCTTCTTTCACTCACTTTGTTGTTTTCACAACTAGAGCTTCGTTCAAATTATTTTGAAAGTGCAGTTACTATTAATGAAATTCAAACGATAACAAATTTTTCACCGACAACGGTGTGTCCAAACAATTTTGTTAGTGTTGTAGTCACAGGAACTGGATTTTTAGATGCATCAAATGTTTTGGTGGGTCTCAGCTCAGTGGGATTTGTCATTGATAGTGACACACAAATCACCATCAACGCACTGAACGGTGCTTCATCCGGTCAAATTAAAGTTGTTTTTAACGATGGGAGTGACCAACTAAGTGTCAGTTCTTTAAATATCATTACAACAACTGCACAATTAACAAAATCGCCATCTGGCCCAATTTGTGAAGGAACAGCTGTTAATTTTTCGGCGAATGGCGGTGATGAATATCAGTTTTTCGTTAATGGTAATCCTGTTACTGCTGGGTATGTGATCAATTCAAACTTTAATACTACTACGCTTAATGACAATGATGAAGTCAGTGTTCGAGTTAGGAATGCTTCTACTGGATGCGAAGACACCTCCTCCTCGATTTTTGTAGCTGTTGAAGACTTACCATCACCCATTTTGTCTAGTGACACACCCGGAAACACCATTTGCTCTGGAGAAACAATAACATTTTCAGCAAATGGTGGAATTGAATATTTATTCTATGTCAACGGAACCCCTTTTGGTTCTAAATCTGCAAATAACACAATTCCTATTGGTTCATTGAGCGATGGTGATGTGGTTACGGTCGAGGCTTTTAACAGTCTAGATTGCGGCGTAATTTCTTCACCAATCACTGTGAACGTCACAAACAAACCTGCAACCCCTAATTCCATATCTGGAAATTTTACCGTTTGTAAGGGTGATACAGCTGTGGTGTATTCAATCAATCCAGTCAGTGGAGCTTCAAGCTATGTTTGGGAAGTGCCCACAGGCGCTTCAATAGTGGGTACTGCAGATGGTACCAGCATTACAGTAGATTTTAGTGCTGGATCGGCTACTGGATACATTAGAGTTAAGGGCGTTAACAATTGTGGCGAAGGATCGGCTGCGTTTGCACTTGTTCAAGTAAGTGCCATCAGTGCAACGCTTAGCAGTTCAGTTTCTGGATCTATTTGCGAAGGAGAACCTGTGACTTTTACAGCTTCAGGCGGTAATGAATACCAATTCATGATCAATGGCACTCCTGCTACAAGTTTTACATCGTCTTCAACCTATACCTCAAGCACTTTAGCAAACAATGATGAAGTGAGTGTGCGTGTGAGAAATACCTCAACTGGATGTGAGGACACCTCATCTTCAATCCCAGTTTTAGTGGAAGCGATTCCTAACCCCACTTTAACGAGTGATATCCCTGGTAATACGATATGTCCTGGAGAAACCATCACGTTTACAGCCACTGACGGTGATCAATATCAATTTTATATTAACGGTAGTCCCTATGGTTCGAAATCTAACAATAACACCTTAGCCATCAACACCTTGAACGATGGCGATACTGTTGCCGTTCGTGCTTTCAACAGTTTAGATTGTGGAACAACCTCGTCAAATTTCACAGTAAACATTACAAATAAACCCGCTGCAGCTGGTGCTATTTCTGGAAATTTCGCTGTATGTGAAGGTGACACGACTGTGGTCTATGCAATCAACCCCATAAGTGGAGCAACAAGTTATATTTGGCAATTGCCCACAGGTGCGTCGATTGTAGGCGTCACAGACGGGGCTAGCATCAATGTGGATTATGGTTTGAATGCCATAAGTGGAACAATCAGTGTTAAAGGGGTAAACGATTGTGGGGAAGGTGTTTCGTGGAGTTCACCTGTTAGTGTCAATAAATATCCTGCTGCTGCTGGAAACATTACTGGTAACGCCTCCGTAGATCAAACTGATACCGCTGAAACCTACTCGGTTCCTGCCATTAATAACGCCACTTCCTATGTTTGGAGCCTTCCCACCGGAACCACCATAGTTTCTGGAGGCACCTCCAATTCCATTACTTTAAATTTTTCCAATGCTCAAAATGGCGTCCTCACTGTGAAAGGAGTCAGTGCTTGTGGAAATGGAACTGTTTCGGCAGATTTTCCAATAACGGTAGCACCACTCCCCGATGATGCTGGTACCATTACTGATGACGGAAACACCATTTTCAAAGGAAGTCAAGGGGTGCAGTTTAATGTTCCCACAATTGCTGATGCTACAACCTATTTATGGACTGTCCCTGCTGGAGCTACTATCGTTTCTGGACAAGGCACTGCTTCAATAACGATAAATTTTTCAAAAACAGCTTCTAATGGTAATATTACAGTTACGGGACAAAACAGTATAGGATCTGGGGCTTCGTCAAGTTATAGTTTGTTTTTGGCCAACATTCCAAACGCAGATGCTGGAGCCGATAGAGCAATTTGTATTGGAGACTCTACAATTTTAGGAAATACGCTTATAGCCTCGAACTCCTATTCTTGGACTTCTAATCCTCCCGACTTGAGTATTAGTGATCCAAACAGTGCCAACCCCACTGTGACACCCACAGTTTCAACCATTTATACTCTAACAGAAACCGCTCCTGATGGCGGACAAAACAGCAACACTGTTGAAGTGACGGTTAACCCAAAGCCTTTGGTAGATGCGGGAACTGATCAAACCATATGCTTGGGAGATAGCATAGCGATAGGATCGGCTGGAGATGTTACACATACCTATTCTTGGACTTCCAGTCCTGCCGGATTTACCTCGACACTGGCCAACCCTAATGTTTCACCAACCGTTACGACCACATACACCTTAACAGAAACCATTACTTCTACAGGCTGTCAAGACCAACAATCGGTGACTATTACAGTTGTGCAACCTCCTGTCATTTCAGCTGGACCAAATGCCACAATATGTGACACCAGTACGGGTTATACACTTTCTAATGCCACAGGCCCGAACAGTGGCGTGACCTATTTGTGGGAAGCTGTTGGTGGCGATGGTACTTTTAATGGAGATGAAAACACACTAAACCCCACTTATACCCCTGGATCTAATGATGTTGCTGTTGGAAGTGTAGTATTACGTCTTAGTGCCAACAACAATAGCGGTGCTTGCCAAACAACTGTTGTTCAGGACGCTTTAACATTAGCTATTGTGGGGAGTCCAACTGTCGATGCCGGTGCTGGAACAACCATTTGTGGTGATGACACCTATATGTTAAATGCTACTGCTACAAATTACAGTTCAATTTCTTGGTCATCGTCTGGCAGTCCAGGTACTTTCAGTGCAAGCAATATAGAAGATCCTATTTACACGCCTTCGAATGCAGATGTTTTAAATGGAAGTGTTACGCTAACGATAACCGTTACTCCTCTAGCCGCCTGTGGTGGCACAACGATCACGGATACTGTGGTGATCAACCTCACTACCCCTCCAACAGTTGATGCTGGAGCGAATGCCACCATCTGTGCGGGAACAGATTTTGATTTAACAAGTGCCACGAGCAGTGAAACTTCCTCTGTGTCATGGACTACAAGTGGGGATGGAACTTTTACCTCTGCAAACAGTGTCAATGCCACCTATAGCCCAGGCCCAAACGATATCAACACTGGTTCTGTTACACTGAGCCTAAACGGTGTTGGAAATGGCTTATGCGCTTCTACAGTGACAGACAGCATGTTGCTCACCATCAACCAAAATGTGGTAGTAGATGCTGGCCTAGACGGAACCTTGTGCGAGGGACCCACCACCCTAACGGGAGCAAGCGCACCTAACGCCAATGTTATCACATGGACACACAATGGTGCTGGAAATCTAACAAATCCAAATTCATTGACCCCTGTTTATGAACCTGCAGGAACAGATTTTGGCGGAACCGTAACTTTCACTTTAACAGCCACTTCTGACGCTCCATGTTCTGCAAACCCCAGTGACACCGTTACTTACACTTTTATGGCAGCACCTATGGTTAATGCTGGTGCCGATCTCGAAGTTTGTGAAAATAGCAGTTTTCAAGTGTCAGGCGCCACAGCTACAAACACCAGTTCTGTTTTGTGGACTACGACAGGCACTGGAAGTTTTGACGATGCTGGAAATCTTACTCCTAGATACACCCCAAGTGCTGCCGATATTGCCGCAGGATCGGTTCGTTTAACCTTAACAGGAAATCAACCTCCTTGCTCTGCTGTTCAAGACTTTATGATTTTAACCATCGTAAAACAACCCACTGTTGTTGCCGATCCCGATAAGAGCATTTGTCAGGGTGATCAAATTACCGTTTCTGCCATTGCAACTGACTACGCTTCTGTTTCATGGACCTTACTTAACGGAACAGGGGCACTCTCAAATGCTAATACACTTACGCCCACCTATGTTTCAGGTGCCAATGAAGTTGGTCCTGTAACATTGCGGGTCACTGTTCAGCCCAAAACAGCCAACGGCACCATAGCCTGTGGGGGTCAGGTCACCGACGATTTAATCATTAATATTAGTCCCAAACCCACTGCTGAAGCAGGATTGGCGGCTACCATTTGTGAGGGAGAAACCTACACTTTTACCTCAGGGACAAGTGCCACAAATTATAGTTCCATTAATTGGACTGGAGGTGATGGAACTTTTGTGAGTGGCAACACTTTGTTACCCACCTACACTCCTGGGCCCAATGATCGATCTGTGGGGTCTGTGATATTAAGATTAACAGCCAATCCTTTAGGCGCCTGTACTATTGCTGCAACGGATCAGATGTTGCTTACCATTACAAAAATTCCTGTTGTGAATGCTGGAGCAGCCACTGTTGACCTGTGTGAAGACAACGGTCCTTTCACCATCACTGACGCCACTGCGAATTATTACGATACCATCGAATGGACGAGTTCCGGAACGGGTACTTTCAGTCCAACCAACACACAAATAAATCCAGAATATGTGCCCAGCGCACAAGATATTGCCAATGGCCAAGTGACACTCACCTTGACAGGTAAAAGAGACCCATCGAATTGCGGTGCCGAAACTCAAGACAGCAGAATACTCAAATTTGTGGACAATCCCACTGCCTCTGCTGGTGTTGATGCCACCATTTGTGACGATAGCACCTACCTGCTGCTTGATGCTGCCGCTACTAGCTATTCGAACATTGTTTGGACACATAATGGTGATGGAAGTTTTTCTAATCCCAACGCTCTAAATCCTGTTTACAACCCAGGACCCAGCGATATTGCCAACCAAACGCCCATAACCCTGACCATCACAGCAGTGCCACTTGTTCCATGTGCTACGCCCGCCACCGATTCTATGGTCTTGAGTTTTGAACAAGCCACCACAGTTGATGTAGGTCTCGATAGATTGGTTTGTGAAAACGATGCTTATACAATCAACATTACAGATGGCGTGGACGTTACCAATGGCAGCAGCTTTACCTGGACTTCATCTGGGACAGGGTCTTTTTCGAATCCGAATATCATCAATCCGATTTATACCCCTAGCACTGATGATATTTACAATGGAACACCAATACAGTTAACCCTAACTGTGACTCCAACAGCTCCATGTGCTTTAAGTGTATCAGATAGTTTCAATTTAACTGTTGTGAAAAATCCAACAGCAGATGCTGGGCCTGATGTTTCAATTTGTGAAACAGGAATCACCATCACAGATGCTGTCGCCGATGATTTCAACAGACTTGAATGGCTTGTGACAAATGGCACAGGAACCATTAACAACTTTCAAACCCTTACCCCCACCTACACCCCGAGTGCAGCCGACATTTCTGCTGGCACCGTTACACTTCGCTTAACGGCCTATCCAGATGCTCCTTGTGCTACGCCAGCCGTGAGTGAAAGAACTTTTACCATTGGTCAAGAGCCTGTTGTGTTTGCCGGAAATCCTGAAACCATCTGCGAAGGTGATACCTTTATTGTTTCTACAGCAACGGTTCAACATTCGAATAATTATATTTGGAGCACCACTACAGGAGGGAGTTTTGTGAATGAAACCACGTTAACCCCAACTTTTACTCCAAGTGCCGCCGAAATCGCTGCAGGACAAGCACTCCTCACAATCACAGCTCAACCTGCTGCCCCTTGCAACAATCCCGTTTCACGCACGGTGATACTCACCATTCAGCGTCAACCCGACGTGGAAGCAGGACCAAACGAAACCATTTGCGAAGGAGATACTTTTACAACTTCTGGTGCATCTTTAGCACACGGTATTAACGCCACGTGGACCTCATCCTCAGGAGGTGCATTCTCTAATGCTTCCAGTCTCATCACCAACTACACCCCTACGGCTGCTGATATTTCGAATGGATATGTAGATCTTACCCTTACCGCCGATGCCATCGCTCCATGTTCTGGTGCATTTTCGGACACCAGAAGGGTGACCATCACCCCACTGGCTACAGTTGCTATTAACCCTGATACTGCTGAAATCTGTGAAACAGGTAGTTATACCCTTCAATCCGGTCAGGTAACCGTAACCAACGCAGCAGGTGTTACATGGGCACACAATGGTGGAGGAACGCTCACAAATCAAAACACGCTCACACCAACATACACACCTGGACCTGGAGATGCTACAATCGGTGAGGTGACTTTAACCATTGAAGTTGATGCTGGATTGGGGTGCACAAATCCTAACGCAACCGATAGCATTGTTTTAAGTATTACACCCATAGCCACACTCGATCTCAGTGGTTCTCCCCTAACCGTTTGCCAGGGAGGCAGTATCACCCTTGATGCGTTGGCCAGCAATCATGATCCAAATTCTATTACTTGGAGTATTATTAGCGGCACTGGATCATTGAGCAATGCAAACATTTTTAACCCCACTTATACCCCTGCCCCTGATAGCAACACAGTTCGGATTGCCGCTTCGGTGACTAGCACCAATTCTTGTTCCGAAGTCATCACCAAAGAAATTGTTGTTCAAGTTACCCAACTCCCTGAAATTCTATCCATGCAGGCTGATGATTCGAGTTGTGATATTTCTCCCTATCAAATTAGTGGAACCACAACCAATGGAGAAGAATCTTCTATTCTTTGGACGACGAATGGATCGGGTTCTTTTGACAATGCTTCAACCCTAAACCCCACCTATACGCCTAGTTTGGCAGACCTCAACGCTGGAAGCGTAATACTTAGCCTTACAGCTACGGCAGCAAGTCCCTGTACAGTTAGCGAAAATGATACGGATTCTTTTGTATTGACATTAATTCCAGCAGCTACTGCCGATGCTGGGTTGGCAGATACTGTTTGTGAGGATGCTAGCTACAGTGTTTCTGATGCCACTGCAACTAACGATGTATCAGTGAACTGGACCAGCAATACAAACGCTGGAACATTTTCAGGTGGCGACACCCTAACACCCACCTATACACCAGGCGCTGTTGATATTGCCAATGGGTTCTTTATACTAACTTTAGAAGTGACGGGGAATGATCCATGTGGTACAGTGAGCAGCAGTAAACGCATTGAGATCGTTAAGAACCCCACTGTTGATGTAGGTGGTCCTAGATCTTCATGTAGCAATGTAGCCTTTAGTATTTCAGGTATCAACGCTGATGAATATGACACATTAACATGGACATCATCGAGTACAAGCGGAACTTTTAGCAACGCTTCCATACTTGAACCCGATTACAACCCAAGTGCTGCTGATCTTGCAGCAGGTTCGGTCATTTTAACTTTGACTGCTACGGCCAATAATCCATGTGTGCAGTCTGCATCAGATTCTTTTGTACTCACTTTCGTGGAAAATGTTACTGTAAACGCAGGCGTTGACCAAACCGTCTGTGAACATCAAAATGTAACTCTTTCTGGAACAGCTGATCAGCAAAGTACACTTATTTGGTCAAGTTCGGGAGATGGTAGTTTTAACACTGTTAACATTTTAGACCCCATCTATACTCCGGGAGTCAATGACCTTTTGAACGGAAGTGTAACCCTTACTTTAACAGCCGATGGGAACCCGCCTTGCGGAACAGTTCAGGATAATGTATTGATCAGTTTTGCTAAAAATCCTGTGATTAATATTGGTAGTGATCTCACCGTTTGTGAAGGTGATGTCGTCAATGTGAGTGGGGTTACGGCCAATCATTATAGCAATTTATTGTGGGTAACAAATGGAGCTGGTACACTCAGTAACGCTTCAACACTTAATCCTACTTACGTGCCTAGCTCCGGTGAAACTTCTGTGGTTTTAACCCTAACTGCTACAGCCCAAACCCCTTGTGTGGTAGATGCTGTAAAATCAAAAACCATCATCATCAATCCCGCTGCAGTTGTAGATGCTGGTGATGCAGCCACATTGTGTCAAGACGATACAAGCTTCACGATTAGCACAGCCTCTGAGGAAAACACTACTAGTATTCTTTGGTCTGTGGGTACGGGAACAGGAACCCTAACCAACGCAAATACTTTAACACCAACTTACGAACCAAGTTTACAAGATTACGTTAACGGATCCGTAACCCTAACCCTTACAGGGAATGGATTAAGTTCTTGCCCAACCGTAAGTGATAGCATGATATTAACCCTAATCCCTAACCCAACAGCAGATGCTGGTCCTGATACTTCAATTTGTATGGGTGACAGTTTCACAGTTTCTGGTGCTTCGGTAAACCACCAAAACAGCTTCACATGGACAAGTAACGGCGCTGGTTTGTTAACAAATGAAAATACGTTAACCCCAACCTATACCCCAGCAAGTGGAGAATTTGGCTCAATAACCTTAACGCTCACTGCAACTTCACTTTCAGGATGTACGGCTCAGGCAATTTCACAAATGATATTGACCATCGACCAACCTGCGGAGGCTGATATAAGTATAGGTAACGACACGATTTGCGAGGGTGAAAATTACAACTTGAGTGCAACTGCCGACAACTTTAGCAGTTTTACATGGTCAAGTTCGGGATCCGGTACATTTATCAACGGAAATGCCCTAAATCCAACATATCAACCAACCCCTGGCGACGTTGCTTTAGGAAGTGTATCCATCACCCTAACAGCCTATAACGCGATTGGTGGTTGTAATGCCGATGCTACAGCTACGATGACACTTAATTTCACGAAAAATGCCGTTGTTTTTGCTGGTAATGATAATGCTTTGTGTGCAGGTGAAGATTATGTGCTTAGTGCTGCCACGCTCACCAATGGTGTCTCCCCCACTTGGACGACAACTGGAGATGGAGTGTTTACCTCAAATAATATTCTTCAACCCACATACACACCAGGACCTAATGACGTGGCCAATGGATCGGTTATTTTAGAATTAACCGGACAATCTAATGCCCCATGTACAAGTACGGCTACTGATCAAATAGAACTCACGATCGTTGACGGGCCCACTGCAGATGCAGGCCTAGACCAAACCGTTTGTGTTGGAAATTATACCGTCGTGGGCGCCACTGCTTCGAACAATAGCTCAGTTTCTTGGAGTATTGTTCAAGGTTCTGGAACGCTGTCCAACCAAAACACCATCACCCCAACCTATACTTCAGGGATTGGAGACACAACAGTAATCCTTCGATTAACAGCGAATCCCAACAGCCCGTGTGCGACACCCGAAACCGACGAAGTGACCCTGACCATCAGCCCGAATGCTACGGCCAATGCTGGTGCTGATGCTTCCATCTGTGAAGGAAGTACATATACATTCTCAAACGGGGCTGCTGTGACCAATGCGGCATCCTTCACATGGCGTCACAATGGTTTGGGTAGTATTACAAACAATGGCACTTTAAACCCAACTTATAACCCTGGAATAGGCGAAACTGGAACTGTTCAGATCACTTTAGAAGTGACACCTAATGCTCCTTGCACCACACTTGTGACCGATTCTTTTGACTTAGAAATTGTGCCTCTAGCGACAGTAAATGCTGGCCTTGATGTTACAATCTGTGAAGGTGCCTACACACTTAACGGAACCGCAATCAATGCTGCTAGCTACACTTGGACTACAGCAGATGGAACTGGATCATTTAGTGATGCCACCAAACTTAACAGCACCTATTCGCCCAGTGCAGCAGACATCGCAAGAGGATTTGTAAATCTTACGTTAACCGCACAACATCAAGCACCCTGTTTAGGTGAGCTATTTGACAGCATTAAAATCAGTTACACCACAAGTGCTTCAGCCAGTGCTGGAACCGACGCGAGTATTTGCGAAGGGAATTCTTTTACGCTGAACAATGCTTCGGCCACCAATTATAACAACATACAGTGGGAAACTAATGGTGATGGAACGTTTGATTTATCAACAAGCAATATGAATCCCACCTACATTCCTGGGGCAAACGACATTGCTTCTGGATCAGTGCAGCTCACCCTCTCGGCTGATGGCAATGGAAACTGTCCGACTGTCACTGATACCCTTGAGTTGACCATCATCAAGCAACCTGAAGTTTCCATCGGCTCAACCAATTTAGTGCTTTGTGAAACCAACAATCCATTTACATTAACAGGTGTTACTGGAAGCCATTATAGCAATTTGAAATGGAGCACTACAGGCACTGGAGTTTTTGGTAATGATGGCGTGCTTAATCCTACCTACACACCCACACAAAACGATATTGACAACGGCATAACCCTAACCATAACCGCCTATGGCAATGGCGGATGTTCGTTCACAGACATCAAAACCGTCAATGTTAGTTTTGTGAAACAAGTAGATGTAAATGCAGGAAACAACGCTGTTATTTGCGAAGGAAACGACCACGTTGTTTCGGGTGCCTCTACAACTGGAGCCAATTTTGTTTGGCGTTCAAATGGAGATGGAATTTTTGTAAATGAAACTACCTTAGCTCCTACTTACAAACCAGGAACTGCGGATATTGCCAATGGAAGTGTAATCATAACCTTGGAAGCTGATGGAAGTTTACCTTGTGCTGCGTCGGTTAGTGATCAATTTACTTTGAGTATTCAAAAACAAGCTATCGTGAACGCAGGCACTAATGCCGACATATGCGAAAACGGAAACTATACCCTATCCGCTACAGCAAACCATTACCAAACATTGAAATGGGTGACCAGTGGTGATGGAACCTTCTCAAACGAGACTGTTCTTAGTCCAACCTACATTCCAGGAGCCAATGACAAAGCCAACGGGAGTGTAACCCTCACGCTAACCGCCTACGACAAAGCCGTCTGTGGCGGAAACGCTACCGACTCTGTTGTACTTTCCATCATTCCAGAGGTAATTGTGAATGCTGGTGTCGATGATAATATATGCGAAAACAACAGCAATTATCAACTCAATGGCGCAACCGTAAACACGGGAAGCTACCAAAGTTTGCAGTGGTCAACATCAAATGGTACTGGCACTTTTGTTCCAAACGCTCAAGTGTTAAACCCTGAATATATTCCAACCAGTGCAGACATTGCCAACGGATTTGTAAATCTAACGCTTACCGTTACCCCAAACAGTAGTTGTAATAGTGGCATTCCAATTTCTGACACGATGAGGCTAACCTTCGATAGCAACCCATCGGGTTCTGGTTCAATAATAGGAAATTCTAATGTGTGCATAGGAGACTTAAGAAACTATACCATTACTGGAATTAGCAATGCTTCAGAATATTTCTGGAGTGTGAACTCAACGGCATTGGCATCAATAACAGCAGGACAAAATACAGCTACTGTTTCCCTTGAATTTATTTCTGATGGCAACCTAACCTTAACCGCCACTCCTATAAGTGCTTGTGGTGCTGGAACAGCAGTTTCGTTTAATGTAGTAGTAACAGAAAATGATGAATTGTTATTGACCTCATCAAATAACATCCAAACTTCCTGCGAAAACACGCCTATTGATCCTATTACTTATAGTGTTAGTTCAATGGTTACTGGCATCAATCCAACTGGGTTACCAGCTGGAGTTACGGCCATATTGAGCGCAGGAACTGTCACAATTAGCGGAACACCCACTGACAACATTACTACACAACAAACTTATAATTATAGCATTACCACCAGTGGGAGTGGCTGTGCACCCGATTCTAAGTCTGGTGTGATTACCGTCAATCCTAGTGAAGAAATTACACTCACCACACCGACACAAGACAATCAAATTATTTGTGAAGGTGATGCGATAAGCAACATTGTTTACAGCTTGGGAGTCAATACTTCTGGAGCCACAATTTCTTGGGATGCAGTAGGTGCGCCAAGCGGAATTTCTTTTGATCCCGCTACTAACACCATTTCGGGTACGTTTACCGACGATATAAGTGCACAAACTGTTTACACCTACACCCTAACTACCACAGGAGCTATTTGCCCAGTGCAAACCACAGGGACGATCACTGTAAACCCAGATGATGAAATCATTCTAACTACTTCCAACAATAACCAAACAATTCGAGAAGGAGATACAATTGATCCCATTGTCTATGCGGTTTCTGAAGGAGCTACAGGAGCAACCATCACCTGGGGTTCGAATGGTCCTGCGCCGGGACTCCTCTTTGATGCTTCAACAAACACACTTTCTGGTACTTTCAGTTTAGATATTAGTACAGCCACAGATTACAACTATACCATCACCACTAATGGCATTTGTACTCAAAAATCGTTGAGCGGAACAATTTCAGTAATTCCAGAAGGAAGACTTATTCTGAGCTCAAGTACAGGAACCGATGCGCAAATCGTTTGTGAGGCAGCCACAATAACACCCATTACCTACACCCTGGCCGATGGAGCTACCGGAGCGACCCTTTCTTGGGATTCTACTACTGGAGCACCAACAGGCATTACTTTTAACCCTTCCACAGTTACAATCTCTGGAACATTAACTAGTGACATAGCTACACAAACTGTTTATCAATACACCATGACAACAACTGGGGCGGTTTATAACTCTAGTGTAACTGGGTCTATCACCGTCAACCCTGAAGATGAAATCAGCCTAACCACTTCTAACAACAACCAAACCATTTGCGAGGGAGATACTATCACTCCAATCGTTTATTCCGTTGATGGAGGTGCTACTACTGCATCTATCAGTTGGAGTTCAGGTGCCCCAGCAGGTATCAGTTTTGACCCTAGTGCACTAACGATTTCGGGTAGCTTTAGTGGGGATGTGTCAACACAGACAGATTTTAATTATACCATTACCACCAACGGATCTTGTGCACCAAAATCTCTTAATGGAACCATTACTGTAAATCCCAAAGGAAGAGTGGCGCTCGTCTCAAATGCCAACACAGTCAACCAAAGCATTTGCGAGGGATTGGCCATCGCAGATATTACATACGACTTACTCGATGGTGTGAACGATGCAACAGTAACTGGATTACCAAGTGGATTGAACTCAACGCTAATAGGTACACAATTTACAATTACGGGTACCCCCAGCAACATCGCAAGTACGGCCTCATATAACTACACCATTACCACTTCGGGCAATGGATGTTTTAATCCTGTGATGACAGGAACGATTACCGTGAAAGCCGATGCAGATTTGGCCTTGATTTCAGGAAACAATGGGCAAACCATTTGTGAAGGACAACCTATCGATCCTATGGAATTCTATATGAGTGGTGGTGCTACTTCGGTCTCGGCGAGTGCATTGCCTGCAGGTCTTAGCCAATCATTTGATAGCACAACGAAGATACTTACCATTTCTGGTACACCTTCCGCCAACATTAGTACGCCAACTTCTTACAGCTTCACTGTAACGACCTCAGGCAGCTCATGTGTAGAGGAAAGTGCTATAGGCACTTTCAACGTGACCCCTAATGCAAGAGCGGTTCACAATCCAGGATCTGGATCGTTCAACAGCCAGTCTGTTTGTGAGAATGGCGCCATAGTGGATATTGTTTATGACTTGGTGGATGGTGCCACAGGGGCATCTGCTTCTGCCCTACCTTTTGGTTTAACGGGAACTTACAATGCAACGTCCAACACCTTTACAATTTCGGGAAGTCTTTCTGAAAATGTTTCAACATTGACAGCCTATAACTACACCGTTAATGTAGTTAGCAATACCGGTTGTAGTACACCTCAATCTGGAACTATCACTGCCCTTCCCAACCACGAAATTACGCTGACTTCGGCTCCAAACACCAACAACCAAACATTGTGTGAAAATACTGTCCTGCCCATTGCTATTGAGTATGAGTTAGGGGGTGGTGCCACTATGATTACTGCAACTGGTCTTCCTTCTGGAATTGTGGTCAATCAAACTGGAAACAAAGTTGTTTTGAGTGGTGTCCCAACAAATAATGTCATCGCTCCTACAACATTTAATTACACCCTCACTACTCAGGGTAACGGTTGTAGTGTAGCCACAGCAACGGGTACTATCACACTCAACCCTGATGCAGCCATTGTGCTAACGTCAGCACCTTCAACAGTAAATCAAATCGTATGTGAAAACTCAGGAACTCCAATACAAAACATCATTTATACGATTTCGGAAGGGGCTTCTAGCTATTTCATTACTGGACTTCCTCAAGGATTAACACACTCGATATCAGCCAGCAATGAGATTACTATCTCTGGCACAATTACAGAAAGTATTAACGCCAAAACTACCTTCAACTATCAGGTGGTGGCCACTGGCTCTAGCTGTCAGACAGCTACTTTATCTGGTACATTTACAATAAATCCAGAATCGGAACTGGTATTGACCTCAGCAGCAGGTTCAGATAATCAGACTTTGTGTCAAAACACACCTATTGAGGCAATTCATTATACCATTAGCAACGCCTCCTCTGCTATGATTCCAGCAGGGGATCTACCAGCGGGTGTTTCCTATGTTGTGGTTGGTAATGTGCTCACCGTTAGTGGAAAACCTACAGTAGCGGGTACATTCAACTACAACATTACGACTTCTGGAAATTCTGAAGGTTGTAATGAAGCTACCCTTGGCGGAACCATAACCGTTGACCCTGCCGTTGATATTTCTTTAACTTCTGCAACAGGAACAGACAGCCAGGAGATTTGTGAAGGTGACTCCCTAACCGATATTACATACGCAATTGGATCTGAAAGTTCTGCTGTTACTGTTTCAGGACTTCCTCAAGGCGTTTCATATATATTTAATCCAGGATCATCTACACTACCAGGCATTTTGACAATTTCTGGTTTCTCTACGCTGAACATTAGTGCTGCTAGCACCTATACCTACACCCTAACTACGATTGGAGCGAACTGTAACAATGAAGTTCAAGGAACAATAAAAATCAATCCTGATGATGAATTGATGCTCAGTAGCACTCTTGGAACAGACGCACAAACCGTTTGTGAAGGGGAGGCTATTGATGATATTGAATATACGTTTGCAGGTGGTAGTATTGGCGCCAGTGTAAGCGGACTTCCAATAGGTGTTTCCTATACCGTTACTGGAAATAAACTGCTCATTAGTGGCAGTGGTACAGACGCGCCTGGTACTTATACTTATACAGTTACCACCACCGGTTCTTGCGATACAGCCCAAGCTACGGGTAGCATAAAAATCAATGCCATATCATCAATAACCCATATTTCAACAGCTGGAGCAGCCTCTCAAGATGTTTGTCAATACAATCCAATTACAGACATTAAATATGAAATTGATGGAAATGCGATTACCGGTACTGTTTCGGGACTTCCGGCTGGAATGTATTTCAACGTCAGTGCAGGTAGCACAGCTTCAAAGAAAATTGTTACCATCACCGGAAGTCCAACCGTTACTGGAACCTTCGAATATGAAGTCGGAACTGTAGGAGGTTGTGGAAACACTAAAAAAGGGGTAATCAAGGTAGATTCTGGAGCCTACCTGACGTTAAGTTCTGCACCAGATAGCGACAACCAATTTGTTTGTGAACTCTCACCGATTGAGCCTATAGAATATACCATAACAGGATCTGCATCGAGTGTCACTTCTATTGGTTTACCACCTGGTATTTCAGTGGTTTATGATGCATCCATAGGCAGCGCAACGATAACTGGAACCTATAACGGAGTGAAACTAAATACAACCACAACTTTCGATTACACTTTATTTTCCGTAAGTGGATGTTCGGGGCAAATCAGTGGTAAAATCACACTCTATCCAACAGCGAGCGTTGAGCCTGAAATCACCGTAAACACCATTTCTACATCACCCACACAAACAGAAATTAGAAATATTTACTGTAATGGTGAAAATGATGGAGAAATCTTTGTCGTGGTAGCTGGAAGCGCATCAACCACCTACATCGCAGAATGGACAGGGCCCAATAGCTATTCAAATTCCAACTTACACATTAAAAATCTTAGAGCAGGTATCTATACCCTCACTTTGAGAGATATTGATAATGTGAATTGTGAATTCACTAAATCCTATACCATTACTGAAGCCGCTCCTTTGGTGATTAATGAAATACAGGTCAACCCATTAAGTTGCAACACTACTGCTCAGGATGGTGAAATCCAAGTACAAGTTGTGGGCGGTAGTGCTGGATTGAGAAAAGACTTGAAGTGGTATCGACTCAACGATAACGAAAGCTGTTTTTCTTACACACTCAAGCCAGTGAACAACGATGGTGATAGCATTCCTGACTATGCCGATGCCGACCTGAACAACGACGGAGTTACGGACACTGGAGCAGACACCGACAACGATGGCATTAAGGACGCAGCGGATGCCGATGCCGACGGAGACGGCGCCACTGATACTGGCAAAAACGATGTGAATGCCGATGGCGTGGATGACAACTACCCAATTGGCAATGTTCAATATCAAGTTTGTGATGCGGGCAATACCTTTACAAATCTTAGTGTGAAAAACAGTGATTTCAATAATGGGTTTTTAATCATTTGTGCAAAATCCAATACCGTAACAAGCGGCGCCAACCTCGATCACGACCTTGATCCTGCAACACCCGAAATTTCGAGTGTTTCGATCACTGGCGGAACACAATCTTGTTCTGCAGGCGTGTTTGACTACCTTCCAAACTATGACGGATCTACCTTTATTTCTGGCTTGAGTACAGGAATTTACAAACTTATTGTCACCGAAGTGGATCGAAATGGAGCAGAATATTGTAGCGAAGAAAAAGTTTTCGAGCTGGTTCGCGACGAGATTGAATATGGAGAGGTGAGTGTAGATGGTGACCTATGTCAAAACAACCCCGGTTATCTAACCATAGAAATTACCAAAATAAGAGGACAAGTATTCTTCCTATACAACAACATGCTCATCAGTAACTCGGACGTTGAATTGATCAGTAGCGATAGTCAAAAGGATGTTTACAAAGTTTACATTGGTGCACCAACAGCCAATGCCACACTGGAAATTAGAAATGAGTTTGGTTGTGGATTATTGGTCAATCAAAGTGCTTTAAACTTTGCCATCCCAGAGCCTTCATTTACGTTTACAAGTCCTGAGTTAGAAAAATTTGGCGTAATCTCTGAAAGGTCATTTGTTGAATTTATGGCTGCAAACGCGGCAAATTACACCACGCTAGAATGGGATTTTGACGATTCTTCATCCTATGATTATGGAAGTCGCGTGACCCACCAGTTTGTACAAAGTGGCACTTATGACGTAACCCTAACGGTTTATAACGCTTCGGGTTGTTCGAAATCAACCACCCAAAGCGTAATGGTTGGGGAAGGATATAACCTACTCATCCCCAATGTCTTTACGCCAAATGGGGATAATATCAACGAAAAGTTCCGCCCGATTTTCAATGGCATTAAAGAAATTGTGTTCAGTGTATTTGATAAAAATGGAAACTTATTATATACCGAAGAAGGTGCTGTGGGCAGTGACCCTACGCTGACCTCGTCGCTTTCCGTGCAGGGTTGGGATGGCAGCAACGCCTATGCAGACACCCCTTTCTATGTGTATAGGATCGAAGCTACGCTGATCAACGAAAAAACAATTGTTAGAAGTGGAACCTTCCAAATTATTAAGTAACATGAAAAAAACAGTTTTAATTTTCTTGGGAGTCCTGTTCATTTCACTACAGGCTGTTTTTGGACAAGAATATCTTTTAAATCAGTCTAAAAATCTACAAGTGCTTAACCCAAGCTACTATGGATTTAACAGCCTCACCAAAGCAGGAGTGATTTACAACAGTTTATCCTACAGCACGAATGAAAACATTGACACCAAATTTGCGTTTGGAAATATCAATTTTGGAACACTCAATTTTAGCTTAGGTTTTGATGTAAGTTCATTTAAGATCAACTCCTACGGTTTGGAAATAAATCAGTTTAATTTATCCTATATCTATAAAATCAATTTAGACTACGAAACCTATATTTTGCCTTCAGTCTATATTGGAATTGCGACACAATCGCTTGAAAGTTCCAAACTTATTTTTGAGGATCAAATCAATATCCTGAGTGGTTTTATTGCCTCACAATCGAAAGATCCGCTTTCGCTCATAGATCATAACAGCAATTATTTTGATCTGGGGGCATCCGTGATGGTTTACAACGAAAAATACATGGCGGGCTTGTCATTAAAGCATCTGAACCAACCCGACATTTCATACAACAACGAGTTTCCACTCAACAAAAGCCTCATGTTTTCGCTTCAGGGTGCCTATGAGTTTAACATCAACTATTATGATCGAGGCTTTTTGCCCACCTACTCCTATTTGTTTTTATACCTATCAGCATCTAAAGCAGGGAACCTAATCAAGGCCTACGCCTCTCAGGAACTACAATTGGCTGGCTTTTCGATTGGAACTCACCAGCAGTTAAATTCTTTAGAAACCTTCTCGTTTTTAAACTTGGGGTTAAATGCAGGGATTCATGCTGGTAACGTAGAGTTTAATGTGAGTTATAGCTTCCCAATGTCCCAAAGCCAGGTGATATTACCCCCGAGTATCATAGAATTGTCTCTAACATTCGACTTCAATCCGTTTATTAGAAACAATCGTGGAGATTTCAAACGTCTTAAAACAGACAATTTATAGGGCTACAAAAAACCTTTTTCCTGCATCCAAGCGTCGTTATACATTTTTCCAACATAACGACTTCCAGAATCGTGAAGCAAGACCACAACCACATCGTCTTTTGAGAAATGATGCTTCAATTGCAACAATCCTTTCACAGCTGCACCAGCAGAGTTCCCTGCAAAAATGCCTTCCTCTCGGGCTAGTTTTCGAGTATAAATAGCCGCATCCTTGTCTGTTACTTTTTCGAAAGCATCAATGAGCTTGAAATTGACATTACAAGGCAGTATGTCTTCACCAATGCCCTCAGTGATGTAAGGATAAATTTCATTGTGATCAAAAATACCAGTTTCATGATATTTTTTAAACACTGAACCGTATGTATCTATGCCCCAAACTTTGATGTTTGGATTTTTTTCCTTCAAATATTTGGCTACGCCCGAAATGGTGCCTCCTGTCCCCACTCCAACAATGAAATGCGTGACTTTTCCATCGGTTTGATTCCAAATTTCAGGCCCAGTTTGCTCATAATGTGCTTGTGTATTGGCCAGGTTATCATACTGGTTCACATACCAGGCATTGGGCGTTTCCTCGGCGATTCTTTTCGAGGTTGAATAATAGGAACGAGGATCTTCGGGCGCAACATCGGTTGGGCATACAATGACTTCAGCCCCAACAGCTCTAAGGATATCAAATTTTTCTTTAGACTGCTTGTCTGTAGAAACACAAATAAGTTTATAGCCTTTGATAATGGCCGCAAGTGCCAATCCCATTCCAGTATTTCCTGAAGTTCCTTCAACAATCACCCCTCCCGGTTTCAATCTACCGTCGGCCTCAGCCTCTTCGATCATTTTAAGGGCCATTCGGTCTTTGACAGAACTACCAGGGTTAAAATATTCCACTTTGGCTAAAACCAACGCCTCAATGTTCTCAGTTATTTTATTGAGCTTCACCATAGGCGTGTTGCCTATCGTTTCCAGGATGTTTTTTGCGTATTTCATAAAATTCAAGGCAAAGGTAAGCGATTCTCAAGAGCATGACAAAGTGTTTTCAGTCAAATTTAAGCACCTGAATGGGTTTGATTTTCGAAACCACAAAAGAAGGGATCCAGAGCATCAACATGCAAAAAAATAGGGTTCCTATGTTGATGAGAAGAACACTATATATTTCTATTCTAACGGGCAATTGGGTTACATAATAGGTGGTAGGATCAAGCGACACAAATCCTGTTGCTTTTTGCAAAAACAAAAGTGCAAAACCAACCAAATTACCCCAAAACAAACCCAGACAAATAAGGTAGGCAGCGTTATATAAAAATATCTTCCGAATATTTTTTTGTTGATTTCCGAGTACCTGTAAAACGCCAATCATTTGCGTTCGCTCCAACACCAAAACCAAAAGCGCCGTAATCATATTCATTCCTCCCACAAGAACCATAATGATCACAATAACGAGCACATTCATGTCGAATAAGGCCAACCAGCCAAATATTTCAGGAAAACGGTCTTTGATGCTGTTCACAACCAAAGTGTTATTGGTTTGATCATATAATCTTTGGGTTAGTAGCTCGACTAGTTTCTGATCCTGAACAAAAAGTTCAAACTGTCCAACTTGGGTCGAAGTCCAATTGTTAAGTCTTTGGATTTGTTTAAGATCACCAAAAACATAAGTTTCATCAAAATCTGCAAATCCAGTGTCATAAATCCCTACCACTTCGAAACGTCTTTGACTGGGCTGAACTCCAGTTTGGTCTTTTAGGAAGTAGGTGGTGAAACGGTCTCCTAATTTCAAGTGCAATTGCTGACAAATTTGCTTTGACAACATCACCTCTATAGAAATTTGATCATTGATTTTAGGGAAGCGACCTTCAATTAAAAAGTCACTAAAGTCTGTCCACCTAAAATCCTCTCCCACGCCCTTAAACACAATTCCTTGGAAGGATTGCTGGGTTTTGATCACGCCCGCCTTATAGGCGACCTTCTGCAAATGTGTGATGCCCTCGGGAAGTTGTTGAACAAAAGTTTGATCGCTTTCAATGGGATGAAGAGAAATCTCAGTCTGATTGCTGTCAAATGGTGCCACAACAATATCACCCTGGAAAGCTGAAACTTTTTGCTGAATCTTGGTTTGTAACCCCTTGGAAGTGGCTGTGGCAATGAGCATGGTGATGACGCCTAGGGCAATAGCAAGAATTGAAATTTTTATAATTGGCGCAGAAACACTACTTTTAAATGACTTTGAAGCAATCATGCGCCGAACAATAAACCATGCTACATTCAAGATGAATTCTTTTTTATTTCCATTCAAAAATACCTTTTTTTTTGTCGCCATCGTCTTGGTTTTGCAATGCACTTCGTCCACCTCAAATGCTCAGGTGATCACAGGAGCTCAGCAACTCAGTGAAATTCTAAGCATTGTGGGAAACAAAAAAGTAGGCTTGGTAGCACATCAATCCTCTCTCACCACTCAAGGCACAAACACCATTCATTTGGTTGATGGTTTGCTAAACATTAACATTGAACTCGTGTGTGTTTTTGCACCAGAGCATGGGTTCAGAGGAACCGCAGATGCTGGCGAAAAAATTGAAAATGGCAAAGACAATAAAACAGGAATTCCAGTCATTTCTCTTTATGGAGCAAAGAAAAAACCATCTACAGACGATCTAAAAGGCATAGAAATCATTTTGTTTGATTTACAAGATGTGGGGACCCGCTTCTATACCTACATTTCCACACTTCATTATGTGATGGAAGCTGCTGCAGAAAACAACATTTCTGTAGTTGTTCTCGATAGACCTAACCCAAACGGACACTATGTTGACGGGCCTGTGCTAGAATTGGCTCATCAAAGCTTTGTGGGGATGCACCCTGTGCCAATTGTTCACGGCATGACGATTGGAGAATATGCTAAAATGATTAATGGAGAAGGTTGGTTGAGTGGAAATAAATCTTGCAACTTAACGATCGTTGAACTTCAAAATTACAACCATCAAACTCCATATAGTCTTCCTGTGAAGCCCTCCCCCAACTTGCCCAACGACACCGCCGTAAATCTCTATCCAAGTTTGTGTTTACTCGAACCCACAACTGTGAGCATTGGTCGTGGAACCACCAAGCAATTTCAACTCATGGGACATCCCGATTGGGAAAATCAACCCTATAGATTCACTCCCATTTCACGATCGGGCGCAAAAAACCCCAAACACATGAACCAAACATGTTATGGTCAAGATTTTAGTGATAGCCCTAAAATTCAGCAAATTGAACTTCGGTTTTTGATGGAAGCCTATCATTTAAGTCCTGATAAAAAAACATTTTTTGGAAAAGGGTTTACAAGGATAGCGGGCAACACTAACTTACAGAAACAAATAGAAAATGGAGTTTCTGAAGCTGCTATTCGTTTGTCTTGGCAACCCCAACTCGAGGTCTTTAAAAAGCTAAGAAAAAAATATTTGATCTATGATTAGCGAACAGGAATTTCGGATTTCATCC
>CAYZFD010000015.1:0-33294 GCA_964477735.1 uncultured Flavobacteriaceae bacterium
ATAATGAACACATTACAAAGCTAAAAACATAAAAAATATATAAAAGAAATAAACGTAACAGTGCGTTTATATACAATTTGCCTACAATATTAAAAAATTAACGTAAATGAATCGAACATTTGAAAAATTAATTTTAGCAATAATTTTTTGTCTAACCACAACAATCGGATTTTCACAATCAAACGAAATTAAAATTGAATTTATTGGAAACTGTGGATTTCATATGACTGATGGAACTTCTGATTTTTATATCGACTTTCCATATAAGTCTGGAGCTTATGGATATATGGAATTTGACGAATCAGAATTGGATAGTATTAATGAAAATGCAATTTTTATTTTTATTCATAAACACGCTGACCATTATTCTAAAAAGAACTTAAAAAAAGTGACTAAGCTAAAAGATAAAAAGGTATTTGGCGTTTCCAATATTTCCGAATTAGAAAAATTGAGCGAAAAAATTAAAGATTTTAACATCAAAGCATATAAAACTAAACATACATTTTTTGGAATTCCATTTAGACATTACTCTTATTTGATAACTTGGCACGGAAAGAAAATCTATATTTCGGGAGACACTACAAATCCAAAAACAATTGGAGGAATGAAAAATATTGATTTGGCTTTTGTTCCATATTGGATTTTAACAAATGCAAAAGAGCAAAGTATCGAAATAGATGCTAAAATGTTTGCTGTTTATCATTTATATCCTGAACAAATTACAAGTGCAAAAGAAAATTGGGATGAAGTTGAAAATATTAGACCAATGACAGAACAAGGAGAAATAATTACGCTTGAATTATAAAAATACTGTAGGCAACAAAAAATATAGTGCATTTGACAGATAGTGCTAAAAATGAAAATGATAGTATTTAAGAAACATCGTAATAACTTGAAAATTTTAGAGTGTTGAATAGCCAAACGCACCATATTCAGAACGTTGTGTGTGACCTAAAAGAAGTTTTAATAATTAGATCAAGAAGAGTAATATGAAACAAATAATCACATTTTCATTAATCTTAGTTTTTTGCTTTGGCTGTAATCAGAAACAGGAAATAAATATCATTAACTTAGCAGAACATGGTATTTTGCCTAACACAAATGAAAATGCCACTTCAAAAATTAATGCCCTTATCCAGGGTTTGAAAGATAAACCCACAACTCTGGTTTTTTCTAAAGGCAGATATGATTTTTTCCCGGATACAAATTATTTAAAACACTATTTTGAAACAAATACCTACGATATAAATCCCAAAAGGCTGGCAATATTGATTGAAAGGAAAAGAAATATCACCATTGATGCTCAGGGATCAGACTTTGTTTATCATGGACATATACAGCCTTTCACAGTTGACAACTCTAGTAATATTAAAATTCAAAATGTAAATATAGATTGGGATCAACCGCTTACTGCCGAATCTGAAGTTATTGAATCAGATTCAACACATATTCTTATTAAAATTGACACCAAACAGTTTCCCCATACAGTTCATGACAAAGGAATAACATTTGCTGCCGATGATTGGGAAGCGGATTGGAGACTTTCGGGAGGCTCATGGTTGATTGAATTCAACAAAGAGCATATTATCCCTGCATTCACTGGTGATCATGGAACTGTTAATGGGGATTTGAAAAACGTTAAATACACAAAAGTAAAACCAGGTTTAGTATTAATGGAGGGAAATTTTACGAAAACACCTGAAGTTGGAAACTATTGGATTATGAGGCACAGTACCCGAGATCATGCTGGCATTTTTTTGTTTCACAGTAAAAATATTGAACTGGAAAATATCAATGTTTATCATACATCTGGATTGGGAATTCTGTCACAATACTGCGAAAACATTACGATGCGAAAAGTTAATATGATACCTAATCCAGAAAAAAACAGGTATTTAAGCGGGCATGATGATGGTTTGCATTTTATGGGCTGCAAAGGAGAAATAATTGTAGACGATTGCGATGCTCAGGGTTTGATGGATGATCCCATCAATGTTCATGGCACTTATGCACCTATAATTCAACGGGAAAATGATTCCATTCTAAAATGCAGTTATGCCCATGATATGAGTTTAGGTTTAATTTGGGCAAAACCAGGTGATAGCATTGGCTTTGTAGACAAGAAGACTATGCGCACATTGGGATTTGGCATTATTCAGGACTTTTCTCCTATTGATGCCAATAATTTCACGCTAACTTTTAAGGATAAAATTCCAAATTTTGTTTCAAACAAATTTTCTCTTGAGAATTTAAGCTGTACTCCAAATGTAACAATAACCAATTGTTTTGTTGGTAGTAATAGGGCAAGAGGTTATCTAATATCAACACCAGGGGATGTTGTAATAGCAAATAATATCTTTGAAACAAGTGGCTCAGCCATTCTTATTGCCGGAGATGCAAACTATTGGTATGAAAGCGGTCCGGTAAAAAACATTACCATTAAAAACAATGAGTTCCGGTCACCTTGCAACTCTTCATCTTATCAATTTTGCAAAGCGGTTATAAGTATCTATCCAGAAATTCCAGAGGCTGACCCTGCCAGTCCATATCATCAGAATATTAAAATCGAAAATAATAGTTTTAATTCTTCAGATTACCCTATACTATATGCCAAATCAGTTGATGGTATAAACTTTATAGACAATACAATTACACGAAGTTATGAGTATAAACCATGGCATTCGCAAAAGCATAATTTCCTTTTTGATGCTTGTAAAAATGTCGAAATAAGTGGAAATGTATTTGGTAAGGATGTATTAGGAAAAAACATTCTTTTAAAATCAATGTCCTTGCATGAATTAAAACTGACGAATAATGATTTAACTATTGATGAATATGACTAAGGGTAACACAACAATGCATATATAAAATAAATAAACGCAATATGCGGATATAAACATGTTGTGCCTGCAATAAAAAAGGGCAATTAACCACATATTACCAATCATAAAAAAATACAATTCAAAAAATAAATCAAAGCCTCTGCTAAAAAGGTTTACAATACCATGCTCGGTATTTGCAATATTGAAACTTATGAACAATGGACAGCTGAGTTTAACCCAACACCCCGGCTAAACCAAATTAAAACATAAATCGGTTTATGTGGAATGCAAATTTAAAAATGAAAAAAATGGATATACAAGTAAAAACAATCGCCCTAACTCCTGGTTTATTTATAATAGCATGCAACCAGCATGAAACAAATGGCGCACAAAAATTGGTATTAGAAACCATACGTCAGCTGTCAGAAACAACCGCTCCTGGTGGTGGTGGGGCAGTAGCCTATGCCCGTTTCCTTTCGGATGATTATAGCCGTTGGACCATTGGAAGTACCAAAACCTACAACAAAGAAGAATGGGTGGATGGTGTTCGAGAGTGGTTTACTGAGGGTTGGCGCGTATCGGATAGAAAGTAAGAGCTTGTTGAAATAAACATCTCGGATGGTTTTCCTATTACACGACGCATCGTTTCCGAAACTTATTTGGGTCCAAACAAAGACAGCTCTACCTCTAAAAGTGCATTGGCAGAGACTTGGAAAAAAACCAATGGTATATAATTCATAATTCATAATTCGTAATTCATATATTTACACATACCAAAACCTAACTTATGCTTGCCACCATCAAAGCGGGTGCCGTGCTAGGCATTGAAGCGCTCCCCATTGCCATCGAAGTAAACATCAGTAGAGGTGTAGGGTATCACTTGGTTGGACTTCCCGACAACGCAATCAAAGAAAGCAACTATCGCATCGCCGCTGCTCTCGCCAACAACAATTACAAGCTTCCTGGAAAACGCATTACTATCAATATGGCGCCAGCAGACATGCGAAAGGAGGGGGCTGCATTCGATTTGCCGTTGGCTATTGGAATTCTGGCTGCTTCAGGACAGTTAGACTCTGATGTTTTAGAAGACACCTACATCATGGGAGAGCTGTCTTTAGACGGCGGTCTTAAACCCATTAAGGGCAGTTTGCCTATTGCCATTTTGGCACAAAAAGAGGGTTGTAAACAGCTGATTTTACCACTTGAAAATGCCGCTGAGGCTGCAGTGGTCGAAGGTCTTCGGGTGTATGGTTTGTCAAGTTTACCAGAAGTAGTGACGCTTCTATTGGGGCAATCAGCGTTTGCTCCGACAACAGTTGATGTGAAAAAAATATTCCAAAAAAGTTTAGAAAAACCCACACTCGATTTTTCAGACATCAAAGGTCAAGAAAGCATCAAAAGGTGTATGGAAATTGCTGCTGCAGGGGGGCACAATATTGTTTTAATTGGCCCACCAGGATCGGGAAAAACTATGCTAGCCAAAAGACTTCCTGGAATATTGCCCCCTCTAAGGTTGGAAGAGGCGCTTGAAACCACGAAAATACATTCGGTTGTGGGGCGCTCAGAAAAAAGTGGATTGATTACTGAACGTCCATTTCGTTCGCCCCACCACACAATTTCAGATGTGGCCTTGGTTGGTGGAGGGAGTTATCCACAGCCTGGTGAAATTTCATTGGCCCACAACGGCGTATTGTTTTTAGATGAATTGCCCGAATTTAAAAGATCAGTTTTGGAAGTGTTGCGTCAACCCCTAGAGGATCGCGATATCACCATTTCTCGGGCACGCTTCAACATCACCTATCCCGCCTCCTTCATGTTGGTGGCCAGCATGAATCCCAGTCCATCGGGTTATTTTAACGACGGCGAATCACCTGCCTATTCTTCTCCACATGAAATGCAACGTTATATGAGCAAAATTTCTGGCCCTTTGCTCGATCGTATTGACATGCACATTGAAGTTACGCCAGTGCCATTTAGTAAACTTTCAGACAGCAGAAGAGGGGAGAGCAGTGCGGAGATTCGCACGCGTGTTTCCAAAGCACGTGAATTGCAAAATCTTAGGTTTGAAGGCATTCTTGGAATCCATCACAATGCGCAGATGAGCAGTAAGCAAATTAGTCGTTATTGCCCGTTGGCACCCAGCTCGCTTGCACTTTTAAAATCGGCCATGGAAAGGCTCAAACTTTCTGCGCGGGCCTATGACCGAATTCTAAAAGTGGCACGTACCATTGCTGATTTAGAAGGTGTTGAAGCTATCCATGATGCTCATATAGCAGAAGCGATTCAATATAGAAGTTTGGATAGAGAGGGATGGCTGGGATAAGTTAAAGCATGCCTTATAACATTAAATTTAGTTATAATAGATAACAAGTCGCGCACTGTTATCACAATCATTCAGCTTACACAGAAAAAACGGGTGACAGCTTAATGTTTAGGCTTGTCTGAGGTCTATCTTTTTATATAAACCTCTTCAAAAGGGACTCTAAATCTTTCTCCATAAACGCCTTCGGGCTCACGGATACCACAACCAATGACCATGTTGATTTCAGCTGTTCTGGGGAGGTTTAAAGCGCTTTTCACTCGCACACTATCAAAACCTTCCATGGGGCAGGTGTCATAGCCAATAGCCGTCATGCTTAACATAAAGTTTTGGGCCGCCAAGGCAGCACTTTTGTGCGCCACAATGCGCATATCACTCCAACGAGTTTGCCTATACATGGGCCTGAAAATTCCAATGGAAAGCGCCAATAGATACTTAAAAGCTCCAAAAATTCCAAAAAAATCACTGTACAAACCTGGAACCACTTTTGAATAGTAAGCTAAAGCCATTTTTTTTCTTCTTGCTGTTTGCTCATTTCCGGAAGTCGAAAACTGCTTTTCAATGAAATTACGGTTGGCTAATGCTCGTTTTTTCCAAAGATCTTTTCTGGTGACAACCACCACCATTTCTTGAGCTGTTTTGGCTGCATTTTGGTGAAAGCTAGCTGTGGTTATTTCAGATAAAATCGATGTATCAGTGACATGATAAAACTCCCACAATTGCATGTTGCTGCTCGTGGGTGCAAGGTGAGAAAGTTTGAGGCATTCTTTAACCAATTCGGAGTTTAGGGGCGTTTTTTTAAACACTCTAATCGACCGACGATGTTCTATAGCTTCGGAGACAGTTTTTTCCTTCATTGAAATAGAGATAAAAAGAATTTTATGAATTTATGTTTATTCTTATAGGGGGCATAACGAAACGGAATATCAATCCATGTAGGTCTATAAATAAAGGGCTTGTAGTGGGTAAAAGTGTCGAAAGAGGCTTTGCCATGATAGTGACCCATTCCGCTATGTCCTACGCCACCAAATGGAAGTTTAGGATTGGCAAATTGAACAATAGTGTCATTAATGGCCCCTCCTCCAAATGAAAAGCCATTCATAAGCTTTTGGGCTAACTTTTTGTTTTCAGAAAAAACATAAAAAGAAAGCGGTTTTTCATAAGAACGAATGATGTTTTGGGCCGTTTCGATTCGATCAAATTCCACAATAGGAAGAATGGGGCCAAAAATTTCTTCTTGCATCAAAGCAGTGTCAAATTGTTCGACTTCAACCAATGTAGGGGCAATATAAAGGTCCTCCTTATTGCTAACCCCACCCCACAATAACCTCTGATTTTCAATGTAGCCCATGAGTCGATCAAAATGTTTGGCGTTGATGATGCGCCCATAATCTAAGCTGTTTTGAGGATTTTCAGTGTAGGCATTTTGAATTTCCCTCACTAGGTGTTCTACAAAAGCGTTTTTAACTTTTTTGTCCACAAGCATATAATCGGGGGCTATACATGTTTGACCACAATTAAAAAACTTTCCCCACACTATTCTACGCGCCGCGACTTTTAGATTGGCCGTTTTCTCGATTAAACACGGATTTTTACCCCCCAATTCTAGGGTAGTGGGTGTGAGCTGTTCTGCGGCGGCTTTGGCTACAATTTTACCCACCTGAACGCCTCCAGTAAAAAATATATAATCCCAACGTTCTTTAAGCAAAACACTTGCAACCTCAGGGCCACCTTGAATAACGGCAACAAAACCTGGATCGAAAACCTTTGAAATAATACTTTCAACAATGGCCGAAGTAGCCGGAGACAATTCTGAAGGTTTTAACACAACGGTGTTTCCTGCAGCCACCGCTCCAATGACTGGAGCCATGGCCAATTGGAAAGGATAATTCCACGGTGAAATATGCAGGGTTTGCCCATAAGGCTCTGCCAAGATCCAATCTTTAGAAGGAAAGTTTAAATAGGCAGCAGAAACCCGACGGGGTTTCGCCCAACTTTTTAAATGCTTTAAGGTAAATTGAATATCATTTAAAACAACCATTGTTTCTGAAGCAAGTGCTTCAACTTCGGGCTTACGCAAATCACTCTGCAGTGCCTGATGTATGTTGGGGGTTTGTTGACGGATTTCAAGCGCCAATTTACGCAACAAACCACTCCGATTCGATAGCGACTTAGTGTGTCCCTGAAGAAAATAATTGTGTTGCTGCAAACGAATAGCAGCGATATTGGTTTTCATTTTTCTTTATAACCTAACGGTTCAGTGCAATTTTGTGTAAAAATACATATTTAAAGAAACACTTCTAGCCTTATGAGGTATATTTGTTCCCTTTAACGATAAATAAGCATCTTGTTTCAGATAATTTTTTAAAAATTCTAGTTCTTGGTTATTTCAATAACCACAATTTAAAACATTGATCTATAATTGTTTATGATATATATAGAAAGATTGAACTTGACTTTTTTTTAAAATCCTAAAAGCTTTTACAGATTGTTGATACTATTTTTGAATAAGTTTTAAAAAATGAAGTTAAACAAATACAGCAAATCCGTTACACAGGATCCTACACAGCCTGCCGCTCAGGCCATGCTATATGCCATTGGTTTGACAGAGTCGGAATTAGAAAAACCATTAGTAGGAATTGCCAGCACAGGGTATGAAGGAAACCCTTGTAATATGCACCTCAACGATCTAGCCAAACATGTCAAGACTGGAACGAAGGATGCTGACTTGGTCGGTTTAATTTTCAACACCATTGGTGTAAGTGACGGCATCTCTATGGGCACGCCTGGGATGCGATTTTCATTGCCTTCACGCGATGTCATTGCGGATTCAATGGAAACTGTTGTGGGTGGGATGTCCTACGATGGTTTGGTCACCGTTGTGGGTTGTGATAAAAATATGCCTGGCGCCCTCATGGCCATGCTACGCCTAAATAGACCTTCTGTTTTGGTTTACGGAGGCACCATCGCTTCAGGTTGTTTAAACGACAAAAAACTCGATATTGTTTCAGCGTTTGAAGCTTGGGGTGAAAAAGTAAGTGGAAAAATTGAGGAATCTGAATTCAAAGCTGTAGTTCAAAATGCATGTCCTGGTGCTGGTGCTTGCGGAGGTATGTACACAGCGAATACTATGGCATCGGCCATTGAAGCGCTTGGAATGGCTTTGCCCTACAATTCCTCGAATCCAGCCGTGGGGCCGGAAAAAGTGGCAGGATGTGTGGCTGCTGGAAAAACCATGCGTTTGTTACTCGAAAAAGACATCAAACCATCAGACATTGTTACAAAAAAATCATTGGAAAATGCCATCCGATTGGTTACGGTTCTTGGAGGTTCGACCAACGCTGTTCTTCACTTTTTAGCCATTGCCAAAGCAGCTCAAGTAGATTTTACGCTCGACGATTTTAAGCGAATTAGTGACACAACGCCCTTCTTGGCTGATCTAAAACCAAGTGGAAAGTTTTTAATGGAAGACTTACATGCTGTTGGTGGCACGCCAGCTGTTTTAAAATATATGTTGCAAAAAGGCATGCTCCACGGCGACTGCCTCACTGTTACTGGAAAAACCCTTGCTGAAAATCTTGAAGAGCTTCCTGAATTTCATGAAAACCAGCAAGTGGTTAGACCTCTCGAAAATCCAATCAAAAAAACAGGCCACATTAGAATTTTGTATGGCAATTTGGCTACCGAAGGTGCTGTAGCCAAAATTACTGGGAAAGAAGGGCTCCGTTTTGAAGGTACGGCTCGTGTTTTTGACAGCGAATTTGCAACCAATGACGGTATCAAAAACGGTCTGGTGAAAAAAGGAGATGTGGTTGTCATTCGGTATGAAGGACCCAAAGGCGGCCCGGGGATGCCCGAAATGCTTAAGCCAACTGCAGCCATCATGGGTGCAGGTTTGGGTAAAGATGTTGCGCTAATTACTGATGGAAGGTTTTCTGGAGGTACACACGGATTTGTTGTTGGACATATCACCCCCGAGGCTCAAATTGGAGGCAATATTGCATTGATTGAAGATGGTGATAAAATCGTGATCGATGCAGAAACCAACAGTTTAGATGTTTTGATCTCTGATCAAGAGCTTGAAAAACGTAGGAAAACTTGGACAGCCCCTCCCTTAAAAGTAAATAAAGGTGTGTTGTATAAATATGCCAAAAATGTATCGACAGCCTCTGAAGGTTGCGTTACAGACGAAATATAGTTTAAAATGGCAGACAAAAAATCAAATAATCTTTCATTTTCAGGAAACATTTCCGGTGCTGAAGCCGTAATACGCTGTTTGCTTGCAGAGGGTGTAGATTTGCTTTATGGATATCCTGGTGGTGCTATTATGCCCATCTATGATGAACTCTATAAATTTAGAGACCAGTTAAACCATGTACTCACCCGACATGAGCAAGGGGCAACACATGCCGCTCAAGGATATGCCAGAGTATCAGGAAAAGTTGGCGTAGCAATGGCAACATCAGGGCCAGGGGCTACAAACTTGGTTACGGGAATTGCAGACGCTCAAATCGACTCCACACCAATGGTATGTATTACAGGTCAGGTAGCCTCACATTTGTTAGGTTCAGATGCTTTTCAAGAAACCGACATCATTGGTATTTCCACCCCAGTTACAAAATGGAATTACCAAATTACAAAGGCAAGTGAAATTCCCGAAATTCTTGCCAAAGCTTTTTATATAGCACGATCTGGCCGACCTGGCCCCGTATTGATAGACATTACAAAAGACGCTCAGTTTGAGTCTTTTGATTTTTCCTACCAACCTTGTACGGCAGTCAGAAGTTATAAGGCTGTACCCGAAATTGAATTGGACGATATTGAAGCAGCAGCCAAACTTATCAATCAAGCCAAAAAACCCTTGATTGTTTTTGGGCAAGGGATTATTTTGGGTGAGGCAGAAAAGATTTTTAAAACTTTCGTAGAGAAAACAGGAATCCCCGCTGCGTGGACTATTTTAGGACTTTCGGCACTACCAACAGAACACCCCCTAAATGTGGGTATGGTGGGAATGCACGGCAATTATGCACCCAATTTACTCACCAACGAATGTGATTTGTTGTTGGCGATGGGGATGCGCTTCGATGACCGTGTCACGGGCGATTTAAACACTTATGCCAAACAGGCTAAAATTGTTCATTTTGAAATTGATCCTGCTGAGGTTAATAAAAATGTTGAGGTTGATGTGGCCGTAATGGGAAATGTTAGAGAAACCCTTGAAGTTCTTTTGCCTAAAGTCAATTCATCAAGCCATGATAAATGGCTTCAACGTTTTCAAGAGCTCAATGCCATCGAATACGAAAAAGTTATTGACAAAGCATTTCATCCCACCACAAAAGGCATCAATATGGCAGAAGCCATTCAGTCTATTAATAAAGCTTCGGGTGGAGATGCCGTCATAGTAACCGATGTTGGACAACACCAAATGGTTGCATGTCGCTATGCAAAGTTTGTGAAATCTAAAAGCAATGTCACTTCTGGTGGTTTGGGCACTATGGGTTTTGCACTTCCAGCAGCTATTGGTGCTAAAATGGGTGCTCCTGAACGTGAAGTGGTAGCAGTGATTGGTGATGGTGGATACCAGATGACAATTCAAGAACTGGGTACAATTTTTCAGACCCAAGCAGCGGTTAAAATTGTGGTTTTAAACAATGACTTTCTCGGAATGGTGCGTCAGTGGCAACAACTTTTTTTCGACAAGCGCTATGCTTCAACCGAAATGATTAACCCTGATTTTGTTACCATTGCAAAAGGATATTATATCGATGCTGTTCGCGTTGATAAGCGAGAAGATTTGGATGCCGCCGTTCAAAAAATGTTAGCCTCAGATAAGCCCTATTTTTTAGAAGTTTGTGTTGAAAAAGAAGACAATGTGTTTCCGATGATTCCATCTGGAGCCTCAGTGTCAGACATTCGATTATCATAATACGATGGAAGAACAAAAAACATTTACGATTTCAATTTATTCCGAAAACAATGTCGGATTGGTTAACCGCATTTCTGCTATTTTTCTTAAACGCCACATCAATATTGAAAGTCTGACCACCTCACTTTCTGAAATTGAGAATGTGTTTCGTTTTGTGATTGTAGTCACCCTCACTGAATCTCAAGTGAAACGTGTTGTGAAGCAATTAGAAAAACAAATTGAGGTGATTAAGGCGTATTATCACACTGATGAAGAAACCATATTTCAGGAATCTGCTTTGTATAAAGTAAAGTCTGAATCCTTATTTGAGGAGCGCCATATTCAAAACATTATCAAAGAAAGTCATGCAAATATTGTGACGGTATCTCCAGAGTTTTTTGTGATAGAAAAAACGGGGAGGCGACACGAAACTGAAAAATTATACCGAGATTTGGAACCCTATGGATTGTTGCAGTTTGTGAGATCTGGAAGAATATCGGTTACCAAAGCACCTATGCACATTAAAAAAATCATCAAATAAACCATCATGAGTAATTATTTTAACACCCTATCTTTAAGAGAAAAACTAAACCAGTTGGGACAATGTCGTTTTATGAATTCTAACGAATTTAGCGACGGGGTTGCTGCACTAAAAGGCAAGAAAATCGTCATTGTGGGCTGCGGTGCACAAGGATTGAACCAAGGACTGAACATGCGTGATTCAGGGTTGGATATTTCTTATGCACTTCGAGATGCTGCCATTCAAGAAAAGCGCGCTTCTTTCCAAAATGCCTCAGAAAACGGTTTTGCTGTAGGCACTTACGAAGAACTGATTCCTACTGCCGATTTGGTAATTAATCTCACACCCGATAAAAACCATACGCCTGTTGTAAAAGCGGTCATGCCTCTCATGAAAAAAGGGGCCACGCTTTCTTACTCTCACGGTTTCAATATTGTTGAAGAGGGGATGCAAATTCGTGAAGATTTAACCGTAATCATGGTAGCGCCCAAGTGTCCAGGTTCTGAAGTTCGTGAAGAATATAAAAGAGGATTTGGTGTTCCAACGCTCATTGCTGTACACCCCAACAATGATCCCCAAGGGGTAGGGTTAAGCCAAGCCAAGGCCTATGCCGTGGCCACTGGTGGTCACAGGGCAGGAGTTTTAGAATCGTCATTTGTAGCAGAAGTTAAATCTGATTTAATGGGCGAACAAACCATTTTGTGTGGAGTTTTGCAAACAGGATCTATCCTTTGCTTTGACAAAATGGTTGAAAAAGGAATTGAACCCGCTTATGCAGCTAAGCTCATTCAATATGGCTGGGAAACGGTTACCGAAGCACTTAAGCACGGTGGCGTATCTCACATGATGGACCGCTTATCGAACCCGGCCAAAGTAAAAGCGTTTACATTATCTGAAGAATTAAAAGAAATTATGCGTCCCTTGTTTCAAAAACACATGGACGACATCATGTCTGGTCATTTTTCCAAAACCATGATGGAAGATTGGGCTAATGACGATAAAAACTTGCTTAGCTGGCGAGCAGCTACAGGTGAAACAGCTTTTGAAAAAACCGAAAACACAACGGCTGAAATTGCCGAACAAACCTATTTTGATCAAGGAATTTTAATGGTGGCTTTTGTTCGTGCTGGCGTTGAATTGGCCTTCGAAACTATGGTAGAAGCAGGCATAAAAGACGCTTCCGCCTATTATGAGTCATTACACGAAACACCTCTGATCGCCAACACCATTGCACGCAAGAAACTATTTGAGATGAATCGAATTATTTCAGATACAGCAGAATATGGTTGCTATTTGTTTGATCACGCTTGTAAACCCTTGTTGTCTGACTTTATGAAAAACATTGATTTAGATGTGATTGGTAAAGGCATCGACAACCATGCTGGTGTGGATAACAAAAAGTTGATTGAAATCAATGAAGCATTGCGTTCTCACCCAGTTGAGATCATTGGGAAAGAGCTTCGTGCTTCTATGACAGCCATGAAAAAAATAGTTTAAACATGGAGCAATCGCTCATTTCTTTAGAGGCTGTTCGAAAGGCAGCTGAAAATATTGCGGATCTTGTGCAGGCCAGTCCTCTACAAAACTCAGTTCGATATAGTGAGCGCTTTAAAGCCCATGTTTGGCTAAAAAGAGAAGACCTGCAAACCGTTCGTTCTTTCAAGATTAGGGGAGCTTACCATAAAATAAAATCCTTATCAGAAAGTGAAAGAAAGAAGGGAGTTGTCTGCTCTAGTGCTGGAAATCATGCACAAGGAGTAGCTTTAGCCTGTGCGAGTTTGGGAATTCAAGGAACTATTTACATGCCAAGTCCTACGCCTCGGCAAAAGGTTGACCAAGTGGCCATGTTTGGTGGGAATTTTGTGAAAATCGTACTAACAGGCGACACCTATGATGATGCCTATAAGGCTGCTATGGCCAATTGTGAAGAACACCAAAGTGTTTTTGTTCACCCATTCGATGACAAAACTGTAATCACTGGCCAAGCCACGATGGCCTTGGAGATTATCGATCAAGTAACCGAGCCTTTAGATTATATTTTTGTGCCAATTGGCGGTGGTGGACTAGTTTCGGGAGTAATCAATGTTTTTAAGCAGTGTTCCCCTTCTACCAAAATCATTGGGGTAGAACCCGAGGGTGCCCCGGCTATGCATGCCTCATTAAAGCAGGGCAAAATTGTAGTGCTAGATGAGATTGATCGATTTGTTGATGGGGCAGCTGTTAAGCAGGTAGGGAAGTTAAGTTATGAATATTGCAAACAATATTTAGATGACCTCATCTTGGTTCATGAAGGCGCCATTTGCCAAACCATTTTGGACATGTATAACAGAGATGCCATAGTGGTTGAGCCAGCAGGAGCCATGGCAACAACAGCCTTGGAAGCTTATGCCGATAAGATAATAGGAAAAAATGTAGCTTGCTTAATATGTGGTAGTAATAACGATATCACAAGAATGGCCGAAATTAAAGAACGCGCGCTTTTAGCCGCAGGTCTAAAACATTATTTCATAGTTCGTTTTCCTCAACGTGCTGGAGCTCTGAAAGAATTTGTTGCTGAAATTTTAGGCCCCAATGATGATATCACATTTTTTGAATACTCCAAAAAAAGTAGCCGTTCTCAAGGCCCAGCAGTAGTGGGTATTGAATTGAAAAACGCACAAGATTTAAATCCGCTTATCGAAAGAATGAAAGCCAAAAACTTCTTTGGTGATTATCTTAACAACAAACCGGATTTATTTCAATTTTTAGTTTAAGAATAATAATTATGGAAACAAAATTTGGTTCTGTTCCAAACAGTTACAAAATCCTAAACCCACTTCATTCCAAACATTATTTAATGGATGGTGAATTGAAAGTTTGGGAAGGGAAAACGACCGAAGTTTATTCGAGTATTCGAACAAAACAAAATGATGGAAGCTTTTCTCCAACCCTTTTGGGTTCTGTTCCTCAAATGGATGCAAACAGTGCCCACCAAGCTATCGAAGCTGCGAGCAAAGCCTATGATATGGGAAAGGGCCTTTGGCCGACAATGAAGGTTGGACATCGAATAGCATGCCTAGAGAAGTTTGTGGAGCACATGAAGCAAACACGCGATGAAGTGGTGAAATTGCTGATGTGGGAAATTGGAAAAAACCTTAACGATTCAATAAAAGAATTTGACAGAACCATTGACTATATTTATGACACTATCGAAGAATATAAACAAATTGATCGAGATAGTGCCAAGTTTGAAGTCTCTGGCGGCGTGCGTGCTCATATTCGTCGAGGTCCGTTAGGGGTTGTATTGTGCCTTGGACCCTATAACTATCCCCTAAACGAAACATTTTGCTTGCTCATCCCCGCTATTATTATGGGCAACACGGCCATTTTTAAGCCGGCCAAACATGGTGTTTTGCTCATTGCACCTTTGTTAGAGGCTTTTCAAAAAAGTTTTCCCCCAGGAGTGGTAAATATCTTGTTTGGTCGAGGAAGAGAATTGGCAACACCCATTATGGAATCTGGAAAAGTGGATGTTTTGGCTTTAATTGGACATAGTAGCTCAGCATTGTCTTTACAAGCGATACATCCCAATAAAAATAGATTAAGACTGGTGCTTGGCCTAGAAGCTAAAAACCCTGCAATTGTTTTACCAGATGCCGACTTAGACCTTGCTGTTGCAGAGTGTATTAGCGGTAGCCTTTCTTTTAATGGGCAACGATGCACTGCGCTGAAAGTGATTTATGTTCACGAAAACATAAAAGAAGCTTTTTTAGATCGTTTTTCAAAAGCCGTTGATGATTTACAGTTGGGACTACCTTGGGACAATCATTTTTTGACTCCTTTGCCAGAGCCTTCAAAACCTAAATACATTAAAGATTTAATAGATGATGCACTTGAACAAGGTGCCCAGATCATGAACAACAGGGGTGGTGAACTTTACGATAATTATTGTTTTCCTGCAGTTTTATATCCTGTAAACAAAAAAATGAAAGTCTATCATGAGGAGCAATTTGGTCCAGTAATTCCTGTGCTGTCCTTTTCAGACATCAACACGCCGCTCGACGACATGGCTGCTTCGAACTATGGTCAGCAGGTGAGCTTGTTTGGAAGCAATGTAGAAACGCTTGCACCTCTTATTGACACCCTTTCTAACTTGGTTTGTAGGGTGAATATTAACAGTTCGTGTCAAAGAGGGCCAGACATATATCCGTTCACCGGAAGAAAAGACTCTGCAGTCAGCACCCTTAGCGTTCATGATGCACTGCGTTCGTTTTCGATCAGAACTTTTGTGGCTATGAAAGACAACGAAAGTAACAATGCATTACTTCAAGAACTGTTAGACAAAAAAGCTTCGAACTTTATAAGTACAGATTATTTGTTGTAGTTAGAGTACAATTCGGGTTGTGTATTTGATTTCTTCTAGCACAATTTGGCTTTCTATGTCATTGATGTTGTAGATGCTTGAAACTTCATTTACCAAAAAGTTTCGATATTCCTGTATGGTCGAGAAACGCACTTTAGCCAAAAAATCAAAAGATCCCGAAGTGTGATAAAGTTCAACAACTGAAGTCAGCGACTCCATTTGTTTTATAAATGTGCTCCGACTTTCGGCCTGATGATCTTTTATGGTAATATTCATAAAGACTACAATATTTTTGCCAAGCAAATCTGCATCAAGCAGGGCAACATATTGTTTAATTACACCCAGTCTTTGCAGTTTTTTTATGCGTTCATATACAGGGGTTGTGGTTAATGAAAGTGCAGAAGCCATTTCTTTGGCAGTGGAAAGGGCATTGGTTTGGAGTATTTCAAGGATTTTTTTGTCAACAGCATCCATATTTAGTGTTTTTCACTTTTAAAAATCAAAAATATAAAAAAATTTACTTATTTTATATATTATTGTAAATTAAAACACTTTTTTAAACAACATTTGCATCCTAAATCTATTGCAAATGAATCGTGTTATTCGAAGCTTTACTAAGTTTAGCAATCAACTTCAAGATGAAATTTATGAGCTATACTATGAGGGTGAATTGGAGCGAACTTCATTTCCCTATAAAGGAATAATTGTGGATGGTGTTATATACAAAACCACAGAAGAGATGTTTTTGGTTCCAATAAGCACCATTACTTCTTCACGTTCATCGGCATATTTCGAAAACGAAGACGAAGTAGATGATCGTGACTCAGAAGATGTGGACACGCCCGAAACGCCAGTGCTCGATGAAGAATAAATATAAAGACCTTATTGAACAGACTTTTGATTTCCCGCAAGATGAATTTGAGTTAGTAGGAGATCAGCTTAAAATTCATGGGCTCGACCTCATGCAGCTCGTGGAGGAATATGGAACACCATTGCGGTTTAGTTATTTGCCCATAATTGGTAAGCAAATTGAAAAATGCCGCACTTGGTTTCATCAGGCTTTTCAAGAAAATAGCTATGAAGGTCGTTATCAATATTGCTATTGCACAAAAAGCTCTCATTTTAGTTTTGTTCTTGAAAGGTGTGCAGCCCACCAGGCCAATATTGAAACCTCCTCGGCTTTCGACATTGATATTGTCATTTCTCTTTTTGAGAAAGGAAAAATCAAAAACGATATTTTTGTACTCTGTAACGGTTATAAAACAGAAACCTACATTAAAAAAATTGCAGAGCTAGTTGCTTTAGGTTTTAAAAACATAGTGCCTATCATCGACAATTTTGATGAATATGAACTGTTAGATCAATATATCGATGCCCCTTTGCAAATAGGCATTCGCATTGCATCGGAAGAAGATCCAAAGTTCGAATTCTATACCTCTCGCTTGGGAATTGGTTATAAAGATGTCTTGCCTTTTTGGATTTGGAACATCAAAAATAGCAAGAAATTTAGCCTTTCTATGCTCCACTTTTTCGTCAACACTGGCATTCGTGATAATGCCTACTATTGGAACGAATTGGCCAAGTTCATAACCGTTTACACAGATTTGTGCAAAAAAGGAGCCCAAATTAAATACCTTAACATTGGAGGAGGATTTCCAGTAAAAAATTCATTGGCGTTTAGCTTTGATTATCAATATATGTTAAGTGAGATTGTGGCACAAATTAAATCTGGTGCTGAGGCTGTCAATGTACCGCACCCAGACATTTTCACTGAATTTGGATCGTTTACAGTTGCCGAGGCAGGCGGCATGATTTTTTCTATTCTTGATCAGAAAAAACAAAATGATAGGGAACGCTGGAACATGATTAATGGGTCTTTCATGACTGCATTGCCCGACTCTTGGGCGATCAACAAACGTTTCATTATGTTGCCCATTAACCGATGGCAAGACGAGTATGAACGTGTTTTCTTAGGCGGTTTAACTTGTGATAGTGATGATTATTACAACTCAGAGCAACACGTAAACGCCATTTATTTGCCTAAATTTTCAAAACAAAAACCGCTTTATGTAGGCTTTTTTAATTGTGGTGCCTACCAAGAAGCCATTTCAGGATATGGGGGCATCAAACATTGTTTAATTCCCGCTCCCAAACACATATTGATCGATCATGACGAAAACGGACAGGTCGTTACCAAGTTATTTAAACAAGAGCAGTCGAGTAAGGACATGCTACAAATTTTAGGATATTGATGCGAACTTTTGCTGGAATTCCCAAAGAATTTTCTGCCTACAACAACGCCAAAGTGGTGATTTTGCCTGTTCCATATGACGGCACAAGCACTTATGGAAAAGGAGCCGACAAGGGGCCTGAGGCCTTGCTTGATGCGGCAGAGAATATGGAGTTGTTTGACATAGAAACTCAATCAGAAGTTTATAAGAATGGAATTTTTTTAGCGCCCCCTGTATTGGAAAATCGCTCCCCTGAGCAAATGGCTAAAACCGTTGAAGAAACTGTCAAAAATCATCTTCAACATCAAAAGTTTGTGGGAATGATTGGCGGTGAACACTCTGTTAGCATTGGAGCTATCAATGCGTTTCAAGACGAGTACAATAACCTGTCTGTACTTCAAATTGATGCACATTCTGATTTAAGACCCTCCTATAACGGCACTCCCTTTAATCATGCCTGCGCCATGCACCATGCTTCAAAAACTTGTAATCTTGTTCAGGTGGGGATTCGAAGTATGGATACTGTAGAACTTCCATTTCTAAAAAAGGATAAATTATTTACTTCCTATCGAATTCGTTCAGAAGCAAATTGGATGGATGATGTTGTGAGCCAATTGGGCAAACAAGTTTACATTACGATTGATTTGGATGCTTTTGATCCTGCTATCATGCCTGCCACTGGCACCCCAGAACCAGGCGGTTTATTATGGAATGAATCCCTAGATTTGCTAAAAAAAGTTTTCCAAAACCACGAAGTAGTGGGCTTTGATATTGTTGAATTGGCACCAATTAATGGCTTTTCGGCACCCGATTTTATGGCAGCCAAATTGCTATACAAAATACTTTCATATAAATTCCATTTGTCATGAGTCAACCCATTCGAAATTTTATAGAAAAAAACTACCTTCATTTTAATGCAGCGGCTTTGGTTGATGCAGCAAAGGCCTATGAAAATCATCTAGCTGAAGGTAAAAAAATGTTAATTTCTCTAGCGGGTGCCATGAGTACGGCTGAGCTTGGAATTTCCTTGGCCGAAATGATTCGTCAAGACAAAGTGCATATGATTTCTTGTACTGGTGCCAACCTAGAGGAAGATTTAATGAATTTGGTGGCTCACAACTCCTATAGACGCGTGCCCAATTACAGAGATTTAAGTCCTCAAGACGAGTGGGATTTGTTAGAAGGAGGTCTTAACCGAGTTACGGACACTTGCATTCCTGAAGAGGAAGCTTTTAGACGACTTCAGAAGCATGTTTATAAGGCGTGGCAATCTGCTGAACTTTCAGGGAAACGCTATTTCCCTCATGAATATATGTATCAAATTTTGCTTTCCGGTGAATTGGAGCAATACTATGAAATCGATCCTAAAAATTCTTGGATGTTGGCTGCTGCCGAAAAGAATTTACCCATTGTTGTACCAGGTTGGGAAGATTCTACTTTGGGCAATATTTTTGCCTCTTATTGCATCAAAGGTGACCTAAGTCCCAGCACCGTAAAGTCTGGAATTGAATACATGATGTGGTTGGCCAACTATTACACAGCTACTGCTGGAAATGAGGGTATTGGCTTTTTTCAAATAGGAGGGGGGATTGCTGGAGATTTCCCAATTTGTGTAGTTCCAATGTTATATCAAGATTTAGAACGAACAGACACGCCTTTTTGGAGCTATTTTTGTCAAATATCAGATTCTACAACGAGTTATGGTTCCTATTCGGGTGCCGTTCCAAACGAGAAAATCACATGGGGAAAGCTAGATATCAAAACCCCAAAGTTCATCATCGAGTCTGACGCAACAATTGTGGCCCCTTTAATATTTGCCTATTTGTTAAATCAATAGTTAGTTGCTGAGCATCACAGGCATCACCAGCATTGTGATTTGCTCACCTTCATCTAGACCATCTGTTGGAGTGAGAATCCCAGCTCTGTTGGGTAGCGACATGGCCAATTGAACTTCGCTGGCATCTAGGTTAGATAGCATTTCTGCCAAGAATCTCGCATTAAATCCAATTTGAATATCATCGCCTTGGTAATCACAATTTAAACGTTCTTCGGCCTTGTTGCTATAATCGATGTCTTCGGCTGAGATGGTCATTTGTGCTCCAGCCATTTTTAGGCGGATTTGATGAGTGGTTTTATTGGAAAATATACTTACCCTTTTCACTGAACTGGAAAATAAATTTCGATCAATGGTCAATAGGTTAGGGTTGTCTTTAGGAATAACGGCTTCAAAGTTGGGGTATTTGCCCTCAATCAATCGAGAAACCAAGGTCACATCATCGAAAGAGAAACGTACATTGGTGCCGTTATATTCGACTTTAACATCAGTTTCACTGCCAGCTAAGATGCTTTTGAGAAGATTGAGCGGCTTTTTTGGGGTGATGAATTCTGCAACGGCATTCGATGAAATGTCTTTGCGCTCATATTTCACAAGTTTATGCGCGTCGGTAGCCACAAAGGTGAGACCTTCTTCCGAAAATTGAAAAAAGACACCACTCATTACTGGTCTAAGATCATCATTCCCAGAAGCAAAAATGGTTTTGCTGATGGCTGTTGCGAGAACATCTCCCATTACATGAATAGATTGCGCATCTGTTAGCTCCACAGTCTTAGGAAAGTTTTCGCCTTCGGCATAGGCCAGGGCATATTTTCCATGATTTGAGCTAATTTCAACAGTGTTGTTGTCTTCAATAGTGAATGTGAGGGGTTGCTCGGGAAAAGTTTTAAGCGTATCAAGAAGCAATCGTGCAGGAACAGCAATACTCCCTTCACTATCAGTTTCTATAGATAATTTGGATACCATTGTAGATTCTAAATCTGAGGCAGTGACCGTGAGCACACTATCCGATACTTCAAAAAGAAAATGGTCGAGAATGGGCAGGGTGTTGTTTGTGTTTATAACACCGCTAAGCATTTGAAGCTGTTTTTGAAGTACACCGCTTGATACAATAAATTTCATTTGGAGAATAATATTTTATACCTAACAAATATATTGCAAAGTGAGGATTTTATGAAACAAACTTATCAACAAAGTCAGGTAAAGGTTAAAAGCTAGGCCCCAAAAAATACCGTAACCGAATCTCTGTAGTGAAGTCCAAACAAACTGCTTGCGCCTCCCGAAGTTTTAGGATTGCTTTTATATACACTCAATTCTAGGTAACCCCCACTATTGAAAAGAGCAATTTGTTTGCCATCCTCCTCTCTATGTGATTTTTCAATGTCAAACCGAATGGCATCGGCATAATTTTCGTAAATTTTATCGAATCTATGGTTTCGTGCCTGAACATGAAATGCTCTTGCCTTGCCCACCTCATCAAACATTCGTTTTGTGATGTTGGTGACCACATTACCATAGTTGTCCACATACAGCACAGCACCCCTAATTTCGTTTCCTTTTGGACTCACTGTAGGAAGTAGCTGAGTGAGAACTTTTAATGATTTGAATGGTGTGCCCAAAAGATCTATAGATCCCCCTCTTGCCAAATGGGCAGCAGCCTTTACAAAAACCGAAGCCACAGCAAATTTATGGTCGTCTGTGTCGTTGAGTTTAATCTCAATTACCTTCTCAGGTTTAAATTTATGGGTGATTAAAGAAACCAGTCCGTTATTGGCACAAATAAAATAGTGGCCATTCATAAAAACAGCCAAATGTTGATTTTCGGGAGTTTTTTCAGCATCAACTCCAATAATATGGATGGTTCCTTGTGGAAAAAAAGGGTAAGCATTTTCGATGATGTAGGCACATTCTGCAATGTTGAAAGGCGCAACGTCGTGACTGATATCGACTAAGGTTGCTTGTTCGAGTTCTTGCATCATTGCACCCTTCACGGCCGAGACAAAGTAATCTTTGTTTCCGAAATCTGAAGTAAATGTTATGATGGCCATAAAAACCCCTTTTTAATTTGTGTTTTAGAAAAACAAAAACGTAAATTTGTTTACAAAGTTATCAAAAAAGAAAGCGAATCATTTAAACTATTTTTAGTTCTTGAACGAAATTAATATTGAACTTACTGAAGTGAATCCAAGCGATTTTTTTGGATCCAAAAACAGTACGCTAAACAGCCTCAAAAAACACTTTCCAAAACTTAAAATCGTGGCCAGAGGAAGCACCATTAAAGTCTTTGGAGAGTCTAAGCTATTAGAAGAATTCGAGTCCAAAATTGACCAGTTGGTGATTTATTTTGGAAAACACAACACGATTGAGCCCAAGGTGCTTCAGCAAATATTGGAAAACCGAGGTGAATTAGACAATCTCTTTGAAGCTGACGACAGTCAACTCATCTTGCACGGAGTTGGCGGAAAAAAAATATTGGCCAAAACAGTCAATCAACAAGCTTTGGTTGATGCGGTCCAAAAAAACGACATGGTCTTTGCTATTGGCCCTGCTGGAACTGGAAAAACCTATACCAGTGTAGCCATGGCTGTAAAGGCGCTAAAATCAAAGCAGGTGAAGCGCATCATTCTCACCAGGCCTGCTGTAGAAGCTGGAGAGAATTTAGGCTTTTTGCCTGGGGATTTAAAAGAAAAATTAGATCCATACATGCAGCCTCTATACGACGCCCTGAGAGATATGATTCCTGCCGAAAAATTGGCTTATTTTTTAGATCATGGCATTATTCAAATTGCACCGATGGCTTTTATGAGAGGTCGCACCCTCGATCATGCGTTTGTCATCTTGGATGAAGCACAAAATGCCACCCATGGGCAAATGAAAATGTTTTTAACTCGAATGGGCGCCAACGCAAAATTTATCATCACAGGCGACCCAGGACAAATCGATCTGCCGCGTAGGGTTATTTCGGGTCTTAAAGAAGCCCTTTTGATTTTAAATGACATCACTGGTATTGGAATAATATATTTAGACAACAGAGACGTGATTCGCCATCAGCTAGTGAGTCGTGTTATTAACGCTTATAAAAAAACTGAACACCACAACTAATGACAAATACACTCATGTCAACCGATTTTCGATTTCCTAATCAAAAGTCAGTTTATAAAGGAAAGGTTCGAGAAGTTTATCAATTAAAAAACGATTTGCTTGTTATGGTGGCCACAGATAGGCTTTCTGCATTTGACGTCATTATGCCCAAAGGAATCCCTTATAAAGGTCAAATTCTAAATCAAATCGCCACCTATATGCTAGAAGCCACACGCGATATTGTTCCCAATTGGCTCATTGATAGTCCCGATCCCAGTGTGAGTGTTGGCCATGCTTGTGAGCCTCTTAAGGTGGAAATGGTGATTCGAGGATATTTATCTGGTCATGCGGCTCGAGAATACAAATCGGGGAAACGGCTTTTGTGTGGGGTTGCAATGCCCGATGGCATGCAGGAAAATGACGCCTTCCCAACACCCATCATCACCCCAACAACTAAAGCTGATCAAGGTTTGCACGACGAGGACATTTCTAAAGAAGACATATTAAAAAAAGGGTTAGTCTCTGAAGAAGATTATCATGTTTTAGAAAACTATACCAGAGCTTTGTTTCAGCGAGGTACTGCGATGGCTGCACAACAAGGACTGATTTTGGTGGACACCAAATATGAGTTTGGAAAAACAAAATCTGGCGAAATTGTGCTCATTGATGAGATACATACCCCAGATTCTTCTCGTTATTTTTATGCCGAAGGCTATGCCACTCGGCAAAAAAACGGCACACCCCAAAAACAACTCTCTAAAGAATTCGTCAGGCAGTGGCTCATTGAGAATGGTTTTCAAGGCAAAGAGGGACAAAACATCCCAGAAATGTCTGAGGCCTATATTCAATCAGTTTCAGATCGTTATGTTGAACTTTATGAAAATATTACAGGGAAAAAGTTCATTAAAGCTGACCTGTCAAACCTTCAAGATCGCATCGAAACCAATGTGAACAAGTGGCTCTCAGAGCATACCAATTAACCATGTTGCGGTTTCTTTGAAATAGGGCTGTATTGCCGTGAAATGATCTTCACCCTCCAGAGGATGTAAGCTAACATTTGTTGCACCAGCTTTTTTCATGTCTTCGACAGTGGTAGTGCTGTTTAAAGGCCATACAAAGTCATCTTTGGTTCCATAATAAAATCGTATTGGTGCTTTCGGAACCCACCCATTTAAATCATTCTTTTTAAGCGCATCTAAAAGTTTAGTGTCCGTTTCATCTAAAACGCCTTTAATGAAATCTTCTTTAAACAATTTTGAGGCTGTTTCTTTAATGCCCAACAAAGGAAATTGATTTGGATCGTTAATTTTTGATAGGGTTTGGTCATAGGGTGTTTTAACCATTGAACTCCAAGTTCTGTTAAGCTTGTAATATCGATTGTAGGCATCTAAAACCCATAAATAATATCCAGCAAAAGATAAGGTGTCAGAAGATTTTAAGATGGCTTTAGAAAATGCAGTTTTGTTGTAGGCACCTGCCCCAACACTAGAAGCTGTTACTTTAACATTGTTTTGTTCAAAATGTTTGTGCAAGGCCAGTGCAGCAGTAGCCCCTTCAGAATAACCTGTAATAAAAATCTTTGAATCCAACTTTTTGGTTGATGTGCTAAGCAATTCAAGAATAGCTTCTCTTAAATCGGCACTTGATTTGGCGAGGTTTTCGGCATGTTCATAGGGGTGATGCACATCTTTACTTGCTCCATAACCAATATAATCTGGAATGGCTACCATTATGTTTAATGAAGCCGCAAGAGCCCCATAACTTAGAATAGCATCTGAGGGCGAAAAATCTGAAGGAGGTTTGCTGTTGGCTGCCAAGGTTCCATGATGTAAAAATAGAAGCGGCCATGTTGTCCCTTGGTTGGGTACCATTACGGCTGCAGACGCAACTACATCTGTTCCATCAGGGAGTTTAGTGCCGTATGTAAAGCGATATCCAAGCACATGACCCAATGTTTTGGTAGGTTTCATACCAGTTAATTTTTCATAATAAACTGCATTGGTGAGCGCGTCATAGGTTTTAATAGGTTGGTATGATTTTAGAAACTTAAAGTTTGTTTGGGGTTTTTCGGTGGATTTTGTTTCTTCTAAACAAGAAGTTGTGATGAACGCCAATAGCATGAGCGGAAGATACATGTAGGTTTTCATAGGATTTAGAGTTTATTGTGAACCAATAATTGGGCAAAAATTATACCACTTTTAAACAGAAATTTTATTTATGATTTGATCGACCGGAGTATTGGCATCGACCCAAAAAACTTCTGGCTGTTTTCGAAGCCAAGTGAGTTGTCTTTTGGCATAGCGCCGACTATTTTTTTTAATTTCTTCTATAGCATATTCTAAGGAACATTTTTGATCGAAATAGTCAAAAAGTTCTTTGTAACCTACTGTTTGCAGGCTATTTAAAGCCGCCCACGGATGAAGAGCTTTAGCTTCTTCAACCAAACCCTGGTCAATCATCTTTTCAACACGTTGGTTTATACGGTCATATAGTTTTGATCGTTCCATTGATAAGCCAATGGTAAAAGTTTTGAAAGGACGTGGCGTTTTAGGTTGGTTGTGAAATGATGAAAAAGGTTTGCCTGAAGCTAAGCAAACACCTAGGGCGCGAATTAAACGGTGTGGATTTTGTAGATCAACAAGCTTAAAATAATCTGGATCTAGGGCTTTGAGCTGTTTTTGAAGACTTTCAATTCCCTGAATTTCTAAATCTTGTTGTAGTTTTTGAATCACCTTATCGGGAACTTTCGGAAAATGATCTAGTCCATTGACTAAAGCATCTCTGTAGAGATTTGAACCTCCTACTAAAACCATTTTGTGGTGCTTTTTAAAAGCATGTCGTAAAAGGTTTAATGCATCCTTTTCGTAATTCCCTACAGTGTATTTGTCGTGAATAGATAGGTGTTGTATGAAGTGATGGGGAACAATTTTTAATTCTTCGGGCGATGGTACAGCTGTTCCAATGGACATTTCCTTAAAAAACTGCCTTGAATCGCAAGAAACAACCTCAGATTGATAATGTTTTGCCAAAGCTATGGCTACTCTTGTTTTTCCAATTCCGGTCGGCCCCTGAACGCAAATTAGGACACTCATTCGTTTAATTTTACACCACAGTAGCGACAAAATACGGCGTCATCGAGATGGTCACCACGCATACAAGAGGGGCAAAATTGAGTGTTGTGACTATGTTTTCTGTGATGCGCAATTTCTGCTCCCACAATTCCCGTTGGAACTGCGATAATACCATACCCCAAAATCATAATCATTGAGGCAAGTAGTTGTCCAAGCGGTGTGATGGGTGCTATGTCACCATAACCCACGGTGGTTAGGGTGACAATACACCAGTAAACGCTGCGGGGAATGCTGGTGAACCCTGAGGCATCACCTTCAATTAAATACATCAAGGTGCCCAAGATCACACACAATATGAGAACGGTGAATAAAAACACCAAAATTTTAGGTCTGCTTTTTCGCAAGGCGACAAGAAGCATTCTTTCCTCCCCGATGTATCGAGTGAGTTTAAGAATTCTAAAAACTCGTAACAGCCGTAAGGCTCTTAGCGCCGCCAACCCTTGAGCACCTCCTATAATGATAGAAATGTATTTTGGAATAATTGATAAAAAATCGATAACGCCATAAAAACTAAAAATATAGCGCGTTGGTTTTTGTACACATATCATTCTTAAAACATACTCAATGGTAAATACCATTGTTATTATCCATTCCGAATAATTGAGGAGCTGATGGTGTTGCTCATCAATGTAGGGAACACTTTCTAGCATGACCAGAACCACACTAAACAAAATGAGAATTAGAAGGATTACATCAAATAATTTACCCGCTGGCGTATCGGCCTCATAAATGATGTCGTGTAATTTGCGTTGCCAAGGTTTAAGAATTTTTTCCATGCAGACTCTAAAATTACGAATTTAAAAACTGTTTAGTGGTATGATTTTTTGGAATCGCTTTTTTTGAACCTCTTTTAAAAGCAGTTTTTGGATGTCTCGATTGGTTTCTTTTCTGGTAATTAAATTGTTTAGCACAGATCTATGATTGATTTGATGGTTGAGGTTAAAATAACCATAACCTTTATACTTATGATTTTCTATTAAGATGACACTTTTTTCGTCCACAGCACGTCCTTTATCAACAATAAGCATATCAGGATGTGGAAATTGAAGGGTTTGAATGAACCCCAGAACACGCTCATTATAGGCCTCAACAGCCTCTTTCCCAACACAAGCTCCAAGACAAAGTCCTGTTTCAACATGAAAGCAAGCGCCTTTTCCAGGGTCAACATTGGTGAGGCGTTGGCAAAGTTGATGGGTTTCTGTCCATTTGAAAAGTGTTTTTTTAGCTTCATTTAAGTTTCCAAAAGTGGTTAAGTAATCTTGGTTTGCTTCAAAGGGTACCAATCTTAAAAATTGGTAGCCCATTTCGTTTTCACAAACCTCAAGTCCCAAACGTTCTTTAGGCGCTTTAAATGCCCTATTGTGTTTGGGTTTGTGATGTTTAATTTCTTCAATCTCTTGTAGAAGTGCCAAAACCTCACTACCGGTTTCCTCAAAAGTCACCGCTGCAATTTCGAGCTGAATCTTTAAAGCCTTTTGACTTTTCCCTGTCAAATGTTGGTTAACCCTCGATTTGATGTTGTTGCTTTTGCCGATATAAATGATTTTACCATCGCTTTTGTGTAAAAAATAAACCCCTGTGTTGTTGGGCAAGTCTGCCACGAGATTAAGAAACTTTGCTGGGGTCTTTTCATTCAAAGATTGCTTAAGTGAGGCGGTCACTACGGTTTTGTCTAAATCTTTTAATAGAAGTTGTTTAAACAACGCCACCGTGGCTTGAGCGTCGCCAGCTGCCCGATGACGATTCGAAAGTGGAATGCCCAACGACCTAACAAGTTTTCCAAGTTTGTATGTAGGTTGATTTGGGAACAATTTTTTAGACAGACTCACTGTGCAAAGTGTGGGCCTTTCAAATGAAAAGCCCAGACGCCTAAATTCTGTTTGTAGTATTCTAAAATCAAATGAAGCGTTATGGGCCACAAAAATGCAGTCGGTAGTGATTTCAACTACACGCTTGGCGATTTCAAAAAACTTAGGAGCGCTTTGAAGCATTTGTTGATTGATACCGGTTAGCTGAACCACAAATGGCTGGATGGGTCTTTCAGGATTAATTAGACTAATGAATTGATCAACAACTTTTTGACCATCAAACTTATAGATTGCAATCTCTGTAATACCCTCCTCATTATAGCGGCCTCCAGTAGTTTCTATATCCACAATGCAATACATCATTTTGCGTATTGTCGTTCTCCAAATATTTTACTCCCCACACGAACCATATTACTTCCACATGAAATGGCCAATTGATAATCGTTACTCATGCCCATGGAGAGCACTTTCCAACCTTGTGTTTTCTGATGCTGATTGTAAAGGATTTTTAGGGTAGTAAATTCTTTTGTGATTTGCTTTTCGTCATCCGTAAACGTGGCCATTCCCATTAAACCATCTACACGGACATATTCAAATTTATTAATTTCTCCCTTTTCAATTAAGTTTTGAACCTCAGAAATATCCCATCCAAATTTTGTTTCCTCTTGCGCAATGTGTACTTGCAACAAACATGGAATTTTGCGCTGATGAAGCGCACCCTGGCGGTTAATTTCTTGAAGTAATCTAAGACTGTCCACACCGTGAATTAAGGCTACAAATGATGCGATATATTTAACCTTATTTCGCTGCAAATGACCAATCATATGCCATTGAATATCTTGTGGTAGGGATGAAAATTTGTCTTTTAGCTCTTGAACTTTATTTTCTCCGAAAATGCGTTGCCCAGCTTCATAGGCTTGCATGAGGTCTTCGATAGGTTTTGTTTTTGAAACGGCCACTAAGGTTACTGATTCAGGGAGTTCTGTTTGCAGTTTTCGGAGATTAGAATGAATCGTCATAATTATTACCAAGCATGAATGAGCATACCATTGGGTAGCTTTGGTTCAATGTAAGTACTCTTAGGGGGTAGCATGTGGCCTTTGTTAGACAAATCCATTACTTTTTCAAAAGTAAGTGGAAAATGAACAATACCCAAGGCAGCTCGACCTGCTTGCACTGATTTTTCAATTTCAGACTCTGGAGTGCTGCTATATTGACAGTCTAATCGGCTGTCGTTTCTTAAATCCTGGATTCCCAATAGGGGCTCTAGAATTTTATCAACCAAAAGATGTGATGCTGATAAAAACGCTGAACTTTTAGAAGTTATTTTATACCAGCTGCTTTCTAAATAAATTGAAAATTCACCCTTTTTAGAAGGTTGTCGATATCTTAGAGTGCGTTTCACTTCAAAATTTTCATTCAATGCAGTTAAAAAATGATCGGGTCGGAGGTGATTAAGATCCTTGATTAAGCGATAAAAGCTATCTACTTTTAACTGTTTTTCATCAATCAAAAAGCTTAAAAAGTGAGAGGCATGATTGTGTTTAGGTTTTTGAGACAGCAATAAGGATGATTTTGAGCGGTGGTGTCCGTCAGCGATATATAAACTGCCCACTTCGCGGAAAATGGTTTGAATTTGTCCAATGATTGTAGGGTGATCAATGCGCCAAAGCTTATGGTTGAAGTTGTTTAAGTTAAAATTTGCAAAAGGACTAAAATTCGTAAGTCGATTGCGCAACTCATCCCATGCGGGTAAAGATTGATGTGCTAGCATCACGGGTTCAGCATTAAATCCTACTTCTGTTAAATAACGAACAAAAAGTTCCTCCCTAGATTTAAGGGTTTCTTCATGGGGAAGTACAAGTCCTTCGCTTATGGCTTGACATTGCACCCCGCAAATGAGACCAATGTAGTTGCTTTGTGTATTTGAAATTTTGTAAATATAATAGGAGGGAAGGGGATCCTGTTTAAGCTTCTGATGTTGTTTAAACCTTATTCGTATATTTTGATAGTCCTCTTTTAAATCGGGTCGAATGAGGTGTAAAAAGCTATCAGATTTTTCATCAATCCATTGTTGTAGTTGTGTATCTGAAAGTTCATGAATAGGAGGATTGACAAAATTTCCAATTTCATCAGGAGCAGTATGGTAAAACTGCAAGGGAGCAAGTGGGGTTTTCATGAGTAGGTTTTATAGTAAATTTAGAATTTTTAGGGCAACTTCAAGGGCAGCTTTTCCTTGATTTAATGAGACAATGGGGGTCAGGTTTTGGTTAATGGCAGTGGCAAAACTTTCCAGTTCATCAAGAATAGCATTGTTAGGCTCAACTTTAGGATGATTGAACAGCAATTGTTTTTTTACACCTTCAGCATTTTCTAGTATCATATCAAACTCACCAGATTTGGCTGGTGCATCCTTCATGTGAACAGACTCTGCTTTTTTGTCTAAAAAATCAACTGAAATGTAGGCATCTTTTTGAAAAAACCTTGTTTTACGCATGTTTTTTAAGGATATACGACTGGCGGTTAAATTGGCCACGCAACCGTTTTCAAAAGCAATTCGTGCGTTAGCAATATCGGGTGTTGCAGAAATAACCGAAACCCCACTAGCTGAAATCGATTGAATTGGCGAAGAGACCACACTCAAAATGCAGTCAATGTCATGGATCATGAGATCCAGCACCACAGAGACGTCGGTTCCTCTTGGATTAAATTCAGCTAAACGGTGTGCCTCAATAAATTGTGGGTTGTTCAATTGATCTTGAACGGCTTTAAAAGCAGGGTTGAATCGCTCCACATGTCCCACCTGTCCCATGCACTGATTTTTATTAGCCAAAGCGATTAAAGCTTCAGCTTCTTCTACAGTTGTAGTGATGGGTTTTTCTAAAAAAATGTGTTTTTTGGCCAGTAAAGCTTGTTGTGCCATTTCGAAATGATATAGGGTGGGGGTTACGATATCCACCACGTCAACAGCGGCAATTAGAGCTTCGGGTGTTTCGAAAGCTGTATATCCAAAATCGGAAGACACCTTCTTGGACATGTTTTTGTCGGCATCATAAAATCCAACAAGATCATAGCAATTTGATTGTTGCAACAACTTCAAATGAATTTTACCGAGGTGGCCGGCACCCAATACGCCTACTTTTAGCATTTGATTGTTTTTGACAAAAATACAATTCTAAAACTACATAGAACTGCCAAATGATTTGACTATTTTTGAAAAAAAAGTTTTTGATAGACACGCCCAAACATCAAGGAATGAGAGCCAAATTGGTGGCCCTCCTAAAACAAAAAGGAATTGAAGATGCAGCCGTTCTTCAGGCCATCAACAACCTGCCTAGACATTTGTTTCTAGACAGCAGTTTTGAAGACCATGCCTATCAAGACAAGGCGTTTCCTATTGGTGCCAACCAAACCATTTCCCAACCCTATACAGTTGCTTTTCAGACCCAGCTTTTACACCTAAAAAAAGGAGATAAAGTATTGGAGATTGGAACAGGTTCTGGCTATCAAACTGCTATTTTGATTTTAATGGGCGCCCATGTCTATAGCATAGAACGACAACATACTCTTTTTAGATCCACCATGCGCAACCTCAGTAAAATGAATTTTCATGCTAAAAAACTGGCCTATGGCGATGGCTACAAAGGGATGCCAGACGAAGCACCTTTCGACAAGATTTTGGTGACTGCAGGTGCACCTTCGGTACCCCATGATTTATTGGCACAACTCAAGATAGGAGGGCGAATGGTCATTCCTTTGGGCACGGGGGTGCAAAAAATGACTTTGTTTATTCGCCAATCTGATACCGTTTTCGACAAGGAAGTGTTGGGTGATTTTCGTTTTGTTCCTATGTTAGGTGAAAAAAATTAACGTAAATCTAATTTCTTTTCTTGATCCGATCGAGCGCTCGCTTGTTGTCGCGATCTTTTATGGTTTCTCTCTTGTCGTAAAGTTTTTTACCTCGAGCCAGCGCAATGTCCATCTTGGCCAACCCTTTGTCGTTTAAAAAAAGTTTTAAAGGCACTATGGTGAGCCCCACATTTTTCACTTCTTTAAATAACTTTCTCAACTCTTTTTTGTTGAGTAAGAGTTTGCGTGCACCTCTAGGTTGATGGTTGTAATGATGTCCAAAAGCGTAGGCTTCAATAGACATGTTTACGACAAACAACTCTCCTTTTTCATTGAATTCACAAAAGCTTTCAACAATGGAAGCCTTACTCAATCGAATAGACTTAATTTCGGTGCCCGACAATACAATGCCTGCTGTGAATTGATCAAGAAGCTCGTATTCAAAACGCGCTTTTTTGTTCAAGATGTTTACTTTCTTTTGCACACTACAAAGGTACACAATTAGCCATTCGTTTGTGTTTTTGGATTTCTAAAGACCAAGTCCTCATCGAATGCATCTATAAGAAAAGTTCCGTGGGATGAAATTTCGCCTTTAAGCAATGCTTTTGATAAGGCATTTAACACATATTTTTGAATAGCACGCTTAATGGGTCTAGCGCCATATTGTGGATCGTAACTTTTGTTTACCAGCCATTCCAAGGCTGCTTCTGTTGCTTCCAGACTAATGTTTTGTGGTTGCAACCTTTTGTTTAGTTGTTGAATTTGCAGTCGAACAATCGAGGTGATGTCTTGTTGAGTGAGCGGGGTAAACAATATGATATCATCTATCCGATTGATGAATTCTGGTCGAACACTCTGGCGAAGCAATTCTAACACTTTTTCCTTAGCTTGCTCTGTTGCTTGATCCATGTTTGGCACTTGCTCAAACACCTCTTGAATTTGATGACTTCCTAAATTGCTGGTCATAATGATGATGGTGTTTTTGAAATTCGCAAGCCTTCCCTTGTTGTCTGTTAGGCGACCTTCATCGAGCACTTGCAACAAAACATTAAAAGTGTCGGGGTGTGCTTTTTCAATTTCGTCGAGTAGGACTACAGAGTAAGGCCTTCTTCGAACAGCTTCTGTGAGTTGTCCTCCTTCGTCATAACCGACATATCCAGGAGGGGCACCCACCAATCGGCTAACCGCATGACGCTCTTGATATTCGCTCATATCAATTCTTGTTATGGCATTTTCATCATCAAACAATGTTAGGGCCAAGGCTTTAGCCAAAGCTGTTTTTCCAATTCCTGTGGTGCCCAAAAACAAGAAACTTCCAGTGGGTTTGTTGGGGTCTTGCAATCCAGCCCTACTTCTTCTTACGGCATCGCTAACGGCTTCAATGGCCTCGTTTTGCCCTATCACACTCTTGTGAAGTTCAGATTCTAGGTTTAAAAGTTTTTCTCGATCAC
>CAYZFD010000016.1:0-5896 GCA_964477735.1 uncultured Flavobacteriaceae bacterium
TTAAGGGGATTACTTTCCTACTTTAAACTCAACACGACGATTTTTAATTCTTCCTGCGCGAGTGGCATTAGAAGCTGCGGGGCGGTCTTCACCATAGCCTACAGTTGATAATCTAGAGGCAGAAACTCCGTTTGAAACTAGATAATTACGAACTGTTGCTGCACGAGCCTCAGAAAGTTTTTGGTTTCCAGCGCGACTACCTGTGCTGTCGGTGTGACCTTCGATAACAACATCATAGTTGCTATATTTCTTAATAATGGCCAAAGCTCTGTCAAGAACTACTTTTCCTCCAGCAGTGATGTTAGATTTTTCCAATTCAAAAGGAATGACAGCACCAATTGCGTTTAATTCCGCAGCTACTGTTTCTGTCATTTCTGGGCAACCATTATTGGCTACAGTTCCAGCAACTTGAGGACACTCGTCATCTTTATCTAAAACAGAATCGTTATCAGAATCGGCCCATGGGCAACCATTGTTGGCGGCAGGACCAGCTTCGTTTACACATCTGTCGTCTTTGTTGGCAATGCCATCACCATCGGCATCAGGACAACCGCTAAGGGCAGCAGTTCCAGGCTCATTAACACAAGCGTCATTGGCGTCGGCAATGCCATCACCATCGCTGTCTGGGCATCCGTTCAATGCAGCAGAACCAGCAACATCAGGACAAGCATCTTTACTGTTTTCAATGCCGTCTCCATCGTTGTCAGGACATCCGTTAAATGCTGGAAGGCCAGCTTCTTCTGGACAGGCATCATCTTGATCGTAAATACCATCTTTATCTGAGTCGGCTCCACCAAACTTGATCGAAAGACCCAAAGTGTGTTGGAAATGTGATAAGTCTTCTCCAAAAGGACTTAAAGTTTCTTCTTCGAATTCGTGCTTGTAAACAGATCCGAAAGACAAGGCTAGGTTGTCATTGAACCAGTAGTTAAGACCCAAACCTCCGTTTGCAGAGGCTGCAGATTCATCATCTACCCAGTTATAACCTCCACCAATTTCAGCATACGGCTCAAGTTTTCCAAGGTTGATCAAATCTCCTAGGCTATACTTGATGACCCCATCAACATTATAGTAAGACAGGTCATCTGCTGATGCATCACCAATTTTAGAGATTTTGTTAATCGATCCACGAACGCCAACAGAAAATCCTCTGTCTATGTAACGTGAAACGCTAACGGTTGAGATTGAGGGCAAGATGTTCCAGTGATCGCCAACGTTGAAATACTCATCAAACCATTGACCAAATTGTTTGTCGCCATTGGCGTTAACTCTTGGGTTTTGATTTGTTGGGTAAAAGTCAACGGCGTTGACTCCAAAACTAATTTGCCATGGGTTGTTTTTGTCTTGTGCTTGTGTGTTGAACACAAACGCTGCTAAGGCAAAAACCATAAATAGTTTGTTTAAGTTTTTCATTACAAAAAAATTTAGCATTAAGTTTATCCTGCAAATTTACTGTTTTTTGAGCAGATTTCAAATTTTTTACCCTATAGAAGCAAAAAAAATTGATTAGGCTTCCTTTTTCCATCGTATTTCCAGGTTAGGAAATAGATAACAAATGCATGTGGAGACATTTTTTAACCCTATGTTTTTCAGCGCTTTAGCATATTGCTGAATTTGGTCATGGTGAGCATCTTCCATTTTTCCTGTTTTATAATCTATGACAATTGATTCTCCTTCAGGGGTGATTATAATCCGGTCGGGAATAAGCAATTTTCCTTCAAATATGATGGGGCGCTCATTAAAAACGCTATTCCGGGAACTGTAAAAATTTGCCGTTTTTGGGTCATGAATTAAGTTTCGGGCCGTCTCAACTATTGTATTGAGCATCTCTGTTTTGGCTAAACCTTGTTTCGTGGCTTTTGCAACTGCCCAGTCTAAATCTGTATCAAAATTAATTTGAGCCATAAATTCGTGGAATTTTGTTCCCAAATCTTGTTCGGCTGAATACTTCAATGACTTTGCTCTCGTCTTGAAAAGCAGTTTGTGTCTGTTTTGGCTTCTTACCCAAGGAATCTGGCTGGAATTGATGGCCAAACCTTCGGGTCTAGAACAACGCTTATCATCTCCCCAAGTAATCGGAAAAACTTGTTGATCTGGCCTTTCTTTTTCAACAAAAGAGCGGAACAATTGAGCGTAGGATGATGGGGTGTCCTTGATGTTTTCTTTCTTTGAAATGATATATAACTGCTCCTTTGCTCTCGTAAGGGCCACATAGAGTGTGTTCACTTCGTCGAAGGTGTTGTTTTGTTTTCTTTGAGTGGCTAAAGCCTTACCTTCTGGGCCCATTTGGTCGAGTTGTTTTGTTGCTGAAACAAGCATTCGGTCACAGCCCATAAAGTCTTGAGGGGCAACGGGAAACCAGTCATAATCGGTTTTGACACTTTGAAAATTGTCGTGGGCAAAAGGGAAAATAACCACGGGGAACTCTAAGCCTTTGGCTTTGTGAATGGTTAAAATTCTAACGGCATCAGTAGAAATATCTCCTAAATTAACGCTTAATTTTTTTTTGTTTTCCTCCCATTTTTCTAAAAACACAAGATCATTTTCGCCATGTTGATGGATGGTTTTGTGTGCAAAATCTAGGAAAAATTGCAGAAACGCATCAGGGTCTTCATCCATGTTAAGCGCCGATATCAATTGCTCCAACAAACTGTAGAGCGAGGCGTTTGAAAAATATTGAAAGTCCATTTTAAAATTGAAATAAGACAAACTTTCAAAAAACTGCACCGAGGTTTCAAATCGACTATTTGTCAATCTATCGTAAAGTTTCTGGGTGTTTTTTCTGAACTTCGACAGTAAAATCATGAGGTGGGCGCGTGTGTCATGCCTTTCGTTGGTTTGACGAAAAGCAATAAAAGCCACCAACAATTGCACTTTCAAGGAACTGTCAAGCAAAATACTTTCCGAGGAAATGATTGGGATGTTTTGTTCACTCAGCGCATTCGCCAAGGCAACTCCAGACTTATTGGTTCGAACCAAAACACACATTTCGCCATAACTAAAACCCAAGCCTTGTGACTTTTGAATGGCTTGCAAAACCTTTTCGGAATATAATGCTTCAACACTGTCATTTTCTTCTGGGTCGATAAAATCTAAAGAAATATACCCCCCTTTTTTGTCACCAGATTGTTGTGCAACATGCTGATACAATTTCTGATAATCTGGATGGTCTAAAAATGAGGCCGCATAGCGAAAAAATTTGTTGTTGAAATTTACAATATTGTCGAAGCTGCGATAGTTGTTTTTTAAATCTTTAGTGGTGGGCGAGATGCTAAAAGGCGAATCTCCATTAGAGAGCGACATGAGCAAAGAGGCTTTTCCGCCACGCCACCTATATATCGACTGTTTTGGGTCTCCAACCAGCATCAAAAGGCCTTTGCTGCCATCGGTTTCTTCACTTTCGACTGCATGAGAAACAAGAGGAATTAAGTTGTTCCATTGCATCTGAGAAGTGTCTTGAAATTCGTCGATAAAAAAATAGCGATATTTCACCCCCAATCGCTCATAAATCATTGGGGTTGGGTGTCCATTAATAGCTTCAGCAATTTTGGCATTAAACTCAGAGACCAACATAGCTTGTTGTTCGGCCAATATATCAATTAGTGCTTCTTGGATATCTTTCAAAATCACCAAGGGTGAAAAAGTTTTTTTAAACGCTTCGAGTTGAGCACACAAAGGAGCAAGTGTCATGACTTCTTGATAGAAGTTGAGGGCGGCGGGGAAAAATTGCTGGTGGATAGCCACTTTGTCCGCGCTTGCTTTTTGGGTGTAAAGCTTACCGTCTTCTATTTGCGAGGCAATACCACCCATCCCAGCAACTTCCCAACGACGATTCAATATTCCAATGACAAAATTTCTAAAATAATGACTCTTAAAATCGTTGTCTTCCAGCCCCATCAAACGCCACTCTTCCTGGATTTTTGTCGCCTTTTTATTGAGGGTTTCAACAAGTGTTTGGTATTTAACCGCAATATTTCTTTCTATATTTTCTATGGCTTCCTCTGAAAGTTTGCGATAACTACGGAGGTTTTGATAGTGGTTTTCGTTTAGTAATAAGCGAGCTGTGTTGTGAAAATCACGGCCAATATCCCACGAAAGGTTACTTTCCCACTTAAATGCAGCAAAGTTTCGCATCCTGTTGGTGAGCTTCTCGTCAATTCCAGCCTTGGCCAAAACCCGCTCCACAGCTTCAGACAACAACTCTTTTGATTGGGTAGTAACTTCAAAACCAAAAGGAAGTTTAAGTTCATAGCTAAACGCTCTTATGAGCCTGTGGGTGAATCCATCGATAGTGGATACATGAAAAGATCCATAATCATGCAGCAATCTAGGCAGGAGTTTTTGAGCCCTATGATGCAAAGTTTCGAGACTTGTGTGGGTTTTTTCTACTAATTCTAGCATCATGGTGTTGGGCGATTCTAGGGCCTTGCTACTAGAAAGAGAAACGAGATTTTGCAATACCCGCGTGCGCATTTCGGCGGCGGCCTTGTTGGTAAACGTTACCGCTAAGAGTTGCCTATAACTGTCTGTTTGATCAGAAATTAGGATGCTGGCCAGCATTTCTTGAACCAGGGTGTAGGTTTTCCCAGACCCAGCCGAAGCATTATAAATTAAAAACGTTGGGGGAGTCACAGACTTGCTTGATTATGGTTTAAATCTCCAAAATATTCGCGTAATATTACGTACATTTGAGCCATAAAATTAACTTAAAATTTAATATTATGGCTTTTGAATTGCCCGCCCTTCCCTATTCACACGATGCGTTGGAACCACACATCGACACAAAAACCATGGAAATTCACCACGGAAAGCATCATAATGGCTACACCACAAACCTCAATAACGCTGTTTCTGGAACTGCACTAGAAGGTCAGGACATTGAAAATATTCTAACAAACCTTGACATGTCCAACGCTGCTGTTCGAAACAATGGCGGTGGCTTTTTCAACCATAGTTTGTTTTGGGAAATTCTTAGTCCAAACGGAGGTGGTGAGCCCACAGGCGAGTTGGCCAATGCCATCGAAAAAGACTTTGGATCTTTCGAAGAATTTAAAACCGCCTTTTCTAAAGCTGCAGCAACGCAATTTGGTTCTGGCTGGGCTTGGCTTTGTGTTCAAAAGGGTGGTAAACTTGAAGTCTGCTCCACTGCCAACCAAGACAACCCGCTCATGCCTGGTATTGGATGTGGCGGATATCCTATTCTAGGTATTGACGTTTGGGAGCATGCCTATTATCTCAATTATCAAAACAAAAGACCAGATTACATCAACGCTTTTTTTAACCTTATTCATTGGGGTGAAGTTTCGAAAAGATTTAAAGCACATGCTTAATACTTCTATTTTGAATTAAATTACGGGCTTAAGGCCCGTTTTTTTTTTTGCAAAGAATTTAAAATAAAAAAGGTGGAATTGCTTCCACCTTTTTTGCCCCAAATCTTACCATGAACTTAACCTACTTATGTTATGGCTCTGCTAAAGTAACACTTTTTTTGATTCACACAAATTTTTTTGATTTTTTCTGGGAAAGTGTCATAAAAAAAAAGAGGTGGAATTGCTTCCACCTCTTGCCCCAAATCTTACCATGAACTTAACCTACTTATGTTATGGCTCTGCTAAAGTAACACTTTTTTTGATTCACACAAATTTTTTTGATTTTTTGCAAAGAATTTAAAATAAAAAAGGTGGAATTGCTTCCACCTTTTTTGCCCCAAATCTTACCATGAACTTAACCTACTTATGTTATGGCTCTGCTAAAGTAACACTTTTTTTGATTCACACAAATTTTTTTGATTTTTTCTGGGAAAGTGTCATAAAAAAAAAGAGGTGGAATTGCTTCCACCTCTTGCCCCAAATCTTACCATGAACTTAACCTACTTATGTTATGGCTCTGCAAAGAT
>CAYZFD010000016.1:5996-32218 GCA_964477735.1 uncultured Flavobacteriaceae bacterium
TTGCCCCAAATCTTACCATGAACTTAACCTACTTATGTTATGGCTCTGCAAAGATAACACTTTTTTGGCAACTTCAAAAAATCATTTTAATAGGCTCTTTCGCCGTTGCCTTCAAAAAAATTAATATAAGCCCTATTCACAACCCTGTTGCCACCAGGCGTAGGATAGTTTCCGGTAAAATACCAATCTCCTAAATGCGCTGGACAAGCCAAGTGCAAGTTTTCTACAGATTGAAAAATAACTTCAACCGATGCGTTGATTTCTGGCGTTTTTAGAATTTGTGCAATTTTCATAGATATTTCTTCATCAGTAAACGAATCATAAATTTGTTTCACCTTATTAGAAACATCCTGCATGGATTTCTGATTTTCGGCCACACACTCTTTATAAACTTTTTCAAGCATGACTTCCTGCCCAGATTCTTTGAGCAATTCTAATGCCGCTCTAAACGCTACTAGATCTTCCATTTTGGCCATGTCAATACCATAACAATCTGGATAACGAATTTGAGGGGCGCTCGAAACCACTAATATTTTTTTAGGTTTAAGTCTGTCGAGCATCCTAAGAATACTTTTCTGAAGTGTGGTGCCTCTCACAATACTGTCGTCAACAATAACAAGCGTGTCGGTGTTTTTTACAGATCCGTAGGTGATGTCATAGACGTGAGCCACCAAATCGTCTCGACTACTATCTTCAGTAATAAAAGTGCGCAACTTGGCATCTTTAATGGCTACTTTTTCAATTCTGGGACGGGCATTTAAAATTTCCTTAAGTCGCTCTGGAAGAATGTCTCTGCCGGCCAACAAAATTGCAGACTCTGCTTCTGCATTCATGTGGCGCTGTGCTTCATGAACCAAACCGTAAAAACAGGTCTCTGCAGTGTTAGGGATATAGGAAAAAACGGTGTTTACCAAATCTCCTTGAAGTTTTTCCAAAATTGTTGGAAATAGATATTTTCCTAGGGCTTTTCGTTCCCTATAGATGTCTTCATCACTTCCTCTAGAAAAATAAATTCTTTCAAAAGAACAAGCCTTTTTTTCTTTGGGCTCTAAAATTTGTTTGATGCTTGTTTCTCCCGATTTTTTAACGATTAGGGCTTGTCCGGGTGGTAATTCTAAAACATCTTTCGTTTGAACATTGAACACGGTTTGTATGACTGGCCTTTCGGAAGCCACTACTACCACTTCGTCGTCTTTGTAGTAAAATGCAGGGCGAATACCAGAGGGGTCGCGCAAAACGAAGGCATCGCCATGTCCCAAAAGGCCACACATGGCATAGCCCCCATCAAAATCTTTAGAAGCTTTCTTAAGAATTTTGGCAAGGTTAAGCTGCTCGGCAATCAGCGGTGATGCCTCTGCTTTAGAAACCCCTTGTTTTTTTAGGCTTTTATAGATTTTAGAAACCGCATCATCCAAAAAGTGGCCGATTTTTTCCATCACAGTGATGGTGTCCGCTTTTTCTTTCGGGTGCTGCCCTAGCTTGACCAATTTATCAAAAAGTTCGTTAACATTGGTCATGTTGAAGTTTCCAGCAACAATCAAGTTTCTATGCATCCAATTGTTTTGTCGCAAAAAAGGATGCACACTTTCAATGCTGTTTTTGCCAAACGTACCATATCGCACATGGCCAAGCATGAGCTCTGACAAATAGGGAATGCTTGTTTTTTGGGCTTGAATATTGTCTGCAATTTCGGGATGTTGCTGCATGACATTGTTAATCGTTTCATTTATCCGATTAAAAATATCTTGTATGGGCTGTTCTTGTGCTGATCTCACTCGGCTCAAATAGCGTTCTCCAGGCTGCATGTCTAACTTAACGCCTGCAAAACCCGCTCCGTCTTGGCCGCGGTTGTGCTGTTTTTCCATCATGAGATACATCTTTTGAATCCCGTAAAATGTGGTGCCGTATTTCTGTTTGTAATACGACAACGGTTTCAAAAGTCGAATGAGGGCAATTCCGCATTCGTGCTTGATAGCATCACTCATATAGTGAAGAATTGAGCAACAAAGTTAATTATTTTTAGGGAGTTCAAAAAGTGGTGTTCTATCTTTCTTTATTGGAGTTCCATTTCATATTGGGTCAGGTTTTTAAACGCTGCCAGCCTTTGGTCAAGCTCGTTTCTTTGTAAACCTTGAATGCGTTCTGTTCCAAATTTTTCTACACAAAAAGAGGCCAGGGCAGAGCCCACGATAACTGCGTTTTTCATGTTCTCGAAAGAGATGTTTCCTTGGGCTGCTAAATAGGCTGTGAAACCACCTGCAAAAGTGTCTCCTGCGCCAGTTGGGTCAAAAACCTCTTCGAGTGGCAGTGCGGGCGCAAAAAATATTTCTTTGTTGAAAAACAACAATGCTCCATGCTCCCCTTTTTTGATGACTACGTATTTTGGCCCTTTTAGCTGAATGGCTTGAGCGGCTTTCACCAATGAATGTTCTCCCGTAAGCTCTCGAGCTTCTTCATCGTTTATGGTAATGACATCTACTTTTGAAATCACTTCATGGAGCAAGTCAAGGGTGTTGTTCATCCAAAAATTCATGGTGTCTAGAACCACAAGTTTTGGCTTTTGTTTAAGCTGGGCCAAAACACTTAGCTGCACCCCTGGGTGCAAATTGCCCAACATGACAATGTCGGCATCTAAAAATTCTGCTGGGACTTTGGGCTCAAAGTTGGCTAGAACGTTTAATTGGGTATCTAAAGTGTCGCGCACGTTTAAGTCATTGCGATATTTACCGCGCCAGAAGAAAGTTTTTCCTCCTTCAACCTGATCAATTCCTTCGATGTTGAGGTTTTTGCTTTTTAATAACTCAAGGTGTTCGGGTTCGAAGTCCTCTCCAATAACAGAAACCAAGGCTGTTTTTATGTCAAAAAAAGAGGCTGACAAACCAATGTAGGTTGCCGCTCCTCCCAGGGTTCTTTCTGTTTTTCCGAATGGTGTTTCAATGGCATCATAGGCCACAGTTCCCACCACCAATAACTTGTGCATGATTTTTTTGGCAAAGATACACTTTGTGATCTTCTTAAGGAAGCTGTGGTTTTTTAATTTAAATGAAATCCTCGGTCGATTTGAAGCTTGGGTTGCTTAGAAGCCAACACGGCCAGCTTGTCGCAGCGCTCGTTTTGAGGATGATTGTTGTGGCCTTTTACCCATTTCATTTCTATTTCGTGATGGGGGTAGAGTTGTAAAAACATCCTCCACAAATCTGCATTTTTTTTGTCCTTAAAATTTTTCTTCTCCCAACCAAAGACCCACTTCTTTTCTATGGCATCTACCACATATTTAGAATCTGTAATGATCGTAACCATGGATGGGCCTTTGAGCTTTTTTAAACCTTCGATCACCGCCATGAGCTCCATGCGGTTGTTGGTAGTCATCAGAAACCCTTCAGAAAATTCTTTAACATAGGCCTTGCCAACCCATTCTAAAATTAGGCCATAACCACCAGGGCCAGGATTGCCACGAGAAGACCCGTCTGTGTACAATCTAACTTTGGGCTTCTCCATCTTTGCTTTGAATAAAATTTTCTATTACAGTAGGAAAATATTGTTGCTCAAGCGCATGGATTTTTTGAAAAACATCTTCGGGACTATCGTCCTTTTGCAACGCCACAGCCTGCTGAAAAATAATAGCACCATCATCATAGTGTTCGTTAACCAAATGAATGGTAATGCCTGTTTTGGGCTCGCTGTTGGCCACTACAGCATTGTGAACATGCATTCCATACATGCCCTTACCGCCATATTTAGGCAATAGCGCTGGGTGAATATTGATGATTTTGTCCTTATATATATGAATGATGTTTTCGGGAATTTTTAACAAAAACCCCGCCAACACAATCCAATCGGCTTTAAACCATTTTAGCTTTTCAAGCACATGTTTTTCTTCGAATAAGTCTTTTTTGGTGAATACATATGTTGGGGTTTGAAGCCTTTCGGCCTTGCTAAGCACTCCTGCATTGGGGTTGTTACAAAAAACCGCCACAACTTTAGCAATAGGATTTGAAGAAAAATGACGAATGATGTTCTCGGCATTGGTGCCACTTCCTGAAGCCAATACAACAATTCTTGATTCCATTTTTACTTCCAAATTTTTAAGACAAAGTAAAGGATTTAATGCGCCACAATCAATTCATGACCTAAAAAGAGTCCAAAACCTTATCTTTTTTTCTAATAAAATCGCATTATAGCTCAAAAGTTTTTTATTTTTGCCAACAATTTAATCTTAATAGTTAAAACTATGTCAGACATTGCATCAAGAGTAAAAGCGATTATTGTAGACAAATTAGGTGTTGATGAAAACGAGGTTGTAAACGAAGCCAGTTTTACCAACGACCTAGGCGCAGATTCACTAGATACTGTAGAGCTTATCATGGAATTTGAGAAAGAATTTGATGTGCAAATCCCCGATGATCAAGCCGAAAACATTGCTACCGTAGGGCAGGCCATACAATATATAGAAAGCGCTAGCTAAATAAATCCTCATGAATCCTAGGCGCGTAGTCGTTACCGGACTTGGTGCGCTTACGCCCATTGGCAATACAGCTCAAGCGTATTGGGATGGGCTTGTGAGCGGACAAAGTGGTGCCGATTTCATTAAGTGTTTTGATGCTTCTGCATTTAAAACACAGTTTGCTTGTGAAATTAAAGGATTCGACCCATTAAACCATTTCGACAGAAAAGAGGTGCGTAAAATGGATCGTTTCACGCAATACGCCTTTGTGGCAAGTGATGAAGCGATTGCAGACGCTCAGCTTCCCCTAGAAGCCATCGACAAAAGTCGTGTAGGTGTTATTTGGGGCGCCGGAATCGGAGGTCTAGAAACCTTCCAAAACGAGGTGCTCAATTTTGCTGCTGGCGATGGAACGCCCCGATTCAACCCCTTTTTCATCCCTAAAATGATTGCAGATATCGCTCCTGGGATGATTTCCATAAAATATGGTTTTATGGGACCCAATTTTGCCACCGTTTCTGCATGTGCCTCCTCAGCAAATGCACTCATTGACGCCATGAATTACATTCGCCTTGGCTATGCCGACGTCATGATAACCGGTGGCTCGGAAGCCGCCGTGAGCATTGCAGGGATTGGCGGGTTTAATGCCCTTCATGCGCTTTCGACTCGAAACGATGATCCCAAAACCGCTTCAAGACCTTTTGATAAAGATCGTGATGGGTTTGTTTTGGGAGAAGGAGCAGGCGCCGTAGTTCTAGAAACCTATGAGCATGCCGTGGCTCGCGGCGCTCACATTTATTGCGAATTGGCAGGTGGTGGTTTGTCAGCAGATGCCCACCACATGACAGCGCCTCACCCCGAAGGTTTGGGTGCCATCGCCGTAATGCAAAACTGCTTAAACAACGCTGGACTAAAACCAGAGGATGTCGATACGGTGAATATGCACGGAACCTCTACCCCTTTAGGCGATGTGGCAGAGTCGAAAGCATTAAAAGATGTGTTTGGCGAACACCTCTATTCCATGAACATTAACTCCACAAAGTCGATGACTGGCCATCTTCTTGGGGCTGCTGGAGCCATAGAAGCCATCGCTTCTATACTTTCAATTAAACACAGCATGGTTCCGCCTACCATCAATTTCAACACCCCCGACGACCAAATTGATCCTCGTATCAATTTCACCTTTAACAAGGTGCAAAAAAGAGCGGTTAATGTGGCCATGAGCAATACTTTTGGGTTTGGTGGGCACAATGCTTGCGTCCTTTTTAGAAAACTCGTTTAAAACGTTTTCATGAAACCTTTTCGTAAGTTGTTTTCAAATCGCTTTAACAAGCGCCCTCTGCTTGTGAATAGCATTCAACATTTAACCGGATTTAGGCCTAAAAATATAAATTGGTATGAGCGCGTTTTTACGCATAGTTCTCTAGAAAAAACAGATGCCTTCGGCCATAGGCTAAGCTATGAAAGGCTCGAGTTTTTGGGTGATGCTATTTTAAGTGCCATCATTTCGGATTACCTGTTTAAGCATCTTCCTGGAAAGCACGAAGGCTATCTTACGGAAATGCGCTCCAAAATTGTGCGACGAGAATTTCTAAACCAAATTGGTTTGGAAATGAATCTTTATCAACACTTAAAGTCTAATGTGGCCAAAGAACAATATGGACAAGATGTTCATGGCAATATGTTTGAAGCCTTGGTTGGCGCCGTATATCTAGATCAGGGAATTCGTCAATGTCGAATTTTTGTTGAACAAAAAGTCATCACCCCCTATGTCGATTTAGAAAAATTAGAAAATAAGGTGCTCAGCTACAAAGGCTTGCTTGTGGATTGGTTTCAAAAAACCAAAAAACATTTTGTTTTTGAAGCCCTCGAAGATAATGGGCAGGAGAAAAAAAGACATTATGCTGTGCAGTTAGTTGTTGATGGAAAGGTGGTGGCCAAAGCGCGTGAAACAAATAAAAAAAGGGCTTTTGAAAAGGTGGCCAAACGTGCCTATTTTCTATATCAAAAGCAAATGAACAACGCTTAATCAATCTTTTTGTAAAATTACAATTCCTTTTCGATGAGACTTTTGATCGTGAGAAGAAATTGTATCTTCGCAACGAAATTATTCGTAAAATGGCTGTCAGAAAATTAGTTTTAGAAACAGACCCGCTAAGCTGTGCGGTAATTGCCATTCATAGCCCCCTTGAGTCCTATCGTTTGGCTTATTTTTTAAATATAAATTTGGGGTTTCAACTCCATCGGGCAACTCAAGACATTACCCAAAACAACAACGCTTTCGCCTTTTACGAATATTTTAGCGAAAATGAACAGTTACAATGGCGCTTGGTTACTAACCGCTCATTTTTAAAACAGCAAGCTGTCAGCAACACTAACGCCCTTTTTTCATTTGAAACCCATTCTACAAGCCTTGTTTCAAAACACAATAAAGTCGATTTTTTTTTGGTTTCAGAAACAGACTCACCTAACATTAGCAATTATATAAACCAAATTCGGTCTATTGAGCGCATCTCGGCGGCCTACTCGATCGAATCTGATAATGTTTCAACTTTTCAAAATTATATTTTTTAAACCATGGCAATCACTAAAAAAACAAAAATTGTTGCTACACTAGGCCCTGCAACAGCCAGTAAAGATGTTCTATATGAAATGATGCGTGCTGGTGTGAATGTTTTTAGAATTAATTTTTCACATGCACAATATGACCATGTCTTGGAGCGCATTCAGACCATCCGATCACTAAACGAGGAGCACGGCTATAATGTGGCTATTTTAGCCGACTTGCAAGGTCCAAAACTTAGAGTGGGGGTCATGGAAGATGGTGTGGAGGTTAAGCCTGGCGATAAAATCACCTTCACCACCAATAAAATCGAAAAAGGGAATGCGCAACGCGTCTATATGAATTATCAGGCTTTTCCCAGTGATGTAAACCCTGGAGAGCGCGTTTTACTCGATGATGGGAAACTCATTTTTGAAGTTGTCAGCACAAACAAAAAAGACGAGGTTGTGGCCAAAGTGATCCAAGGAGGTCCTTTGAAGTCTAAAAAAGGGGTTAACCTACCCAATACCAAAGTTTCGCTTCCGGCACTAACCGAAAAAGACATTCAAGATGCCCATTTTGCGATTGAACAACAGGTAGATTGGTTGGCGTTGTCTTTTGTGAGGAACGAACAAGATTTGCTCGACCTTCAAAAAATAATAGAAGAAAAATCTGCTTTCAAAATCCCAATTATTGCCAAAATAGAAAAGCCTGAAGCCATAGAAAACATTGATAAAATCGTGGCACATTGCGACGGACTAATGGTGGCTCGAGGAGACTTGGGTGTAGAAATACCAGCCGCCGAGGTGCCCTTGATTCAAAAACAACTGGTGTTACGTGCCAAAAAAGCGCGCATTCCTGTGATCATTGCCACCCAAATGATGGAAAGCATGATCGAATCACTAACCCCTACAAGAGCCGAGGTAAACGACGTGGCCAACTCCATCATGGACGGCGCAGATGCTGTGATGCTTTCAGGTGAAACATCTGTTGGAAAATATCCTGTGGCTGTCATCGAAACCATGGCAAGAATCGCTTTGCGCGTGGAACACTCTGAGCTAATTAAGGTGCCTCAAAATCCTCCACATGTGAGAACAAACCGCTTCATCACAAAATCGATTTGCTACCATGCAGCCAACATGGCCAATGAGATTTCCGCAAAAGCCATTTGCACCCTCACCAATAGTGGCTACACCGCTTTTCAGATTTCGGCTTGGCGACCTTCGGCACACATTCTCGTTTTCACCTCAAACAAACGCATCCTCACCCAGTTGAACTTACTTTGGGGGGTTAAAGTTTTTTATTATGACAGCTTTGTGAGCACCGATGATACCGTAGAAGACGTGAACCAAATTGCTTTCGATAAAGGTTATGTTGAAAAAGGCGATATGCTCATTAATTTAGCCGCCATGCCCATTGGCCAAAAAGGTATGGTAAACACCCTACGCGTTTCTCAAATCCAATAAGGTTTTATAGAGGTTGGGCGCTTGTTTGAAGCGGATTCGCGTCCTTATGTCTTGTTTATTTTCAATTGAATTATCCGTACTTTTGTTGTGTGGAAACCAATAGACAGAAAAAAATTGCGGGAATTCTTCAACAAGATCTCGCCGAAATACTTCAGGGAAGCCTCCGAAAAGAAGGGGTTAAAAACCTGTTGATTTCTGTATCTAAGGTTCAAATCACCCCCGACCTTGCCGTAGCAAAAGCCTATCTGAGCGTGTTCCCTGCCTCACAATCCAAAAACATCCTCGAAGGGGTTCGATCTCAAGAGTCTGCCATTAGATTGGCTTTAGGGCGGCGTGTAAAAAATCAGCTTCGAATCGTTCCGGCATTGGTGTTTTACATTGATGATTCGCTGGAGTATATTGATCAAATTGATCGCTCCCTGAGTCGTGGAGAGGATCCGCTTTCCAATCCTTCGCTACTGCAGCACCGCAAAAAAATTTAGCGTGCACACTTCCATCTACATCGCTAAGCGATTTTTGTTGGCCAAAAGTGGTGTGCATGCTGTGAACTTAATTAGTGGAATCGCAGGATTTGTTGTTTTTGTGGCTGTAGTCGCTTTTTTTGTTGTGCTTTCTGTTTTCTCTGGCCTTAAAGCCTTTGGACTGTCCCTTAGCACCGCTTTTGATCCCGACTTTAGTGTCGAAACTGTAGAGGGAAAACTATGGACTCCTGACTCTCTTTTCATCAAGTATTTAAGTGAAAATAAAGATATCGAGGCGTGGGCACCCACTATTCGAGAAGGAGTTTTGCTTAATTATCAAAACAAAAACACCTATGCCGAATTGCTGGGTGTGGATCAAGACTATACTCGTGTGATTCCTGCCGATAGCACGATCGCTTTTGGGCATTGGCTTCAGGATGATAGTGCCCAAGTCGTGGTGGGCTACGAGCTGGCCGAAAGACTACAACTGAGTCTTTTTTATTATGGTGAGCCTCTAAAACTGCTCGTGCCCAACAAAAACCTTGGAAATAGTGTGCTTCACAAAAATCCTTTTATACAACAGGCTTTTTTGCCCGTGGGTGTGTATCAAATTAGTGAAGCTCTTGATCGAAAGTTTGTGTTTTTGAGATTAGAAGACGCTCGAACCTTGTTGCAAACCAATCCAAAAGAAATCTCTTCAATTGCCATCAAAACCGCCACCCCCTTAAGCAACCCCAAAGCATTTCAGAAAAAACTTCAAGAAAAAGCTGGAAAAACATTGAAAGTGGTTTCTAAACCAGAAATGAATCGTTTGCTTTACAAAATGCTGAACACAGAACAAGCGGCCTTATATTTGATTCTAACTTTCGTGTTGATTATTGCTTTGTTCAATGTTGTAGGTGCTGTTGTGATGACGATCTTAGACAAGCGCAAGCACCTTAAAACCCTCTTTCTAATGGGAATGACCTTGCGTCAACTTCGGCGAGTGTTTTTTTTTCAAGGTTTTTTGTTAACCACCATGAGCGGCGTGTCAGGATTGGTTGTTGGCATTTTGCTCACGCTGTGGCAGCAACACACCAATTTCTTGATGGTTCCAGGCACAAACTTGCCCTATCCCGTTACATTCGAATGGGGTAATGTTTTAATTGTCTTGCTCACTTTTTCAATCTTAGGCGGGGTTGCCTCAAGAATTGGGTCGGTTGTGATCAGAAAAGGGTTTTTAAAATAGTAGACTAATAAGAAAACTCGTGTGATGCAAAATGTTCGGCCACTTCGTCAAAAACGCGAAAAACATCTTCGGGCTTGTCGGAAGTTACCATACGCGTTCTGTATTCTTTAAAGTGGGGAATCCCTTTAAAATAGTTCGTATAATGGCGTCGAGTTTCTAAAACGCCCAAGGTTTCACCTTTCCAGTCAATGGCCATTTCTAAATGATTACGAGCAGCTTCGACTCGAGCAGAAATATTTGGTGGACTCAGGTACTCACCTGTATTTAAAAAGTGCTTTACTTCCTTAAAAAACCATGGATATCCAATACTCGCACGGCCAATCATAGCGCCGTCCAAACCATATTTATCTCTCATCTCCTGGGCGCGTTCGGGCGTGTTCACATCCCCATTGCCAAAAACAGGAATGTGCATGCGTGGATTGTTTTTCACGGCCGCAATGGGGGCCCAATCAGCATCGCCCTTATACATTTGAGCTCTTGTTCTACCATGAATCGAAATGGCTTTCGCGCCAACATCCTGAAGGCGCTCCGCTACCTCTACAATTTTAATGGAGTCATGATCCCATCCCAAGCGCGTTTTGATCGTAATAGGCAAAGAAGTGTGTTTCACCATCGCGGCTGTGAGCGAGACCATTAAGTCAATGTCTTTGAGAATTCCCGCACCTGCGCCCTTCGAAACAACTTTTTTAACAGGACATCCAAAATTAATGTCAATCATGTCGGGTTTTGAAGCTTCAACAATTTCAACAGACTTTAACATTGAATCTAGATTTGCCCCAAAAATTTGAATCCCTACGGGGCGCTCTTTTTCATAAATGTCTAATTTCTGAACACTCTTAGCGGCATCCCTAATGAGCCCCTCTGATGAAATAAATTCAGTGAAAACCACATCGGCACCTTGCGCTTTGCAAAGTGCACGAAAAGGAGGGTCGCTCACGTCTTCCATGGGCGCCAACAAAAGTGGAAAATCGCACAATGTAATGTCTCCTATCCGAACCAAATCAAGATTTTTAGCAAAAGTAACCTTTTTGAGCCATAGTATCAGATGCCCTCAAATGCGCTATATTTGTGCTCAACAATTTGAGGCGTCATCAGTTATATTTACCCCTAAATGAAACACATTCGAAATTTTTGCATCATTGCTCACATCGATCACGGTAAAAGTACCTTGGCAGATCGTTTGCTAGACTTTACGGGAACCATTACCGATAGGGAGAAGCAAAACCAGCTTTTAGATGATATGGATTTGGAGCGTGAGCGCGGCATTACCATAAAATCTCACGCCATTCAGATGGAATATATGCTAGATGGGCAAACCTATGTGTTGAATCTTATTGATACTCCAGGACATGTCGATTTTTCCTATGAAGTTTCTCGCTCTATAGCAGCCTGCGAAGGAGCGCTTTTGGTGGTTGATGCAGCACAAAGCATTCAGGCGCAAACCATCTCAAACTTGTATTTGGCACTCGAAAATGACTTGGAAATTATCCCTGTGCTCAACAAGGTTGACTTGCCCTCGGCAAACGTTGAGGAAGTGACCGACGACATCGTTGATTTGTTGGGATGCGAACCATCTGATGTCATTCCAGCTTCTGCCAAAACAGGTATCGGAATTGAAGCCATCTTGAAGGCAATCATTGAACGTGTTCCTGCGCCAAAAGGAAGCCCAAATGCCTCTCTACAAGCCTTAATATTCGACTCCGTTTACAATCCATTTAGAGGTGTTGAAACCTATTTTAGAATCATGAATGGCAGCATTTCTAAAGGTCAGAAAATTAAATTCATGGCCACAGGAAAAACCTATCATGCCGATGAAATTGGCACGCTTAAACTAAAACAAGCACCAAAAAATAAAATTGAAGCTGGTGATGTGGGCTATTTAATCACTGGAATCAAGGAAGCCAAAGAGGTGAAAGTGGGTGACACCATCACTTCTTTTGAAAACCCAACAACAGAAGTTATCTCAGGTTTTGAAGAAGTAAAACCCATGGTTTTTGCTGGGATATATCCTGTTGATACCGAAGATTATGAAGAACTTCGGGGGAGCATGGAAAAACTCCAGCTCAATGATGCATCTTTGGTATTTGCACCCGAAAGTTCAGCGGCCCTAGGTTTTGGATTTCGTTGTGGATTCTTGGGGATGTTACACCTCGAAATTATCCAAGAACGGCTAGAGAGAGAGTTTGACATGACCGTCATTACAACTGTTCCTAACGTTTCTTATCACGCCTACACCCGAAAAAATCCCGAAGAAATTTTGATGGTCAACAACCCATCCGATCTTCCCGATCCTTCTGTTTTAGACAGGGTTGAAGAGCCCTTTATTAAGGCTTCAATCATCACAAAAGCCGACTTTGTAGGCAGTGTTATGGGGCTTTGTATCGAAAAAAGAGGGCAAATAAAAAACCAGACTTATTTAACTCCTGAGCGGGTAGAGCTCAATTTCGACATGCCATTAGCCGAAATCGTATTTGATTTTTATGATCGCCTCAAAACCGTTAGCAAAGGTTATGCTTCTTTCGACTATTCGCCCATAGGCATGCGTCCCTCTAAATTGGTAAAAGTTGATGTGTTGCTCAATGGCAACCAAGTCGATGCTCTTTCGGCCCTAATACATGCCGACAACGCCTATAATATTGGTAAAAAAATGTGTGAAAAGCTGCGTGAGCTCATTCCGCGCCAACAGTTCGACATTCCGATACAGGCCGCCATCGGAGCCAAAATTATTGCGCGCGAAACCATTAAAGCGCTAAGAAAGGACGTAACCGCCAAATGTTATGGTGGTGATATCACCCGAAAGCGTAAACTCCTCGAAAAGCAAAAGAAAGGAAAGAAAAAAATGCGCCAAGTGGGAAATGTCGAAATCCCACAGCAAGCTTTTATGGCGGTGTTGAAACTCAACGATTAACCTCCTACGATTGGAACGCTTGATTGAAATTGCTGTAATTGCCAATGCCAAATTGACTAAAATAGTCGCGTTCAAAAACGGTTTCAAGGTTTGGGTGCAAGCTCCTGCGGTCGACGGAAAAGCAAACCAAGCCGTCATTGCTGCCTTGGCCACGCATTTCAAGATCAAAAAAAACACCATCGAAATCGTCTCTGGGCAGCAATCCAGACAAAAAGTGGTGAAAATTTCTGATTAATCGAGCAATTTAAAAATTTCTCTTATTTTAGAGCAATGTCCAAAACCTATAACACTATTGTTGTTGGAGTTGCTTTTTCTCCAAACTTACACGCCAATCTTTTTGAAGCACTGAGGTTAACATCCTTTTTTGAGGCGCATTTGGTGCTGGTTCATGTGGGTGAAGAAAGCCCTGAAAAAAAAGAATTATTAAACACACTAATTCAAAGTTTTCCTTCGAATATTCCTTCTCATGAGGTGGTTTGGCAATTAGGAAAACCTGTTGAGGTTCTTCAGAAAGTTTGTGACACCCACCAAGCCGATTTACTTATGATTGGCGCCTTACAGCGCGAGGGAATTCTGCAATATTATGTTGGGTCCATTGCTCGAAAACTGACCCGCCAAGCAGCTTGTTCTGTATTGTTGCTTATTAAACCTTCTATAGAAAGAGTTGCCTGTCAACACATTGTGGTGAACGGTCTGGAAAACCCCAAAACTCCTCTAGCCATCAAAACTGCTTTTGGAGTTGCGAAGTGCCTGAGCGCTAAAAAATTGACGATTGTTGAAGAAGTGCCTGAGCAAGAAGTAGCTGCCAAAGCCGACGATGATTATGGGTTGCGAAAAGTTTCTGTGCACAAAGAGCGTTTGCGGCGTAGAGAAGAAATGCGGGTCAAAGCATTGATTGGAAAGCTTCCACAAGAGTTAACGCAACAATTAACCGTAGCGACTCAACCCATTTTTGGTCGACGTGGTTATTCGATTGGCCACTATGCACGAATCGTTCGCGCCGATTTACTAGTGATGAATGCGCCCGAAAAAGGTTCTTTATGGGATCGCTTGTTTCCACACGATTTAGAACATATTTTGTCCGAACTACCCACCGATGTATTGATCGTCAGATGAGAAAGAGTCGTCAACAAAAACTCGCTTCTTTTGGAAAACAGCTTCCTGGAAATTTGTTCTCGGGCTTTGTAGTTTCGCTCATTGCCCTTCCATTAGGTTTGGGACTCGCCTTGGCTTCAGGGGCACCTCCTATTTCGGGCATTATTGCTGCAGTTGTTGGGGGAGTTATTGTAGCTTTCCTTGGCGGTTCACACGTCACCATTACTGGCCCAGGAAATGGCTTGGTTGTGGTGATTTTGGGTGCCATCACCACATTTGGAGATGGAGACATGTACACAGGGTATTTGGCGACACTTGCAGCCATTATTGTGTCGGGAGTGCTGATGGTTTTACTAGGGTTTTTAAGATTGGGGTCGCTCAGTGATTTCTTCCCTTCGTCTGCGATTCAGGGAATGCTCGCAGCTATTGGAATTAGCATCTTGGCCAAACAGTTTTTTGTGATGATTGGCCATTTAGAAGCTTCAGGCAGTACAATTCATTTGCTTGCCAAAATGCCCAATGCGCTTCGTCAATTGTTACAAAGCCACAATGAAGGTATTTGGCTTGCGGCAACGATTGGAGTAGCCAGCTTGTTTATTATGATTTTTTACTCAAAAATCAGAAACCGCTATTTCAACCTAATCCCTGCGCCCATGTGGGTGGTGGTTTTGTCTATAGGGCTTCATTATTATTTCGAAGTTTTTCAGCAAACAACCTTTCCTGTGCCCAAAAATTTAATGATCCAAATCCCCGATGATTTACTAGGAAATTTTCCTAAACCCGATTTTTCATTGCTCACGAATAGCACTTTTTGGGGGATTGTTTTTTCCATAACGCTCATTTCCTGTATTGAGTCATTGCTGAGCATCAAAGCCGTTGACAAACTCGACCCTCTTAAAAGAAGATCCAACGCCAACAAGGATTTAAAAGCCCTTGGAGTAGCCACTGTGATTAGTGGTTTTTTAGGAGGACTCAATGTGGTTACGGTCATTGCTAGAAGCTCCGTAAATGTAAACAACAACGGAACGAACCGCTCTTCAAACTTTTTTCATGCCACGCTTTTATTAATTTTTGTGTTGGTATTTAGTGCGCAACTCACACGAATTCCTTTACCAGCCTTGGCGGCTATTTTAGTCTATACTGGCTATAAATTGGCCGCTCCCTCACTGTTGGGAAGGTTATATCGAGTGGGGCGCGAACAGTTGTTTATATTCTTGTGTACTTTAATAAGCACCCTGCTAACCGACCTTATTACAGGGATTTCCATAGGGATTGTATGCACCCTAATCACCCACCTAATTCTAAATCAATCCTTGTCGCTATTTACCAGAAATCTTCTTAAGCCAAATGTGCTCATGTTTAAAGAGCGTGAAAAAGACAGTTATTATGTAAGTGTCAAAAACTTTTGCAATTTCTTAAATTTCTTTAAACTCAAAATGAAGCTAGAAGCCATTGCACCCACAGAAGACGTGGTGGTAGATTTTTCACTATGCGATTTTGTAGATCACACTGTTTTGGAAAACATTCACAATTACCAAGCCTCATTTGAAAGAAGTGGTGGAAATTTTGAAATTATTGGCCTTGACACCCACGAAGCCGATTCCGAACATCCCTTTGCTATTCGAAAACTACTGCCACTCGATCAAATTCCAATGATCAGTAAATATTTAACTCGAAGGCAGCGGCAAATCAGTGAAACTGCCACAGAGCTCGACTGGAATTATTCCCCAAATAGGCTATTAAAGCTCAGTTTTCTCAACGATTTTTTATATTTTGAAAACAAATCCATCGTCCAAATTTCGAATCGCATAGATAGTCCTTTGGGTGATTTTTCGGCGTTCGACATAGAGTTTAGCGAAGGGGCTTTTATTGCTCGAGAAGTGGTGCGAAGCACCATGTTATATTTTCAACTGCCCGAACCCATTCCATCATTCACCTTAGATCGGGAGGGGCTTTTAGAGCGCATCTACCATTTGGCGGGATATAATGATATTGACCTCGATAAGTTCCCAGACTTTTCTCGCCGATTTTTTTTACAAGGGGAAAAAAACCAAGATGTTATCTCTCTTTTTAATACCGAGCTGGTTCTCTTTTTCGAAAGTCATGATTACTATCATATTGAGTGTAATGGTGGCGGCGTTTTGGTGATGCAAAAAGAGCGACTGGCTAGCGTGAAAGAAATAAAGGCCATGGTAGCCTATGGAAAAGCACTTCAGGCGATCTTAATTCACCGCTAAAAACCCATGTCAAAGAATTGGGTTTTTTAAATTCGTATCTTTCACAAATGGTTGGAATTATACCCCTTCCAAAATTAAAAAGATGAAACTATACCCAATAGAAACCGGAAATTTTAAGCTCGACGGAGGCGCCATGTTCGGAGTTGTACCCAAAACTTTGTGGCAACGCACAAACCCTGCCGACAACGACAACCTCATCGATATTGCTGCCCGATCATTGCTCATCGAAAATGGAAATCGACTCATATTGATTGATGCAGGAATGGGAAACAAACAATCCGACAAGTTTTTTGGATATTATAAACCATGGGGAAATTTTAATCTTGATCAATCACTTAAACAACACGGATTTCATCGGGATGACATTACCGATGTGTTTTTAACACATCTCCACTTTGACCACTGTGGCGGTTGCATTCAATGGAATAAAAATAGAACTGGCTACGAACCCGCTTTCAAACAAGCTGTTTTTTGGACAAATGAGGCCCATTGGAAGTGGGCCACCCAACCCAACGCCCGTGAAAAAGCCTCGTTTCTTTCAGAAAATCTATGGCCCATGCAAGAAGCTGGACGTTTAAAATTTATAAATCGATCTGGTGAAAAATTTCAACGGCTCGAAGAAATGGGCTTTTCTGCCTTGTTTGTTGATGGGCACACCGACAAACAAATGATTCCGTTTATTGAATATCAAGGAAACACTCTTGTTTTTTGTGCAGATTTGCTCCCCACAGCCGGCCATGTCCCTTTGCCTTACGTAATGGGATATGACACCCGGCCCCTGCTCACCCTTGAAGAAAAAGGTCGATTTCTTAAACAGGCAGCAGAAAACAATTATGTACTGTTTTTAGAACACGACCCTCATCACCCACTGATTGATGTTAAAATAACCGAAAAGGGGGTGCGTTATCACAAAAGTTATAACTTTAACGAACGTTTTAATCCTTAAATTTTTAATATGAAAATTCGCCTTATTGTTACATTCACATGGACTGCCCTAACCCTAATGGGGTGCGGAAGTACTACGCTGATCAAAACCAACCCCGAAAAAGTAAGCACGCTTCCCCAAAAGGTGTTTGAACTTTCTGACGATGAAAAAAAATCTTGGAGCCATAAAGATGTTATCCTAGACTCGCTCCCTGGTATGAGCATTGAGCGAGCCTATGACGCGCTGTTAAAAAACAAACGGGGACAAAAAGTTGTTGTGGCCGTTATTGATTCTGGAATAGATATTGAGCATGAAGATTTAGATGGTGTGATTTGGACCAACAATGATGAGATTCCTAATAATGGAATAGATGATGACAAAAATGGCTATGTTGACGACGTTCATGGTTGGAATTTTTTAGGAGATTCAGACGGAGAAAACTTAGAGCTGACCCGAATCCTCAAAAAAGGAGATGATGGCTCTGCTATCTATCAAAAAGCCAAATCGGAACATGAAAAAAAACTTGGAGAAGCTCAAGCTCAAAAAACCCAAATCGATCAAATGATGAGCCTGCTCCCCAAATCAAAAAAAGCAATGGAAACACATTTTGGTAAGGCAGACTATAGTATAGAAGAAATTCAAGCAATAGAAAGCACAGATCCTCAACTAAATGAAGCAAAAGGTTTTTTGCTGTTTTTAGATCAAAATAAAATCTCTGTTAAAGACTTGGAAGATTATCATCAATACCTATCAGACCAGGTTGACTTTCACTACAACCTTAGTTTTGATGGCAGGGCTGCTGTTGGCGATGATGTTGATGACATTGATGACCGGGGTTATGGAAATGCTAACGTCATCGGACCAAACAAAGACAGCGCGGAACATGGCACACATGTCTCTGGAATTATTGCGGCAGAACGCAACAATGGCATTGGGATGAACGGCGTGGCTTCAAACGTAGAAATCATGCCCATTCGAGCTGTTCCTAATGGCGATGAATATGACAAAGACATTGCTTTGGCCATTCGCTATGCTGTTGACAATGGTGCTTCAATCATCAACACTAGTTTTGGTAAATATTATTCTACACATCCCGAATGGGTTTGGGATGCTATTGCTTATGCGGCTAAAAATAATGTGCTCATAGTCAATGCTGCTGGAAACGAATCTTTCAACATTGATAACCCTGAGCATTCGGTTTTTCCAAATGACGTCAATAGTGAGGGCAAAGAAATCTCTGATACTTTTATAACCGTGGGTGCTCTTGCTCCTAGCAACGGTGCTGACATGGTTGCTGGTTTTTCGAATTATGGAAGTGAACATGTTGATGTTTTTGCTCCAGGAGACGACATTTGGTCCTGTTATCCCAATAATAAATATGAGTTTGCAGGAGGAACTTCTATGGCGGCACCTGCAGTTAGTGGTGTAGCAGCGCTTGTGCGTTCCTATTTTCCAGAAATGAAAGCCAAAGAAGTCAAGCAACTACTCATGAATAGCGGTACGCCTATTCAGACCGAGGTCGCTGTGGAATCGGGAGCTGTTGCTTTTAAAAATATTTGTAAATCTGGTCGAATTGTAAACGCCTACAACGCCCTTCGAATGGCTGGCATGAAATAATAAAACATGAAAAAAATTCTTTTAATTATACTGATTTCTCCAGCCCTTTGGGCTCAAAGTAGTGCAACCCTTGGTTGGCAACAAGAAGCCAACTACAACATGGGGGTTACTATGGATGTGAAAACATTTAGGTATAAAGGCAGTCAAGTCATTACCTATACCAATCACTCTCCCGACACACTTAAACAAGTTTTTTATCATTTGTTTTTTAATGCTTTCCAACCTGGAAGTGAAATGGATGTGCGCTCAAGAAATATTTCAGATCCCGACCCACGAGTTGGAAGTAGGATAGCCGAATTAAACGAAAACGAAGTGGGTTATTTGAGAGTGTCTAACCTAACCCAAGATGGTGCTCCGCTTTCTTACGAAGAAGAAGAAACCATTTTAAGCGTTCGTCTCAACAAAGCTTTGCTTCCTGGACAAACCACTTTGCTTCGCTTAGATTTTGATGGCCAGGTGCCTAAGCAAATTCGTCGTAGTGGACGCAACAACAAGGAAGGTGTGGCGCTGTCCATGACCCAATGGTATCCAAAATTGGCCGAATATGATCATGAGGGCTGGCATGCCAATGCCTATATTGGGCGCGAATTTCATGGCGTTTGGGGAAGTTATAAGGTGGCCATCACCCTTGACAAAGATTATGTTGTGGGTGGAACAGGCTATTTGCAAAATCCTGAAGAAGTGGGGCATGGCTATGCCGAAAAAACCAAAAAAACACGTTCCAAAAATCTGACATGGTTGTTTGATGCCCCAAATGTTCATGATTTTGCTTGGGCTGCTGATCCTGATTATTTACACGATGTCGTTGACGGTCCTTCGGGCGTTAAGCTTCATTTTTTATATAAAAACGACCCAGAAATAATTGAAAATTGGAAAAAATTACAAGAACCAACCGTGCGTTTAATGGCGTTTTTCAACAAGCATATTGGACCATATCCATGGAAGCAATATTCCGTTATTCAAGGAGGTGATGGGGGTATGGAATATGCCATGTGTACCCTCATTACAGGTAAAAGGAGTTTTGGGAGTTTGTTTGGCGTTACGGCACACGAAATGGCTCATGCGTGGTTTCAACATATTTTGGCAACAAACGAATCTAAACACGAGTGGATGGATGAAGGATTTACGTCATACATTTCGAGTCTTGCAGAAAATGAAATTTTAGACGAGAAACAAGAAAACCCTTTTTTGGGCTACTATAGGGGGTATTATGCCTTGGTGGCTTCGGGTATGGAACAGCCACTATCGACTCACGCAGACCGCTATGCCTATAATCGCGCCTATGGCGTTTCGGCCTATAGCAAAGGGGCTGTTTTTTTGGCACAATTGGGATATGTGATTGGGCACGAAAATCTTCAAAAAACTTTGCACAGATATTTTGAAGAATTTGGTTTTAAACATCCTACCCCAAACGACTTTAAGCGTGTGGCCGAAAAAGTTTCTGGTATTCAACTAGATTGGTATTTGGTTGACTGGACACAAACCACCAATACCATAGATTATGCCATTGAAAACGTTTCAGAAAAAGAGGAAAATCAAACGGAGGTGCTCTTAAAACGAAAAGGATTAATGCCAATGCCTATCGATTTGGTCGTAGTCTATAAAGACGGTTCATATGAGAGCTTCTATATCCCACTAAGAATGATGCGTGGAGAAAAGAAAAATCCATACGGAGCAGACGTGAAACGAACTGTTTTGAAAGATTGGCCTTGGGCTTTTCCAGATTACAAATTGCATCTCGATAAACCTTTAAACCAGATTAAAGGAATCTATATAGATCCTTCAGGATTAATGGCCGACGTGGAAAGCACGAACAATGCGATTGAATTTTAATCTTTGTTTTAGGTATTTTAAAAACAACTTTTAGAATGAAAAAACCATTTGGTTTTCCTGCATCAATGCGACTCAAAAACGCAGACATGATAGCGTGGGTTTTTGAAGTGGGAACCTCATTTTCTTATGGACCCTATCGCCTTATTTTTTTACCCAAAAAGAATATGAATGAATTGCGATTGAAGTTTGGCATAAGCGTTCCCAAGAAGTCTTTTTCTTCAGCAGTGACACGCAATCGTATAAAAAGAAAAATAAAGGAGGCTTTTCGCTTACACAGAGAATCGAGTTTAGGAAATGCTTTTTTAGGGGTTGGTTTTTTGATCTACAACTCAAAAAAAGAAATTGAGGATTTTGAAACACCTATGAAAGATATTCTTAGCCAATGGAAAGAAAAAATGGAACAAGATTAGCTGCTTCTATACATTGCTAAATGGGAAATGTTATCCTCTAAATAGGGTGCTCCTTGGGTTTTAAAACCGTGTTGTGCATAAAAGTTTTCAAGATGTGCTTGAGCAGAAATTTTAACTTCTCCTCCTTTTTCTAATTGGTCTAGGGCTTTTAAAGATTCAATGACAAGTTGATGCCCTATACCACTTTTTCTGTGACTTTCTTTTACTACTGCTCTCCCAAAGCTTTTTTCTTTAAAATAATCCCCTGACTTAAACAAGCGGGCATAGGCCACTAGACTGTTGTCCTGAAAGCCCAGTAAATGATGTGCTTTTTCATCTTTACCATCTAAATCTTGGTAAACACAATTTTGCTCAACTACAAAAACAGCAGCCCGCAAAGCCATTACTTTATAGAGTGTGTTTCTGGTTAATTCAGCCCAACTATAGCACTTCCATTCCATTAGTCTTGAATAATGATGTCTTTTTCTCCCTCTAATCCAAATTCGGGTTGAATGGTGATATGATTAATCGAAAATTTTTCTAATAATTGACTTTCCAATTCCTTTCTGATGGACTGAAATTCTTTAACAGAAACATTGTTTTTCAAATCTAAGTGAGCCTCAAGGTGTATTTCCTGTTCGTTCAGTTGCCAAAGATGAATGTGATGAATGTTTTTCACCGAATGATTTTGAAGAATCTGTTGAATTACCAAATCAACAGAAATGTGTTTTGGTGTGAAAAGCATTAACATCATGGTTGATTCTTTCAATAGATCAAAACTCATAAAAATTAAATAACACGCTATGGCAAAAGTGAGGAGACTATCAACCCAAAAAATATTATATAAATGCATCAATATACCACCTACAAGCACCGCAACTGAAGCCAACATATCGGAAAAAAGGTGTAAATAGGCCGATTTCATGTTTAGGTCATTGTGGGTGTTTTTTCTTATCAACAATACGCTAAAGCCATTGGCTACTATAGCAACGGCAGCCAAAATGATAACCAATAAAGCATTAATTTTTTGAGGATTTTGATACCGCTGAATAGCCTCAATAATAAGTAAAATAGCAACAACCAATAAAGTAGAAGCGTTGATAAAAGCAGCTAATATTTCTGCTCTTTTGAAACCAAATGTTCTCGCAGTTGATGCTTTTTTTTTACCGAGTTTTTTTGCTCCATAACTTATCACTAAAGAAATAACATCACTAAAGTTATGGAGTGCATCGCTTAATAGTGCTAAACTTCCAGACACAAATCCTCCAATGGTTTGCGCAAGAGTTATGCCTATATTGAGAAATATAGAAATCAGTAAATTTTTTTCTTTATGCTGGTGGTTTTCGGCCATTAACTACAAATAGGTATTTTATCTATTCTGTTTTGGTGTCGGCCACCTTCAAAAGCTGTGTTTAAAAAAACATCAACCATTTCTATAGCTTGATTTTCGGAAACAAATCTTGCTGGAATACTTAATATATTGGCGTTATTATGAGAACGTGCAAGCGCCACAATTTCTTTAGTCCAACAAAGCGCACAACGAACATTTTTGTACTTGTTTGCAGTCATAGATGCGCCATTACCACTACCACAAATAATAATTCCAAAGGGCACCTCATTTCTATCCACTCCTGATGCTACTGGATGTACAAAATCAGGGTAATCCACACTGTCGGGGGTATCTGTTCCAAAGTTCTTCACTTGATAACCTTTGGATTCTAAATGATTTTTAATAGCATTTTTGTAGGCAGGGCCCGCATGGTCGTTTCCTATAAATATTTGCATGGGTTTATATTTGATAAGCAAAGGTACATTTTTTAACAAAGCTTGTTCAAAACATGTCAATAAGTGCTTAAAAGTTTGGAGTTATCAACAGATTTAGGTGTGAGGGTTTAGTTGTTGCTTTTTATTTAAAATATGACTTCTGTTTATGAACAAAATCAAATAGGTTTTTTAACAACTAAAAAGCTTCTATATATTAACATTTGAGTTTATGAACATAATTTAATAATATATATAAATAATTATAAATCAATAATTTAAACTATATATTTTTTGTTTATAATCTGTTGATTATTATAAAGTAGAAATATTTATTAGGCTTATCAACAAGCTATAATAGTCTCTAAATTCTATTTTTAAATAAAAGAATATTAATGATGATTGTTAGCAATGTTAACAGCAGGCTTTTTTGATTCCAATAATAAGGGCTAATTTCGTGTAGAATTTAGGAAAATGCCAAAGAAGAATAAAAAGAAAGTACAGAAAAATATAGCAACTGCTGTTCAGACTTTCTTTAAGAAAAACAATACCAAGTCATTTAATTACAAGCAAATTTGCGCACAATTTGGCATCAGTGATGCGAGTGGAAGAAACCATGTGATAAAAATATTAACTCGCCTAACAGCTAAAAAAGAGTTGATAGAAATAGAGAGAGGAAAATATAAATCAGCAGTAAAAGCAAGTGTTTATGAAGGTTATCTAGATGCGACTAAAGATGGAAATGCATACATAATTTCAGATCAATTAGAGGATGATGTTTTTGTTAGGGAAAAAAATAGAGGCACTGCAACCGATGGAGATCTTGTAAAGATTTTATTGTTTAACAGTAAGACAAGTCGAAGAAAGGAAGCAGAAGTTATTGAAATAATTAAGAGAAAAACCAATCGTTTTGTTGGGATACTTCAATTCACTAATAAAGGACCTGTTGTTTTTTGTGGTTCCGATAAACCTCATTTTCATATTAAACAACAAAAGGAAATAGAGGAAGGCCAAAAAGTTGTAATTGAGGTAGAAAATTGGGGGGAAAACGGTCTTCCTTCTGCTAAAATATTAAAAATATTAGGACTACCTGGCACCCATCAAGCTGAAATTCATGGAATTCTCGAAGAATTTAATCTTCCTTATGTTTTTTCAGATGATGTATTAGCAGCTGCCACCAATATTGACACCCACATCAAGAAAGATGAAATTAAAAATAGAAGGGATTTTAGATCAACACTTACTTTCACTATTGACCCCCATGACGCTAAAGATTTTGATGATGCTATTTCTTATAAAGTTTTAGAAAACAATAATATAGAAGTTGGAGTACATATTGCTGATGTTTCCTATTATTTAGCGACAAATACAATCTTAGAGGAAGAGGCAGAGAAGCGTGCAACATCTGTATATTTAGTAGATCGTGTCGTTCCGATGCTTCCTGAAGTTTTGTCTAATCAGGTTTGTTCATTAAGGCCAAATGAAGATAAACTTTGCTTTTCTGCTGTTTTTGAAATAGATCAACACGCTCAAATTATTAATGAATGGTATGGAAAAACAATCATAAATTCTGATAAAAGACTCGCTTATGAAGAGGCCGAAATATTAATTGAAACTAAAAAAAACATCATACCAGAAAACATTTCGCTTAGCCAAAAGGAAGAAAAAATATCAAATTCCCTATTAGAAGCTATTTTAGACCTCCACGAAAAAGCAAAGAAAATTAGAAAAAGACGTATGCAATCAGGGGCTATTTCTTTTGACAAAATAGAAGTGCGTTTTCAACTTAATGAAGAACAAGAACCTACAGATGTTTTTATTAAGCAATCTAAAAACGCTAATAAGCTTATCGAAGAATATATGTTACTAGCCAACAAAAAAGTAGCAGAATTTATAGCCAACAAAAAACCAGAACCCCCTTTCGTATACAGAATTCATGATGAACCTGATGTAGATAAACTAGCCAATCTTCAACGCATGTGCACTAAGTTTGGTTATAAAATTCAAGTGCAAACAAAAAAGCAACTCTCAAATTCTATCAATAAATTGCTAAAAGATATCAAGGGAACAAAAGAGCAAAATCTTATCGACACCCTTGCTATCCGCAGTATGAGTAAAGCTGAGTATAGCACCAAAAATATAGGTCATTATGGTTTAGCTTTCGACCATTACACCCACTTTACCTCACCCATTCGAAGATATCCAGATGTACTCGTACATCGACTTTTAGAGGCCTATCTTCTCAACCAGAAAACAACCATCAAGGAGCTAGAGTCTAAATGTAAACACAGCTCGTTTATGGAGCAAGTGGCCACAAAAGCAGAGCGTAATTCCATAAAGTATATGCAAGTGAAATATGTTTCAAAATATATTGGCAAAGAATTTGATGCCGTAATTTCTGGAGTTATAGAACGCGGCATATTCATAGAGCTCATAGAAAGTAAGTGTGAAGGCATGATTCGTTTAAAAGACATTCCGGGAGATTATTATCATTTTGATCCGCAACATTTTTCTGTAATAGGCTCTAGAACCAAAAAAGTTTTTCAGCTAGGTGATGCCGTTCGTGTAAAAATTCTAGAAGCAGACTTGGTAAAAAAACAGATCGAGATGACATTAACAGCCTATGAATAACATTTACTAAATTTGTTTAGTAACAAAACTGCAAAATCAATAAAAATGAAAAACCTATTTTTTTTACTACTGAGCATTTCGCTTCTCGCTCAGGAACGCGAGGTGAAGTTGGGCGACTTCGATGAATTAAAAGTTTTCGATGGCATAAACATTACAATGACGCCCTCTTCAGAAAATAAATTGGTGATTTCAGGAGAGAATAATCAATATGTTCAAGTAAACAACAAAAATGGCACTTTAAAACTTCGAATGAAGTTAAAGAAAAGGTTTAGTGGGTTTTCAACTAATATTGAAATATTTTTCAATAAAACCATCCAAGTTATTGATGCCAACGAAGGGGCTTTTGTCTCCGTTACAGAAGCGTTGATGCAACCCTATATTTCACTAAAAACCCAAGAAGGCGCAGAGATAGATGCTGTTCTAGATGTACAAAAATTAGATATTAAGGCAGTTTCGGGAGGTATCGTCAACGCTAAAGGGGCCGCGTTAAATCAACAAGTCAACATAAATTCTGGAGGTACTCTCGAAGCATCCTCTTTAGAAACAAACCAAACCACAGTTCGGATAAGCGCAGGAGGTGAAGCCCGCATAAAAGCATCGAAATTTGTAGATGCAGAAGTTAGGGCAGGTGGATTTGTATATATTTATGGAAAGCCAGAGCAAGTGAATAAAAACATTCTGATTG